>CAIQON010000380.1 GCA_903873475.1 uncultured bacterium
CGCGGCGATCACCCTGGCTGCAGGCGCCGGCAGGTCGGCAAAGGCCACAAGCTCGCCTGCGGCAGTGGCCATCCTGAACACCGTAGCACCGCCGATACTTGGCGGCAGGTCGACCCGGTAGCGGAATCGCCGGAACTGCCCTGGTGCGATCGACACGCTGTCGCCGGCACGGCCCCCGGCGATCGACCAGCCGACCAGCAACCAGGCCAGCGCGCCGCTGCGCGCGGCCAGCGCCAGGCTGTCGGATACCTGCAACGTCTGCGGCTCATCCGACTCGTTGAGGACCGTCCACACGGCGATCACTTCGCCATGCCCGCTGGTCGAATGCTCGATCGAAAGCGTTCCAGCGAGCATCGGTGCCAGTGGTGCCAGTGGTGCCAGTGGTACAAGATCCAGTGGTACCGTGCCTGCGCCGGGCGCGGGCACCGGGGGCTGGGCGAGCGCGCAGGGCGCTGCGATCACGACGAGGCAGGAGAGCAGGCTCGCGCACAAGGTGCGGGCGGAATGAACGTGGAGAAACCTGCTGCAGTGGGGCACTGGGCGTGAAGATCCTGGTCGGGATGCTACGAACATCGATGGAACCTACCGCCCGCTCGCTTTTCTATCATCGATGCGGTCGACATGTCCATCCGGTTCTGATTCATGCCCGCCCGCTGCAGCGTACGCGGGGCGAAGGAATGGGAGTAGAGTAAATCACGGAGTCACGGTTGGAAGCTGGGCACATGACGGTATCGATCCATCCACTCACCCTCGCCCGCCCGGGCAGTCGCGCTTCGCTGCTGGCGCTGATGGCCGGGCTGTTGGCGCCGGCCGCGTTTGCCGCCGAGACAGCCGCCTCCGGCGAGCAGGTCTACAAGCAGGTCTGCATGGCCTGCCACGCCACCGGCGTTGCCAACGCGCCGAAGTTCGGCGACCGCACGGCCTGGACGCCGCTGATCAAGGAAGGCCAGGAGGTACTTACCGCGCATGCCTGGGTAGGTGTGCGCGCAATGCCACCCAAGGGCGGTCAGGCGGATCTGCCTCTGGATGCATTCGCACGTGCCACGGCTTACATGGCGCGTACGGCCGGGGGCAACTGGACGGATCCCGATGCCGCGATGCTCGGCCGCATCCGTGCCGAAGAGGCCAAGCGAATCGCCCAGATGAAGGCGACGAAATAGGAACGAAGTCGCCTCCGGCCAAGGCCTCGGCTTCATCATGCAGCAGGTGATCCAGTGGCAGCCGAACATCCGGTAGCGCCGGCTCGACGCGCGCGCGTTCTGCTGCACGGTGTCGGCAGCGCCGGGGATGTGCTGCCGTTCATTGCCATCGGCCGGTGTCTGATCGAGCGTGGCGTCGACGTGACGCTGGCCACCAGCGCGTATTTCGAGCCCCAGGCGCAGGCAGCCGGCGTGCCGCTGTGCGCGCTGGGGGCGCCGGAGGACTACCGCGTAGCACTCGCCGATCCGCTGCTATGGGACCCGGCGCGTGGCATCAGCCGGTTGTGGGCACGCGTCCTGCACGCGGTGCCGCATGCGCTGGAGGCACTCGTGCCGTGGACCGAGGACCGGGACTGCCTGCTGGTCGGCTCCACCCTCGCGCTGGCGGTGCGCATCGCCGCCGAGCGCGGGCATCCGCGTACGGCGAGCGTGCACCTGTCGCCGCTGTGCCTGCTCTCGGCGCACGACTTTCCGTGCCTGCCCGGAGCAGGCTGGGTGCGCAGCCTGCCGCTGGCCGTTCGACGCGGCGCACTCGGCGTCATGGCGTGGCAGCTCGATCGGATGGTCGCGCCCGGCCTCAACGCGCTGCGGGCGCAGTACGGGCTGGCACCGTTGCGCGAAGTCCATCGGCACTGGCTGCATTCACCCCACGCGGTGATCGCAGCCTTCCCCGAGTGGTTTGCCCCCGCCCAGCCCGACTGGCCAGCCCATGGCGAGCAGTTCGACTTCGCGCTGCCGTGGGCTGGCGACGCAGCACACGGCTCGCAGGGGCTCTCGACCGAGCTGGAGGCATTCCTTGCCGCCGGACCGGCACCGGTGGTGTTCACCGCAGGCACTGGAATGGCGCAGCCCGAGCGATTTCTCGCGTGTGCAGTTGACGCGGTGCGCCGTGCTGGCTGTCGAGGGCTGCTGGTGAGTGCACTGGCCGATGCGTTCCCGGCGGGCTTGCCGGCGTCGATCATGGCGATCCGCCATGCGCCGTTTGCCCGGCTGCTGCCGCGCTGCGCGGCGATCGTCCACCACGGTGGCATCGGCACCGTCGCCAGCGCGCTGGCGGCGGACATTCCACAACTGATCGCGCCGTTCGCCTACGACCAGTTCGACAACGCTGCCCGGATCGAACGCCTGGGCGCAGGACGACGGGTGTCCGCGTGCAGCGCTGGCGACTGGGCGGCGGCCCTGCGTGAGGCAAGCGGCGAATGCACCGAGCGTACGCAGGCGCGCCGACTTGCGCAGCGGATGGTCAGTGCTCCCGATGGAGCGCGCCGCATTGCCGAGCGGCTGTGCGCGCTCGCGGCACCAGCGGGTCGCTAGCGCCGCGCGGCGGCATTCGCCATGGTATGGTTTCGACCGTCCTGTAATCTGTTGCAGCATGCATGCACTCGCTCGTGGCACTCGACATCGCATTGCTCGCCCTGCGACTGGCCATCGGTGCCGGCTCGTTCGTGCATGGCTGCAACAAGCTCGGCCATGTCGGACGCTTTGCCCAGGCCCATGGATTGCCGTTGTGGCTGGCAGGTCTGGCCACCGGTGTGCAGGTCGGCGGTGGCGCTGCGCTGATGCTCGGGTTGGCAACGCCGCTTGCGGCGGCCGGCCTGACCGTATTCGGTGCCTGGGCTACCCGTGAACTGATCTGGCGCAAGCGCGAGCCGTTCGCTGCCCCGGGGCAGCACAGCTGGGACGCCGGACTGATGTACACGGTGATTCCGCTGGCGCTGCTGCTGCTCGGGCCGGGTCGGCTGTCGCTCGACCACCTGTTGATCGGCATCTGAGCAGGCGCTCGGCGCCGATCGACCGACGCGCATGGTCGCGCAGAAGCTGTCCGAAATCCTGCGGCAGCCCATTCAGCGCTTCAGTCGAGACATTACCCAGCTGGCCAACGCATCGGAAGCAGCATCGGGCGTATTCGCATGATCTGCCCGCACTTCATGGTAGATGCTGTCGGGATGAGGGGGAAAACTTCGAAAGATCGCGCTCGACGCGGCACCAGAGAGAGGATCCATGTTTCCGATGGCCCAGAAAACAGGGACCGATCTTTTGGCACCCTGGGCACTGAGTGACATGTTGCCCAAACCGTGGGGGCTGAAATAACTCCAGATCGATGTAGCTGATGCCTTTATCGATCTACGCCGCCCTTGGTTGATATCAGTCAGGCCCACGGAGGTCTCGCCCTTGCCTGCCTCGACCAGACGCTGCGCTTCATCTACGCTGGGCCGCACGCTGACGTCATGGTAGAAATTTTCGGGGACATGCCCGGGGGCCAGGACAATGAGCGCATCGACATCCCCGACCTGTGCCATGTAAGCCAAAGCGGCATTGGCCCCGAAGCTTTGCCCGCCTACGGCTACCCATTGCACGCCAGATTGCCGAAACGAAGCTGCAGCCTGCCTGACTTGCTCCAGCGCATCGCCATAAGGGCGGTCATACATGCGCTGGCGTGACCATGGCATCTCGAGCAGAACGACCTGGCAATGGGGGCGAAGCTTGTCAGCTACAGGCTGCAAGTACGGGGACTGGGGCATTCCCCACTTTCCATGCATCAGGACGATGCCACAGGAAACCGTTTGCGCCCCAGCCGAACCGGCGGAACACACGAAGGCAAGCGCCAGGAGTTGCAGCAGGATTCGCATGAATGATCTTCCAGATCGACTTCGACCGTGTCGCACTGCGGACAACGACGGGGTGACGCCGTCCGCGACAGCCGGCCGTCCCTGATACCCTAGCGGGGCAGCGGGATCCGCCGAGCGGCGGGCGCAGCCCGCGATCGATCAGCCCGCGACCGGAGCTCCGCCACATGCATCCCCTGACTCCCCGGAACCGAGCACAGCATACCGGACCACTTGCGCACGGCCTGCTGGCGCTGCTCCTGCTGACCTGCAGCCTCACCGCATTCGCCCAGGCCGCGGAGCAGGTGATCCACAAGGCGCCATCGCGCTTCAGCGACCTGCTGGTGGTCAGCGAGGACGCCAACGGGCTGCGGTCGCTCCGCTTCGAGATGCACGGTGCACGGCAGAGCGTGGTCAAGCCCGGCGATCCGGACCACCTCGAACTCGCGTATGCACGGGCAATCCCCGCCGTGTTCACATGGAAGCCGGAACCGCAGCGAATACTGGTCGTCGGTCTCGGCGGCGGCACGATCCCGATGTTCATGCGCAAGCACCTGCCGGATTCGGACATCGACGTGGTCGAACTGGACCCAGCGGTGGTCGAGGTGGCCCGATCCCATTTCGGGTTCCGCGACGACCAGCGCCTGAAGGCGCACGTCGGCGACGGCCGGCACTGGATCGAACATGCGCGTGCCCGCTACGACCTGGTGGTGCTCGATGCTTTCAGCGCGCACGACGTGCCGTATGCGCTCACGACACGCGAGTTCCTGATCGCGGTGCAGCAGTCGCTCGCGGCAGACGGCGTGGTCATCGCCAACCTGTGGGGCCGGTCGGCGAACGCCCTGTATGACAACATGGTCGCCACCTACCTGTCGGTCTTCCCCGCGTTGTCGGTGATGGACATCGCCGGTTCCGGCAACAAGCTGGTCCTCGCCAGCCGTTCGACGGCAGTGCCGGACCCCGACGAGTCGAGCGAGCGTGCCAGCCGTCTCAATGCAAGGTTCAGGCTGCGACACGACCTGGCCGTGATGGTCAGGCAGGGGTTACGTCAGGCCGACCGCGAAGAGCGCGCCGGCAACATCCTGACCGACGCCGCGCGTCCTGCCCGGCCCTGATCGCCGGACCTGCGTCCGGGGATCAGGCAGCCAGCATCGGAACCGCGAACCGGACGCGCGAACCGGACGCGCGAATCGCCTGCCGTCAGTGGCCGGCGGTCTTGTCGTTGTTGTGCTCGGTCCAGCCGGTGGTCTTCGCACCTTCGGTGGCGATCAGCACATAGGCCATCACGCAGTCGACCGTGCCCGGGTTGCGCCAGTTGTGGTTGGTGCCGAGCTGGATCACGACATCACCCGCCTTCAGGTGCACCGAGCCTTCGTCCATTTCCATGATCATCTCGCCGGCGATGCAGATCGCGTAGTCGACCGAGTCGGTGGCGTGCCAGCGCGGCACGTTGCCCGGCGCGTAGACGCCGAAGCGGAACACGGACCCGCCGGCCAGGCTGGTGCCCAGTTCCCAGTTGTTCGGATCGTCGGTGGCCGTCTCGGCCGGCAGCTTCTTCGTCGCCCACAGCGGGATGTTGTCGAAGCCGGGACGCACGTTCTTCGGCTCGATCTGGGTGTCCCACTTGATGCAGCTCTTGCCTTCCTTGTTGAAGCCGGTGACGACGCGACGGAAAGTCTTCATGGTGCCAGTCCTGTGTTGGGGTCCATTGGAGCCAGCGAGTATATTCCGGACCAACGAACGAGGAGGTGGCCGATGGCTCGCGATCCGATGGTGGACCTGATCTTTGCCCATTTCACGCCGCGCTATGTCGCGACCGGCGTGGATCACAACGACCTCCAGCGCCTGGTCTCGCGCATCGAACGGTGGGACGACTGGTGCAGCATCTGGTCGGACGAGGCGCGCCGGCACGAGCAGCATGCCGCCGAATCGGCTGCACTCGGGCGCCGGCTGACCGCCGCCGAGAGCCACCTGCGTGCCGCGATCTACTACCACTACGCGAAGCACCTGTTCGCGGCGGCCCCGGACGAGTATCGCGCCGCGCACGACAGCATGCTCCGTTGCTACACGGCAGCTGCGCCAGACCTCGACCCACCGATGCTGCGCGTCGAGTTCCCGTTCGAAGGCACGCACCTGGTCGGCTGGTTGCGCCGGCCGCGCAGCGGTGCGCGCGCGCCGGTGGCGGTCATCCTGCCCGGCCTGGACGCCTGCAAGGAAGAGCTGCACGCATGGAGCGATGCCTTCCTCGACCGCGGCATGGCAACGCTCACGCTCGACGGCCCGGGCCAGGGCGAGACCGCGTTCCGCCTGCCGATCCGCACCGACTGGGGACGGGTGATCGGCGCGGTGATCGACGTACTGGAACGGCGTGACGATGTCGACGGCGGCCGCGTCGGCGTCGTCGGCCAGAGCCTGGGTGCCTTCTATGCGCCGCTGGCCGCCTCGGGAGAACCACGCCTGAAGGCCTGCATCGCCAACTGCGGGCCGTTCGACTTCGCGCCGGTGCTGCCGCAGATGCCGCTGGTGTCGCAACAGGTGTTCAGCGCGCGGGCACACGCACTCACGCAGGCGCAAGCCGATGCCGCCGCCGCACAGCTCACGCTGGACGGCAAGGCACAGCACATCCGCTGCCCGCTGCTCATCGTGTTCGGCGGCGGCGACCGCATCATCCCGCCCGCCGAAGGCGCACGGCTGGCGAAGGCCGCCTCCGGCCCGACCGAACTCGTCGTCTACGAAGACGGAAACCATGTCTGCTTCAACATCAGCTACCGCTTCCGCCCGCTGACCGCCGACTGGATGGCCGAGCACCTCTGACCACGAAATCCGAAATCCGTGTCTGACCCGCATTTCCGTCTCGCGACCCAAAACCCGGGTCAGACACGGTTTTCCAGCTACTGATATGCGCGTCAGTCGGCCTTGATGCCAGCGCTGCGGATGACGCCGGCCCAGCGCGCCATGTCGTCGCGGATGTAGGCGGCCGCCTGCGCGGCGGTGGTGGACATCGGCTCACCGCCGATGCCCGCCAGCCGCTCGCGCGCCTCGGGTGTGCCCATCGCCTTGACCGCAGCCGCATTGAGCCGGTCGATGATCCCCGCCGGCGTATCGCGCGGTGCGAGCAGCGCGTACCAGCCCTCCGCCATCAGCTGTGGATAGCCGAGCTCGGCTACAGTGGGCACCTCGGTCATGTAGGCGAGCCGATTGCGGTCGAGCACCGCCAGTGCGCGCAACCGGCCATCCTTGACGTACGAGGCCGCACTGGAAGAGGACACGACGACGACATCCACTTCGCCGGCCATCACGCCTGCAAGCGAGATCGTCGCGCTCTTGTAAGGCACGTGCAGCATCTTCATCCCCGCCAGCGCCTGCAGGAGTTCGGCCGCCAGGTGCGGCGTCGAGCCGACTCCGCCCGAGCCATAGTTGAGCTTGCCGGGATACCGGCGTGCCAGGGCGACCAGTTCCTTCAGGGTCCTGGCCGGAACCGATGGATGCACCACCAGCACGCGCGGGATCGACGCCACCATCGCGACGGCGGTGAAGTCCTTCACCGGATCGTAGCGGACCCGCGGATTGAGCAACGGGTTGAGCACCAGCGGCGTCCCGGACATCAGCAGGGTATGGCCATCGGGTGCTGCGCGGGCAACGGCTTCGTGCGCGATGTTGCCGCCGGCACCCAGCCGCTGGTCGGACAGGACTGGCTGGCCCAGAGCGACGGAGAGTCCGTGGGCAAGCAGGCGTCCGACGACATCGGTGCCACCTGCGAAAGACAGCACCAGTCGGATCGGCCGAGTCGGATACTCCTGCGCCTGCGCGGTCGCGGGCGGACTTGCGGTGGCGGCCAGCACCAAGCCCGCAGCGACGACAACCGAGGCGAGGCCTCGTGCCTGCCCGCCCCCGTTCGCGTTCATTCCGCCTTCACGCCGGCTTCTCGGATCACCTTGCCCCAGCGCACCATCTCGTCGCGGATGAACGCTGCAGCCTGCGCGGGCGTGGTAGACATCGGTTCGCCGCCGATCCCGACGAGGCGTTCGCGCGTCTCCGGCGCGTTCATCGCCTTCACCGATTCGGCATTGAGCCGCTCGACGATCGCCACCGGCGTGTCGCGCGGCGCGAGCACCGCATACCAGTTGACCGCGAGCAGTTGCGGATAACCCGCCTCGGCGGCGGTGGGTACCTCGGGCATCGACCCGACGCGCTTGCCATCGAGTACCGCCAGGGCACGCAGCCGGCCGTTCTTCACGTACGGCGCGGCACTGGAGGACGCGACCACCACGACATCGACCTCGCCCGCCATGGCCCCGGTCAGCGCGATGGTCGCGCTCTTGTACGGCACGTGCAGCATCCGGATGCCGGCGAGGGACTTCAGCAGTTCAGAGGCCAGGTGCGGCGTCGATCCGACGCCGCCCGAGCCGTAGCTCAGCTTGTCCGGATTGCGGCGCGCCAGCGCGACCAGTTCCTTGATCGATTTCGCCGGCACCAGCGGATGCACCACCAGCACGCTCGGGATCGCAGCGACCACCGCCACCGGCGTGAAGTCGCGCACCGGGTCGAAGCCGACCTTCGGGTTGAGCAATGGATTGAGCACGACCGGTGGTGCCGCCATCAGCAGCGTGTAGCCATCCGGCGCGGCCCTGGCCACCGCCTCGTGCGCGATGTTGCCGCCGGCGCCGAGGCGCTGGTCTGCCAGCACCTGCTGGCCCAGCGACGTCGACAGCCGCTGCGCGAGCAGCCGCGCGACCACGTCGGTGCCGCCGGCGAACGGCAGTACCAGCCGGATCGGGCGGTTGGGGAATTCACCGCCCTGCCCCTGCGCCCAGCCAGCCATCGGCAGCCCTGCGCACAGCAGCGCGGCTGCCAGCACTGCGGCGCCGCCCGCCGGGCTGCGTCCACGGATGCAACGTGTCGTCTTCATGTTGTGCTCACTCCGGTCACTTGCCAGCGGCCTCGGCCGCCTCATCCGCTTCCAGCAGCGCCCAGACGCGGCGAAACGGCCCGCGGCTGCGCACCAGTTCCTCGCCGGCATCCTTCGCCAGGTCGTCCTCGATCCACACCGGCTCGCCGATCTGCGCGCTGATCACCGCCCGGTGCGCGTTCTCCTCGAACAGGAAGGCGCCGGCGACCATCTCCTCGATCGTGCCACCGGTGATCGCTGCGCCATGCGCGCGCATCAGCACCGCGCGGTGCGGGCCCAGGGCTTTCACCAGCGCATGGCCCCGCTCGGCGGTGCTGACCAGCCTCGGATCGTGGTAGGTCGGCACGCCGTCGTGGAACAGCGTGCCCATCAGGTGGATCGGCTTGAGCGTCGGGCGCGAGCTGGTGGTGAACGCGGTCGAGTACATGCCGTGGTAGTGCACCAGGCTGCCGACGTCCGGACGTGCCTTGAGGATCTCGAGGTGGATGGGATACTCGCCAGGCATGTCGCCCTTGCCGGACACGCGCCTGCCCTCGAGGTCGTACACCAGGAAGTCTTCCGGGTGCGCATCCGGCCCGAGCGAGTGGCGCGTGATCATCCACTGGTCGCTGTCCGGGATGCGCGCGCTGATGTGGCCGAAACCTTCGATGAAGCCGCGGCGGTAGAGGAATCGCCAGGCCTTCATCATGGTGCTGATCATCGCATCGCTGCTCATGCCGCCATTCTCCCCAGGTTGCTCCGCGGTGCGCCGTTCAGCGCCCGGGATCGATCGCCGCCAGCAGCGCACGATAGCCATCGGTCGCTGCATTCGCCCGCTCGTCCGATTCGAGGTACACGCAGTATCCGCTGCCGCCGAGCGGCCCGGACATGGTCCAGCCCTCCCCGACCGCCGCGCCAGCCAGTTCGACGAACACGTCGAGCGGTGAATTCTCCCAGTGGCTGTAGGCGACCAGCGCATCGGGCAGCGCCATCGACTCGGCCAGGCCGAGCGCATTATCGGCGAACTCGGCGACATCCTCCGCGCTGGAGGCGAGGTCGGAGAAGTCGGACCAGGCCGCGGCGAACTCGTCGTAGACCGGGCTGCCCTCGATCACGTCGTCCCACACCCACGCACGCAGGTGGTCACAGGTGTCGCCCGCAGCCGGGCTGTTGAAGTAGCCGCACAGCGGGCAGTTCTCGCCATCGTCCTCGGCCGCACCGCCGCCCCGGCCGCCAGCCTCGGCGCCATCGGAGTCGTCGGAGTCGTCGTCTTCGCCGTCATCCCGACCGCGTTCGCTGCCTGCGCCCATGTCGCCTCCTGCCCTGATCAGAAAAGGTTGTCGATGCCGAACAGCGTCAGCACACCCATCACCGCGAAGATGCCGGCCGCGATCGAGTGCACGAGTTTCATCGGTATCTTCGCCGCAAAGCGGTTGCCGACGAACACGGCCGGCACGTCCGCGACCAGCATGCCCAGCGTGGTCCCGATGACCACCAGCAGCGGCACGGCGTAGTGGGCGGCCAGGGCAACGGTCGCGATCTGCGTCTTGTCACCCATCTCCGCGAGGAAGAAGGTGACCAGGGTCGCCCCGAACACCCCGAGGTGCTTCGCGACCTGCGTCTCTTCCTCCTCGATGCGGTCGGGGATCAGCGTCCACACCGCCATGCCGATGAACGACAGGCCGAGGATCCAGCGCAGCGCCCCCGGGCTGACCGCCGAGGTTATCCACGCCCCGAGCGCACCGGCGAGCCCGTGGTTGACCAGCGTCGCGCACAGGATGCCGGCGATGATCGGCCACGGCTTCTTGAAACGGGCAGCCAGGATGAACGCCAGCAGCTGCGTCTTGTCGCCAATCTCGGCGAGTGCGACCACGCCGGTCGATATCAATAGTGCTTCCATCGGGAACTCCACGGCCGGGGACGAGCAATGACCGCACGCACCTCCCGGCCATCCAGGGGCGCTGCGGTCAAAGGTCTTGCCATGCGTGGGCCGCCTGCGCCATGGCCGCGGGCGGCCAAGCATGTTGACGCAGGCCCTTCCGAAACAGCGCGACGGAAGGCGGCTACTCCCCAATGACTGCTGGAGGATACCCCGGAACGGACCCCGAGGTCATCCGCCGGCACGCGGTGACATCAGCGTCGAATCACTCGGGCTGTATGCCAGCCGCCTTCACAACCTTCGCGATCCGGGCTACGTCGTCCTTGATCTGCGCGACGAACGCGGGCTGGCTGACCGGGAATGCATCCGCGCCGAGCTGCAGCAGCCGCTCTTTCAGGTCGGGCGCGTTCAGCGCCTTGTTCAGGGTCTCGCTCAGCCGTGCCACCAGCGCCGGGGACAGGTTGGCCGGCGCATGCAGCCCGGACCAGAAATTGAGTGTCGCCTCGGGCACACCCGCCTCGGCGAAGGTCGGCACATCGGGCATCAGCGCCGCGCGTCGCGGCGAGAGCACGGCCAGCGCGCGTACCTTGCCGGCCTTGATGTGGTTGATGGCCGCCGGCAGCGTGTCGAACACCATCGACACGTTGCCGCCGATCACGTCCGGGTATGCGGCGGCCGAGGTCTTGTACGGCACGTGCACCATGTCGGAACCGGTGACAGAGCGCAGCAGTTCGCCGGACAGATGTCCGATGCTGCCGACCCCGGCGGAGCCGTAGCTGAGCTTGCCCGGGTTCGCCTTCGCGAAGGCAAGCAGTTCAGCCAGCGACTTGAACGGCAGGCCGGCGTGGATCGCGAGCACGTTCGGGGCATAGGTGACGATGCCGATCGGCGTCAGCCCGTTCACCGGGTCGTAGCCGAGTTTCTTCACCAGGAAGGGCCCGATCGCGATCGTCGAGACGCTCGACAGCAGCAGCGTGTAGCCGTCGGCTGCCGCGTTCGCGACGAACTCGCTGCCGACCGCACCACCCGCACCCGCGCGGTTCTCGATGACCACCGGCTGGCCGAAGAGTTCGCCCATCCTCTGTCCGACTGCGCGACCGACGATGTCGGATACGCCGCCGGCCGCGAACGGAACGACCATGCGCAGCGGCTTGCTCGGAAACGTGGGCTGGGCGCGCGCCGCGGCGGGCAACATCGCGGGGAGCAGGCCGCCGGCAGCCGCGCCAAGGCCGGCCACCAGCGCACGCCGCCGGCCAGGGCCGGCCACGATCGAAGGGTTTTCGGTGGCCAGCGCTGCGTCGGCAGGTCCGGCGCCTCCGACATCGGGTGTACGAGCCATCGTGCATCCTTTTCGGGAGGGAGGAGGAACGCATTCGCAGCATGCACGAATCCTGCCAGATGCAACACCCCCCACCCCGGGCACCCGCCCCGGTGCCGTTCAACCGAGCGGGATCTTCACTTCGATCGTGGTACCTGCGCCCGTCGGACCGGCGGCGATCGAGATCGTGCCACCGAGCCGGTCGACCACCTCGCGCACGATGGACAGCCCGAGGCCACTGCCCACGCCGTTCGAGCCCGGCACCCGGTAATAGGGTTCGAACACCCTGTCGCGCAGCGGCCCGGGAATGCCAGGACCGAGGTCCGACACGGTGAGCACCGCATCGTCTCCAAGCCGCGCCAGGGTGATCGAGACCGGACTGCCCGGCGCCGAGTAGCGCAACGCATTGTCGATCAGGTTGCCGGCCATGCTGGACAGGGCGGACGCATCGCCGAGGCGGGTGCACGGGTCGTCGCACAGGATGACTTCAAGCAGATGGGAGGTGAGCCGCGCCGTGCTCTCGCGCTGGCGCACCGCGTCGGCCACGACCTCGCGCAGCGCAACCGCCGCCTGTTCGGTGGCGGGGCGGCCCGCACGGCTCAACGCCAGCATCTGCTCGGCCAGATGGGCAGTGCGCTCGACGCCTTCCAGCACGCGCGACAGCGATACGGCGCGCTGCGCGTCGTCGCCCGCACGCTGCAGGTTCTGGGCGTGCAGGCGCAGGGCCGCCAGCGGCGTACGCAGTTCATGCGCCGCTGCATCGACGAAGCGGCGCTCACGATCGAGGGTCTCGCGCACCCGCTCGAGCAGCCCGTTCAACGCCGCGACCACCGGGGCGATCTCCGCCGGCACCCGTGGCAGCTCGATCGGACCGAAGGCCTGCGGCGCGCGCATGCGGATGCGCAGCGCCAGGTCCGACAGCGGCGCGAGGCCGTACCTGACCAGCGCCGCACTGGCCGAGAGCACGAGGAGCAGCCCGATGAGCATGGGTGCGGTGACGGCCCAGCCCAGTTCGTCGGTGAGTTCGGAGCGTGCGTCGTCGCGTTCGCCCGCGAGGATCCAGACACTGCCGCTCGCCAGCGCGAACACCCGCCACAGCCTGCCGTCGATCACCCGCTCGGAGAAACCTGGCTCGAGCACCGAGATCGGCTCCTGCGGCGCCGAACTGGAGCGGGCGAGCAGCCGCGGCACCTCGCCGGCGGCGGCCCGCCACACCTGGTAGGCGATGTGCGTCTCGTAGTAGTGGCCGAGCGCCGTCGGATCGTCGCGGTGCTCGCCGTTGTCGGCAATCGGCGCCGGCAGCGACATCACGAGCGGCGCCTCGATCGACGCGGTCTCGACCGAGCGCGCGATCAGGCTCTCGATCACCCGCGCCGAGGTGGCCAGGCGCGCATCGAACAGTTCTTCGGCCTCCTTCTGGCCGGCCAGGAAGGACAGAAGCGCGCTGACGCCCATCACTGCCAGCAGGATCAGCGTGGTGCCAGCCAGCAGCAGCAGGCGGATGGAACGGCCGGTACCGACGGCCCTGCCGCTCATGCGCCGGCGTCCGCCGCAGGCGGGTCGATCACGTAGCCGACCCCGCGCACCGTGCGGATCAGGCCCGGATAGAGCTTGCGCCGCAGGTTGTGCACATGGACCTCGAGCGCATTGCTCTCGACATCGCGGTCCCAGCCGTAGATCGATTCTTCCAGTTGCTGGCGGCTCATCACCTGCCCGGTGTGGTCGAGCAGCTTGCGCAGCAGCAGGAACTCACGCCGCTGCAGGACTACCGGCTGGCCGCGCAGCCGCACCGCCATGGCCGCGGTATCGATCTCCAGTTCGCCGTGGCCGAGACGATTGTCCACCGCGCCCCGGTGTCGCCGCTCGATCACGCGCAGGCGCGCCAGCAACTCGTCGACGTCGAACGGCTTGACCATGTAGTCGTCTGCACCCGCATCGAGCCCGCCAATGCGCTGCGTGGTGGTGTCGCGCGCACTGAGCACCAGTACCGGCGTGCGTACCCCGGCTTCCCGAGCCTTGCGCAGCACCTCCATGCCATCGAGCCTGGGCAGGCCCAGGTCGAGCACGGCCAGGTCGAAGGTTCCGCTGCGCAGCGCCTCCAGCCCGAGCGCACCATCGCGCAGCCACTCGACGAGGTAGCGATTTCGCTCGAGCGCATCGCGGATGCCCGAGCCAAGCGGCTCGTCGTCTTCAACCAGAAGCAGGCGCATCGGTCATCCGTTGCTCAGGGGAGTTTCTGCCTGGCCAGCACCAGCAGTGCCTCGGCTTCGCGGCGGCGCCCTTCGTCGGCAAGCGGCCGTGTCGGGCGGGCCGGCGCCTGCAGCGCGAGTTCGAGCGAACGCCTCGCGCCTTCGTAGTCGCCGGTTCGGTACAGGAAGTCACCCATGAAGAAGTTGGAATCGATGCCGCGCGGGCTGATCGCCAGCGCACGGCCGAGCAGGTCGCGTGCCTTGTCCTTGTCGCCAAAGCCGATCGGCCAGCCCGGAACCTGATAGTACAGCGAGCCCAGGCTCGTGTAGGCAGACCCTTCGAGCGCCTTCGGATCGCGCGCGATCGCCTGCTCGAGCGCGACCTTCGCCTCCTTCGCCAGCGACAGCGCACCGAGCCCGCCTTTCGCCCCGGCGTGGCTGGCCAGCACGATCGCGTACCAGATGTCCACGTCGGCACGGTCGCGGAACTCGGAGCGCACGGCCGCAGCC
>CAIQON010000381.1 GCA_903873475.1 uncultured bacterium
CGCCACCGGCGCCGGCCAGCGTCCGGCCGATGCCCCAGAGGCTCCACGGATTGAGGCCGGAAATCAGCAGGTGTCCGTCGGGCATGAGGATGCGTTCGACCTCGCGCAGGATCTGGTGCGGATGCAGGCTGAACTCGAGCACATGCGGCAGCACCACCAGGTCGACGACGCTCGGTGCGATCGGCAGGGCGGTGCAGTCGGCGCGCACGCCGGCCGGTACGTTCGGGGCGACGCGCTCGCGCAGCGTCATCCGGCTCGCGCGCAGCAGGTCGACCTCGGGCAGCCCGACCTGGAGGGCGTTGTAGCCGAACAGGTCGACCACGGCCGCGTCGAAGAATCGCTGCTCCTGCTCGACCAGGTACTGGCCGAGCGGCGTGGCGAGCCAGTCAGCATGCGGCGCGCCCGGACCCGAGGGCTGTGCGTTTACCATCTCGACCTGGTTCTTCATCCCGTCCGACACGAACTGCCTTCCCTGCTCCGGAGCCTTGCCATGCCCGCCTCGTCCACCGAGCGTCCCGCCGTACCGACCAGCCTGCCGGCCACGGTCACGATCGAGCCGATCACCGCATTCAAGGATAACTACATTTGGTGCATCCGCGCCGGCGGCCGTGCGGTGGTCGTCGATCCCGGCGAGGCGGCACCGGTGCTCGCGGCGCTGCAGGCCGCCGGCCTGCGCCTGACCGGCATCCTGCTCACGCACCACCACGCAGACCACATCGGTGGCGTCGCCGAACTGGTACGCACGCTCGGCCCGGTGCCGGTGTACGGGCCGGCCGATGACCGGATCACCGAAGCGACCGTGCGCGTGCGCGATGGCGACCGCCTGGTACTCGATGCGCTCTGCGACGACGGGCTCGCGTTCGACGTGCTCGAGGTGCCGGGGCACACCTCCAGCCACGTCGCTTTCCACGGACACGGGATGCTGTTCTCCGGCGACACCCTGTTCTCGGTCGGTTGCGGGCGGATGTTCGAGGGCACGCCGCCCCAGATGTCGGCCTCCCTCGACCGGCTGGCGGCGCTGCCGGCGGAGACGCTCGTGTTCTGCGGCCATGAATACACCGCGGCCAACATCGCCTTCGCGCGCGCGGTCGAACCGGACAACGCCGCGATCGACGAGTGGGCGCGCGCGGTCGAAGCCCTGCGCAGCTGCGGCCGCCCCTCGCTGCCGTCCACCCTGCGCACGGAAGTCGCCACCAATCCGTTCCTGCGCTGTGCCGAACCGACCGTGGCCGGCGCCGCGGCGGCGCATGCCGGACGTCCACTGTCCGGACCGGTGGAAGTGTTCGCTGAACTGCGCACCTGGAAGAACACCTTCTGAGCCCGGGTTGCGCGCGCGGACGCGCGCGAGACTTCCAATATCCTCTAATAATCAGCCAGATACGATTCAAGACGGTTATCTTCGTGCTTGACTCGACTGCCCCGGCCGACTAAGCTGGTTTTTTTCCTGATCTCCGGCCGTGTGCGATCCTGCCTGCTGATGTTTCGACCCCCGCAGTCGCGATGAAATGACATCGCCCTTCGGTGATCGTGCGCAGTCGCACCACCGGGGCACCGATCGATGGTTTGTCTGTCAGCACTGACCGCCCGGCTTCTGCTTCGCCCGTCCGTCCTCTCACGCTTGTGCGATGTGGCGCATCGTCGGGCATACGGTCTGGCTGGCCGGCGGTTCGTGGTGGCGATCATGGTGGCGCTGGCCACACCGGCCTTCGCCGATGAAGCGCTAGAGCCGTCCACGGGCCGCGTGGGCCTGGTTGCGCCGGCACCGGTGGGAGATGCCCCGAATCTGTCGTCCCTGGGCAACCGCGGCGACGGAGGGGGCTTCGACCTGTCGTCCGGCCAGATACGCGACATCAGCCTCGTACCGGCCGCCGACCTGACACAGCCGCCCCCCAGCCTGTGGACCCGGCTGCGCAACGGCTTCGGCATGCCCGACCTGGTGCATCCGGCCGTGCGCCAGGAGGAGGATTTCTACGCCAACCGTCCGGACCACCTGCGGCGGGTGGTCGAGAGCAGCCGGCGCTACCTTTTCCACATCGTCGAGGTGGTCGAGCGCCGCGGCATGCCCGCCGAACTCGCGCTGCTGCCGATCATCGAGAGTGCGTACAACCCGGTCGCGGTGTCCCCGGCACGCGCGGCGGGCATGTGGCAATTCATACCCTCGACCGGGCTCAACTTCGGCCTGCGCCAGAACGCATGGCTCGACAGCCGGCGCGACATCCTGCTGTCCACCGAAGCGGCGCTCGACTACCTGCAGAAGCTGTACGACATGTTCGGCAGCTGGGACCTCGCGCTCGCCGCCTACAACTGCGGTGAAGGCTGCGTGCAGCGGGCGATCGCCCGCAACGCGCTGCGCGGCGACCGGGTCGATTTCTCCAGCCTGCAGTTGCCGGCGGAGACCCGGGCCTACGTGCCCAAGCTGCAGGCGGTCAAGAACATCATCGCCAACCCGCGGCAGTTCAACATGACGCTGGCCGACGTGCCGAACGAGCCCTTCTTCGGCACCGTTCAGGTCGACCAGCACATGGACGTCAAGGTCGCGGCCAGGCTCGCCGGCATGACCGTCGAAGAGTTCGTCGCGCTCAACCCGGCGCACAACCGTTCGATCATCAACGCCAACAAGCTGCCGACGCTGCTGCTGCCGCTCGACCGCATGACGCAGTTCACCGCAGGGCTGCGCGACCTGGGCGAAAACGCGCTCGCCTCGGTGCGCATCTACACCCCGCGCGCCGGCGAGCCGCTCGACCAGATCGCACGCCGCAACGGCGTGACCGTGGCGGCGCTCAGGCGCAGTAACGACCTGTCGCCGAAGATGCGCGCGGCTGCCGGCGACGTAGACCTGATGATTCCGACGGGCGCCGCCGCGCAGTACGAAGAGCCGCCGGCACGCGCAGCCCGGCCTGGCGCACGCACCGGCGCAGCCGCGCGCCCCGCCCTGGCAGCCGCAGGCAGTCGGCCATCAGCGCGCCCGACTGCGGCCGCCCCGCGCAAGCCGGCGCAGACGGCGACCGTGCGCAAGGCAGCGCCACCCACCCCGCCCGCCCGTCCCACGGTCGTCGCCACGCAGCAGGGCCAGCAGCGCCGCTGATCCGGCAGGCGCCTCAGAACTGCGGGTCAGCCCGTGGCGCCTTCCGGCGCATGCAGGTGGCAGGCCACCACCCGTCCGTCCGGCCGTGCAACCGTCGATGGATACCGCTGCTCGCAGGCCGGCATGGCATGGACACAGCGCTGGCGGAAGTGGCATCCGGCGGGCGGATCGATCGGCGGCGGCGGATCTCCGGCGATCCGGGCCGTCGCCGGCTGCCCGCCGCGATCGATACGCGGGACGGCCGACAGCAACGCACGCGTGTAGGGATGGGCCGGGTCGTCGAGCACCGCGCGCACCGGCCCCCGCTCGACGATACGCCCGAGGTACATCACGGCAATCTCGTCCGCCACGACTTCGACCACGCCCAGGTTGTGCGTGATGAACAGGTAGGACAAGCCCATCTGCTGCTGCAGGCTGCGCAGCAGGTTCAGGATCTGCGCCTGCACCGACACGTCGAGCGCGCTGGTCGGTTCGTCGCAGACAACCAGTTGCGGCTCGACCGACAGTGCACGCGCGATCGCGATCCGCTGCCGCTGGCCGCCGGAGAACTGGTGCGGGAACCGGTTGCGTGCCTCCGCCGGCAGGCCGACCTGGTCGAGCAGGCCCAGGATGCGCCGTGCGCGCTCGGCAGCCCCCCACTCAGGGCGCAATGACCGCATGCCCTCGTCCAGCGCATCGCCGATGCGGATGCGCGGGTTGAGCGACGCATAAGGATCCTGGAACACGATCTGCATCCGCGCGCGCAGCGGGCGCAGCGCGGCGCGGCCCAGCCCGCGCAGGTCGCGCCCCTCGAACACGATGCTGCCCGCCGTGGGCTCCACCAGCCGCAGCAGCGCCTTGCCGACCGTGGTCTTGCCGCAGCCCGATTCCCCGACCAGTGCCAGCGTGCGCCCCGGGGCGATCTCGAGCGAGACCCCGTCGACCGCGCGAACCGCGCCGCGCGCGCCGCGCAGCAGGCCGCCGGGCCGGGGGAAGTGGACCTGCAGGTCGCGGGCCACGAGCAGCGGCCCCGCTGCCGCGACCGCCTGCGACGGAACCGGTCTGGCGGACTCCGGCCCGGCGCCTGCCGGTACCCCCGGCCGCAGCTGCAGCGCAGGCTGCGCCTCGACCCCCGGCACGCCCGGTGCGATCGATGCCATCGGCGCAATCGACCCGATCGGCGCCAGCAGCCCGGCGTAGAGGTGGCAACGCACGCGCTGCCCGTCCGCCAGCGCAACCAGGGGTGCCGGCGTGTCGCGGCAGCGCGCGAAGGCGTGCTCGCAGCGCTCGGCGAACCGGCAGCCGGTGAACGTCCCGTCCAGCGCGGGTACGCTGCCCTGGATCACAGCCAGCGGGACGTCGCGGCTGCCGCGCTCGGGCAGCGAATCGAACAGCTTGCGCGAGTACGGATGCGCCGGGGCGCGCAGGAACGTGTCGACGCGGGCGACTTCGACGATCTCCCCCGCATACATGACGGCCACCTGCTGGGCCATCTCGGCCACCACGCCCAGGTCGTGGGTGATCAGCAGCATGGCCATCCCGCGGCTGCGCTGGAGTTCGCGCAGCAGGTCGAGCACCTGCGCCTGGATCGTCACGTCAAGGGCAGTGGTCGGCTCGTCCCCGATCAGCAGCTCGGGGTCGCAGGCCAGGGCGAGCGCGATCATCACCCGCTGGCGCATCCCGCCGGACAGCTGGAACGGGTACTCGTCCAGCCTGCGCGCCGCCTCCGGCATGCCGACGGCCTGCAGCAGTTCGAGGGCACGGCCGCGCGCGGCGGCGCCGGCCATGCGCC
>CAIQON010000382.1 GCA_903873475.1 uncultured bacterium
CGAGCCGACCATGAAGGTCGCCGGGTGGCCGTCCGTCGGCAGCACCACCGGCAGCACCGCCGGCCGCTCTGGCTGCCCCCCCGGATGCGCCGCTGCCCGCCGCAACGGTGCCAGGGGCGGCAGCGGTCGCCGCCGCGCCGCTGGCCCGGCCGGCGGATACGGGGGCCGGGCAACCCCTCGCGGGCGGACCGACGGACGCGTCGCCCACGGTGGTTGCCGAAACGGCCGGCAGCGCGGTGTCGGCCACCGGCGGCACCCCACCTCTGCCCGGCAGCATCCGGCTCCCGCGCAGCGGCCGCCTCGAGTACGCGGTGTCCATCGGCGATCCGCCGGCACCGGTGGGACGCGCCACCTATGCGTGGGAAGCCAGCGGCGAGGCATACCGACTCACCCTGAGCGCCGAGACCACCGGGCTGGCCGGGCTCCTGCGCAGGGTGCGCGTGGTACAGACCAGCGAGGGCCGGATCACGCCCGAGGGCCTGCAGCCGGATGCGTTCTCGATGGACCGGGGCCCGAAGGCGCGCAACGAATTCGCACGGTTCGACTGGCCGGCGCGTCGGCTGACCTTCGGCTACCCTGACGCGGTGCAGACCGCAGCGCTGAGCGCAGGCGCCCAGGACACGCTGTCGCTGATCCTGCAGTTCGCATTCGTGCCGATCGAGCAGGGCCGGCGCGACGTGCTGCTGACCACCGGCCGCAGGGTCTACATCCAGGCGTACGAGCGGGTTGCCGAGGAAGTCGTCGAGACGCCGGCCGGCGGCTGGCGCGCATGGCATCTTCGGCGCGTTCGCGCACAACCGGCCGACGAGGGCTACGATATGTGGCTGGCGACCGATCGTCCGTACCTGCCGGTGCGTATCCGGTGGACCGACCGTAACGGGCGCGTGACGAGCGCGACCCTCGATACGGTGCGCCTCGCGCAGGACTGATCCCGCGCCGCGACGCTTCTTCCGGGGCAACTGCCCCGCCCTTTCCCCTGCCCGCGACCGGCTCCTGCCGCCCCTGCCCCGATGGATGCACTGCCCTCCCCCAACCCTCTGCGGATCGACGCAGCCACCCAGGCCGTAGGCCTGGCCTCGGCATTCACCATGCCGGCCGACCAGGTGCTGCACCAGTTCTTCCGTGCCCGGCGCGAACTCGGCCCGCTCGACCGCGCCTTCGCCGCCGAGGTGATGTATGCGGTCCTGCGCCGCTGGCGCACACTGAATGCAAGGGCAAGCATGCCCGGCCCGGCAGCGGCGAGCAGCGCCACCCCTCCGATCGATGCATCGACCTTCGCCAAGGTGGACGGCGCCGCGCCGGCGCCGGACGCCGCGGGCTGCGCCGGCGCCGACCCGCGCGCGCCGACACCACGCCGTCTGGTGCTGGTCGCGCTCACGTCGGTATTCGGCCTGTCGGCGCGTGCGCTGGAGCCGGCGATCGGCCGCAACGACAGCGAATGGCTGGCTGCCACCCACGCGCTGGATGCGTCCACGCTGTCACCGGCGACCGTCCTCGATGTTCCCGACTGGCTGTACCAGCGCCTGTGCGCCCGTTTCGGCGCCACCGAGACGGCGACCCTGCTCGGCGCGCTGAACCAGCCGGCACCGCTCGACCTGCGCATCAATCCCGCGAAGACCGATCGCCCCGCTGCGATCGCGCAGTTGCAGGCACGGCGGATCGACGCGCGCGTGACGCCCTACTCACCGTTCGGGCTGCGCATCGAGGGCCGGCCGACGCTCGGCCGCGACCCGCTGTACGAAACCGGCGCCATCGAGGTCCAGGACGAAGGCAGCCAGCTGCTCGCCCAGCTGGTCGCCCCGAAGCGCCGCGAGATGATCGTCGATTTCTGCGCGGGCGCCGGCGGCAAGACGCTGGCGCTCGGCGCGCTGATGCAGTCGACCGGGCGCCTGTACGCCTTCGATGTGTCGGCGAAGCGGCTGAAGGCGTTCGAGCCCCGGCTCAAGCGCAGCGGCCTGTCCAACGTGCATCCCCAGCTGTTGTCGAACGAATCCGATGCGAGGGTCAAACGGCTGGCCGGCAAGATCGACCGGGTGCTGGTCGATGCGCCCTGCACCGGCCTGGGCACGCTGCGCCGCAACCCGGACATGAAGTGGCGCCAGCCCGAATCGGCCGTGGCGGAGATGGCCGCAAAACAGTCGGCCATCCTCGCCAGCGCGGCGCGCCTGCTCAAGCCGGGCGGCCGGCTGGTCTATGCGACCTGCAGCCTGCTCGACGAAGAGAACCGTGCCGTCGTCGACGCCTTCCTTGCCGCGAACCCGGCGTTTTCGCTGAGGCCGGCGAACGAAGTTCTGGCCGGGCTCGGCATCCCGCTCGACACCGGGCCTTACCTCGAGATGCTGCCGCATCGCCATGGCACAGACGGCTTCTTCGCGGCGGTGCTGGAGCGGGTGAAGTCCTGAGCGCGGCCATGCACTCGAGCGCGCGCGGCATCGGCGTGGCGGCGATCCTGGGCTGCCTGCTGTCGGCGGCACTGGCCTGGCCGGCCATCGCCGCCGCCACCACCGCCACGAGCGGCCAGCCACGGCTGTTCGCCGCGACAGGTACGGTACAGGTCGCGTTCACTCCGGGCGATCCGGTGGACGACATCCTGATCGGCGTGATCGGCCAGGCCAGGCAGCAGGTGCTGGTCCAGGCCTTCAGCTTCACGCACAAGGCGATCGCGCGCGCGCTGGTCGATGCACACCGCCGAGGCGTGCGGGTCGAGGTGCTGGCGGACGACCGGCAGGACAGGCTGCTCGAGGGCAGCGTGCTGCCGGACCTCGTGCGCAACGGCGTCGCGGTATGGCTGGACCCGCAGCAGTCGAGCGCACACAACAAGGTGATGATCATCGACGCCGGAACGCCGGCGGCGGTACTCGTCACGGGCAGCTACAACTTCACCTACGCAGCCCAGCGCCGCAATGCCGAGAATGTGCTGGTCATTCGAGGCAACCCGGACCTCGCCGCCGCGTTCGCCGCGAACTGGCAGCGGCTGCGTGCGCACGGTCGGACGTACCGGCAGCCGGGCGGCCGGTCGCGAAAGGCTTGAACCGCCCTCGAGCCCGGTGCGGGGGCCCTGCCGCGGTTGCGACCCGGTCCTTGCCCGCCTAAAATGACCGGACAAAAGGTACGGACAAATCGCTGCTCGAAAATCACTGCTCGATTCGAGCGACCCGATCCCTCGAAGACAGCTCCGTCAGCAGACTACCCGGAGGAGGCCCCGAATGAGACAGCCGCACCCAGCAGCGCTTTGCCTGATATCCGTCCTTGCGGCGGCGCCCGCCAGCGTGCTCGCGCAGCCTGCGGCGGCCTGGCCGGCCAAACCGGTGAGGATGGTGATTCCGTGGCCACCCGGCGGTGGTGCCGACATCGTCGGCCGCATCCTCGCCGAACCGCTCGGGCAGGCGCTCGGCCAGCAACTGGTGGTCGAGAACCGCGGCGGATCGAACGGCGTGATCGGGGCCGAGGCCGTGGCGAGAGCTGTTCCGGACGGCTACACGATCATGTTCCACAGCGTCACCTCGCACATGCTCAATCCGTCGTTCTTCGCCAAGCTGCCTTACGACACCTTCACCGACTTCGCACCGGTCGGGCTGGTGGCCGAGGTGCCGCTGGTGATCGTGGTCAACCCGGTATTGCCGACGAAGACCCTGAGCGAACTGCTCGCGCTGGCGAAGAAGAACCCGGGGCAGCTGTCGTTCGCCTCTTTCGGCGCCGGCAGCATCAGCCAGCTCGCCGGCGAACTGTTCAACCGCCAGTTCGGCGTGAAGATGACCCATATCCCGTACAAGGGCGGCGGGCCGGCGCTGGTCGACACGCTCGGCGGCCATGTACCGATCTACTTCTCCGGCATCGGCACCTCGCTGCCGATGCTGCGCGCGGGCAAGCTGCGCCCCCTGGGCGTGACCACCGCAGCGCGCTCCAAGCTGCTGCCCGACGTGCCCACGGTCGATGAAGCCGCAGGCAGCAAGGGCTACGAAGCCTCGGTCATGTTCGGGCTGTTCGCACCGGCCAGGACACCGCAGGCAATCGTGACCCGGCTGAACACCGAGGTCGTGCGCCTGCTCGACTCGGCAGACTTCCAGAACCGGCTCGCCAACCAGGGTGGTTCGGACCGCGCCACCTCGACCTCGCCGCAGGCGATGCTCGACTACATGAAGACCAACACGCCGCGCTGGGCGGCACTGGTCAAGGAAATCGGAGCTCGCATTGATTGACAAGCCCTCTCCCCGTCGCGGCCCTAGGCCGCATGCGGCACTCGGCCTCGGGCTCGCGCTGTCGTCACTGGCCGCCCTGGCCACGGCAATGCCGGCCTCGGCGCAGGCCTGGCCGGCCAAGCCGGTGCGCTGGATCGCGCCCTACCCGCCCGGCGGCTCGTCCGACCTCGTCGCCCGTGCCATCGGCAACCGGCTGGCCGAACTGCTCGGACAGCCGGTGCTGATCGACAACCGGCCGGGCGTGGGCGGCAGCCTGGGCACCGAGCTGGCTGCGCGCGCCGCCCCGGATGGCTACACGATGCTGCTCGCGAACATCGCGCCGCTGGCGATCAACCCGCACATCTACCCGAAGCTCGGCTATGACGTGATGCGCGATTTCGAGGCGGTCAGCCTGCTCGCCACCGGTCCGACACTGCTGGTCGTCGGGCCGTCGCTGCCGGTGAAGAACCTGCAGGAACTGATCGCGCTGGCGAAGGCGAAGCCCGGGGCGATCAAGTACGGTACCGGCGGCAGCGGCACGCCGGCCCACCTGACCACCGAACTGCTGCGCCTGATGACGGGTGTTGAACTGCTGCACGTGCCGTACAAGGGCACCGGCCAGTCGGTCACCGACCTGCTCGGCGGCCAGATCGACTTCGTGTTCGCCAGCCCGCCGGTGGCCGCAGCGCATGTGAAGAGCGGCAAGCTGCGCGCGCTCGCCGCGTCGAGCGCGAAGCGCACGCCGCTGGCACCGGACATCCCGACCGTCGCCGAGAGCGGCGTGCCGGGCTTCGACATGGTCACCTGGTGGGGCGCGGTGGTGCCGACGAAGACGTCGGCACCGATCATCGACCGGCTGAACGCGATGCTGCGCAAGTCACTCGAGTTCGCCGACACGCAGGAGCGGTTCGCTGCGCTGGGCATCGACGTGCAGTCGAGCACGCCTGCCGCCTTCCGTGCGTTCATGGCGGCCGAACTCGCCCGCTATGCGAAGCTGTCGAAGCAGGTCGGCCTGAAGAACGAATGACCATCAGGCACGGCCAGGACCGGCCGTGCCGCACTCCGCGGACGAAAGGATTGTCGATGTATCGAATGACCTTCGCAGCAATCGGTGCCGGCGCGATCGGCGGTCTCCTGACCCTCGGCGCGGCGGCCGTCGGCGCCCAGCCGCAATGGCCGGCCAAGCCGGTGCGCATGGTCATTCCGTGGCCACCCGGGGGAGGCACCGACATCCTGGGCCGCGTCGTCTCGGAACCACTGGCACAGGCGATCGGCCAGGCCGTCGTCGTCGAGAACCGGGGCGGATCGAACGGCGTGATCGGCGCGGAGGTGGTCGCGCGCGCCGTGCCCGATGGCTACACCATCATGTTCCACAGCGTCACCTCGCACATCCTGAATCCGTCCTTCTATCCCAAGCTGCCCTACGATACCGTCAACGACTTCCAGTCGGTGACGCTGGTCGGCGAGCTGCCGCTGGCGGTACTTGCGCACCCGTCGCTGCCGGTACGCAACGTGAAGGAACTGGTCGCGCTGGTGCGTCAGCAGCCCGGCAAGATGTCGTATGCATCGTTCGGCGTGGGCAGCATGAGCCACCTCGGCGGCGAGATGTTCATGGGCATGCTCGGGCTGAAGATGGTGCACATCCCCTACAAGGGCGGCAACCCGGCGATGGTCGACTGATGGGCGGGCATGTGCCGCTCTTCTTCGCAAGCCTGCCGACCGTGCCGGAGCCGGTGAAGGCCGGCAAGGCGCGCGCACTGGCGATCACCTCGGCCGGGCGCAGCCCGCTGCTGCCCGACGTGCCGTCGGTCAACGAGGCCGCCGGCATCAAGGGCTACGAGGCCACCATCATGTACGGCGTGCACACGCCGGCAAAGGTCTCGCCGGACATCGTGCGCCGGCTGAACGAGGTGATGGGCAAGGTGCTGCGGTCGCCCGATACCGTCGCGAAACTGCAGGCGCAAGGCATGGCTGCGACCATCCCGGGCACGCCCGAGCAGATGACCGCCTACATCAAGGAAAACATTCCGCGCTGGGCGAAGGTGATCCGCGACGCCAACATCCGGCTCGACTAGATTCCCGGCGGCCGGGACGCTTCCCGGCTCCGCTTCAGCACGATTCCTGCGTTACTTTCCGGCACGACTGCCGGGCCACAGACCCCGAGACGAAAGGAAGACGTACAAATGTTCAACCCGTTCCAGCCCCTGCAACTGATCGAGACCGAAGTGTTCGCGACGCTGCCCGCCAAGTACCGCAAGAAGCAGTACAGCGACTGGGCGCATCCGAACCGGCAGGGCACCGAGATCGAGTGTTTCCTCGAAGGCCCGTCGTTCGACCGTGACGGCAACCTGTGGTTCGTCGACTGCGCGTTCGGCCGCATCTTCCGCGCCGACCCGAAGGGCAACATCGAACTCGCGCTGCAGTACAACGGCTGGCCGAACGGCCTGAAGTTCCACAAGGACGGCCGCATCTTCGTCGCCGACTACAAGATGGGCATCCTGACCATCGATCCGAAGACGATGAAGATCGAGGAAGTGCTGCGCACCGCGTTCAGCGAAGGCTTCAAGGGCTGCAACGACCTGCACTTCGCGACCAATGCCGACCTGTACTTCACCGACCAGGGCCAGACCGGCATCGCCGACCCGACCGGCCGCGTGTTCCGCTGGCGCGCCGACGGCTCGCTCGACCGCCTGTGCAACAACGTGCCCAGCCCGAACGGCATCACCCTGTCGACCACCGAGAAGCACTGCTATGTCGGCGTCACGCGCTCGAACTCGGTATGGCGCCTGCCGCTGATGCAGGACGGCTCGATCTCCAAGACCGGCGTCGCGATCCAGCTCTCGGGTGGCGTCGGCGGCCCGGACGGCATCGAGATGGACGGCGAGAACGGCCTGTTCGTCTGCCAGCTGGGTGTCGGCGTCTGGCGCTTCGACGCGAACATGCTGCCCACGCACCTGGTCCATTCGACCAACCATGCGCACCACCACCTGGCCAACATCTGCTTCGGTGGCCCGGACCTGAAGACCCTGTACATCACCGAGTCGCTGTCGGGCGACATCCTGATGGCCAAGCTGCCGGTCGCCGGCAAGCGCATCTGGGGCCTCAGCTGAGCGAGGCGGCAGGCAATCGACGCCCGCAGGCCGGCAGCGGCCCGCGGGCGTGCAACGATCACGGGGCAGCACGGTGCCCCCGGAGAACACGATGAAGAAGATCCAGAGCGTACTGATTTACGGCTATGGCGTGATGGGCCGCGGCGTGGCGAAGACCTTCGCGCTGGCCGGCTTCGACACCATGGTCAGGTCGGCGCGCGCCGCGTCGATCACCGACCTGCCCGAGGGCGTCACCGCGGTGGCCACGCTGCCAGCGAAGGCCCCGGACCTGATCATCGAACTGGTGCCGGAGGTCGTCGCCACCAAGCAGCAGGTGTTCGCCGATGTCGAGGCGGCCTATGAAGGGCAGGACTACCTGCTCGGCACCGGCACCTCGGGCCTGGACCTGATCGAACTCGCGAAGACGCTCAGGCATCCCGAGAAGTTCCTCGGCATCCATTACTTCATGCCGGCCGATACCGCGCCGGTGGTCGAGGTGATGGGCGGTCCCGCCTCCTCGCGCGAGTCGGTCGACCTGACCGCCGACGCACTGCGCCGCTCGGGCAAGGAAACGGTGGTGCTGTACAAGCCGATCATCGGCTTCCTGGTGAACCGGCTGCAGCATGCAATCCTGAACGAGGCCTACTACCTGATCGAGAACGGCGTCGCCGATGCGGCGGCGATCGACCACGCGGCGCGCCGCCTGCTCGCCCCGCGCATGGTGCTCAACGGGCTGATCCAGCAGAAGGACATCAGCGGCCTGAAGATCCACGCCGAAGCACAGGCATCGATCGTCCCGGCGCTGTTCCACACCAATGTCGCCAATCCGATGCTGCAGGCGATGGCCGGGCGCGGCGAGACCGGGCTGGCCGCCGGCAAGGGCTTCTACGACTGGGCGGGCTGCGACACCGATGCGGTGCGCAAGCAGGCTTCCTCGCAGCTGTCCGCGCTGCTGAAGTTCATCGACAACGACCTGCCGAAGTCGCTGCCGGCCACCGAGCCGAAGCCGCGCGATCCCCGGCAGCCGGGGTGACCGACGGCGGCATCGCCCGCGCCCGGGAGGTCCTGGGCCGGGTGTTCGGCTATCGGGAGTTCCGCGGCCACCAGCAGGAGATCATCGGCCACCTGGTCGACGGCGGCGATGCGCTGGTTCTGATGCCCACCGGCGGCGGCAAGTCGCTGTGCTACCAGATCCCGTCGATCGTGCGCGAGGGTGCAGGCGTGGTGGTGTCGCCGCTGATCGCGCTGATGCAGGACCAGGTCGACGCGCTCAAGCTCGCCGGCGTCAACGCGGCCTTCCTCAACTCGTCGCTCGATGCACGCGCCGCGCGCGAGGTCGAGCAGGCCTTCGAGGCTGGCGACCTCGACCTGCTGTACGTGGCGCCGGAACGACTGCTCACCGACCGGTTCCTCGCGCTCCTCGAACGCTCGAAGGTCGCGCTGTTCGCGATCGACGAGGCGCACTGCGTGTCGCAGTGGGGCCATGACTTCCGGCCGGAATACATCCAGCTGTCGGTGCTGCACGAGCGCTTCCCGGCGATCCCGCGCATCGCGCTGACCGCCACCGCCGACGCGATCACCCGGCAGGAGATCCTCGACCGCCTGGGGCTGAACGACTCGCGCGTGTTCGTCTCGAGCTTCGACCGCCCGAACATCCGCTACCGGGTGGTCGAGAAGGACGCCGCACGCGAGCAGCTCGGCCGATTCCTGAAGGACGGCCATGGCGGCGAAGCCGGTATCGTCTACTGCCAGTCGCGGCGCAAGGTCGACGAGACCGCCGTCTGGCTGTCGGGCCTGGGCGTGAACGCCCTGCCCTACCATGCTGGGCTCGACGCCGACGTGCGGCGGCTGCACCAGCAGCGCTTCCTGCGCGAGGACGGCATCGTGATGGTGGCGACCGTCGCATTCGGCATGGGCATCGACAAGCCCGACGTGCGTTTCGTCGCCCACCTCGACCTGCCGCAGAGCCTGGAGGGCTACTACCAGGAGACCGGCCGCGCCGGGCGCGACGGCGCGGCATCGGATGCCTGGCTCGCCTAC
>CAIQON010000383.1 GCA_903873475.1 uncultured bacterium
AGCACCAGGTCGGTGGCGGTGACGCCGGGATTGAGCTTCCCGGTCATGTGCACGCCGACCACGTCGGGCTCGAGGAAGTAGTAAGGCTGGCCGAGCATCGCCGCTTCGGCTTCGATGCCGCCCACGCCCCAGGCGAGCACGCCGATCGCATTCACCATCGTGGTGTGCGAGTCGGTGCCGACCGCGGAGTCGGGATAGTAGATTCCGTCCTTCTCCCAGACGCCGCGCGACAGGTACTCGAGGTTAACCTGGTGGCAGATGCCGTTGCCCGGGGGCACCACGCGGATGCCGGAGAAGGCCTGCTTGGCCCATTTGAGGAAGGTATAGCGCTCGCCGTTGCGCTCGAACTCGATCTCCATGTTCCGGCGCAGTGCGTCGGTGGAGTTGTGCACGTCCACCACGATCGAGTGGTCGACGACCAGGTCCACCGGGACCAGCGGCTCGATGCGGGCCGGGTCGAAGTTCTGGCGCTTCGCTTCGGCGCGCATCGCAGCGAAGTCGTTCAGCGCGGGGAATCCCGCCATGTCCTGCAGCATGATGCGCGCCAGCACGAACGGCAGTTCATTGGTGCGCTCGCCGTTGGGCTTCCAGGCGGCCAGTGCCTTCACCGAGTCGGGGCTGATTCGCTCGCCGTCGCAGTTGCGCAGCACCGATTCGAGCACCACGCGCAGGCTCACCGGCAGGCGCGAGGTCTTGCCAAACCCCTGCTCTTCCAGCGCCTTCAACGAGTACATCCGGCCACTCTTGCCGGACTTCAGTTTGAATTCGCGCAGGGTGTTCAGCGGATCGTGGGCCATGCTGGCTTCCTCTCAGAGGCTTGTGCGTAGACGGGACTGTCCGGGGATGACTCGGGCGCTCGTGGAACGGCGGTCCTGGAACGGCAGGAAACCGGCGACCGGCGCCCCGGTCGTAGAGATGTCGCGATCAGGATCGAACGACATCCGACAGCCTTCGATTTTTGCACATTTCGCGGGTATGCGCGCCTCCGCCGGCGCTCGAGATCCGCCCCAATCCGCGCCTGCCCGGCTCAGCCGATCCCCGCCGCCACGAACAGGCCGACCATGCAGAGGAAGGCTGCGCCCCAGGCCAGCGAGCGCGCGGTCGGGCGGTCGGCCACGTACAGCACGGTGTACAGGACCCGCAGCGCGACGAAGGCGACGGCGAGCAGATCCACCCAATCCTGCCGGGCCTGCGCGAGGTGGGCGATAATCACGCCGGCGGCAAACGGCGGGAACGCCTCGAAGTGGTTCAGGTGGGCCCAGTAGGCCCGCAGCCTCGCACCGTCGGCCGCCGCGAGCTGTACCCGCGGCGCAGAGTTGTCGTAGTCGGTTCGGTACTTCGCCATCGCCACCGTCAGGTAGGGCAACATCGCGCAGGCAAGTACCATCCAGTAGGCAAGGGTCACCGTATCATTCCTTTTCCCGGCGCCATCAGGCGCTGTACAGTCGAGAGTACTCCACGAAACATATGGCGCATCTGACACATGCGCCGTGACACACCCGCCGTGGAACCGTGGCCCCCGCGCAAGCGAACCATTCCGCAAGCGAACCATTCCGCCAGCGAGCCATCCAGCCAGAAGCGCGATCATGACAGACAAGATCCGGAAGACCGACGAGCAGTGGCGCGCCCAGTTGAGTGCCGAGCAGTACGAGGTGACGCGCAGGCACGGTACCGAACGCGCATTCACCGGTGCCTACTGGGATACAAAGGTCGCCGGCACGTACCGCTGCGTCTGCTGCGGCCATGCGCTGTTCGACGCAACCGCCAAGTATGACTCCGGCACCGGCTGGCCCAGCTTCTGGCGGCCGGTGGCGCCCGATGCAGTCGCCACCGCGGATGACCACAGTCTGTTCAGCCGCCGCACCGAAGTGCTGTGCGCGCGCTGCGACGCCCACCTGGGGCATGTGTTCGAGGACGGGCCGGCACCGACCGGCCTGCGCTACTGCATGAATTCGGCGGCGCTGAATCTGGACGAGACAGGCTCGGAATGATGCGGGCGCGCCTCAAGGCGGCAGCGCGCGAGATCGTCGCCGCGTTCGATGGCTCGGGCGAGCCGCCCGGCAGCCGGATCACGCCGGCGATGCTGGTCGATGCGCTCGACGTGTTCTTCGAAGACTGCGAGCGGATCGACCGCGACTACGGGTCTACCTCCGAAGTGCTGGCCGAGGACGTGAACGGTATTGCAGACCAGATCTTCGAATGCCTGCACGACCTCAGCAACTGGGCCGACCGCTTCAACCTGCGCAATGCGCGCCTGTCGGTGATCGACATCTCGCTCGAGGCCGCCCAGTGGTGCATGCGCCACCGCGGGCAGTTGCACCAGATCGGCCCGGTCGTGGCAGCGCTCGCCAACCGCGCGAACATGGCGGGCACCCTCGACGCCTGCGTCGCGCTGTCAGACGCCTACGAGGCCGTGATCACCAACGTGGCGAGCCGGCTGCAGGCCGACCACACCTCCAGCGACCCGTTGCGCCCGTGGCGCCAGTTGCTGATCAACGCAGCGATCGTTTCCACCCGGTCGCGCGATCTGCGCAAGATGGAACGCGCGTACCGCCGGCTCGAGGCCCACCTGCCGTCGGAATGCCAGGCGTTTTTCCAGCAGGCGTCGCACCAGGTGGCCGGGCTGGGCTTCTCGCCCGAGGCGCGCACGATGGTGCACGCACGCCATGCGAAATGGACATCCCGTGCCAGAGCCTAGATAATCCGACCATGAAGTGGCTGTTCGACCTTTTTCCGGTCATCCTATTCTTCGCGGCCTACAAGCTCGCCGGCCTCTATACCGCAACGGCGGTCGCAATCGCGGCCACCTTCGTGCAGATCGGGTGGCTCCGGCTGCGCGGGCGCACGATCGAACCGGCGCTCTGGCTGAGCCTGGGGGTGATCGTCGTGTTCGGTGGCGCAACGCTGCTGCTGCATGACGAAACGTTCATCAAGTGGAAGCCGACCGTGCTCTACCTGATGTTCACCGTCGGCCTCGTCGTCGCGCAGGCATTCTTCGGGCGCAACCCGATGCGCGCAGTGATGGGCAGGCAGATCACACTGCCTGACCCGGTGTGGCGCTGGCTGAACCATGCATGGGCGGCATTCTTCGCCATGCTGGCCGCGGTGAACATCCTGGTCGCGCAGTACTTCTCCACCGATGCCTGGGTAAATTTCAAGCTGTTCGGGGTCACGGCGCTGATGCTGGTGTTCGTGTTCGCGCAGGCGCTGGTCCTGTCGCGTTATGCAGAGGCGCCTGAAGAAACCGACAAGGAAGCGCCGTGAATCCAGTGAGCCTGGCCGACGAGATGCGCGCGCGCCTGAGTGCCCTTGACCCGTCTTCGATCGAGATCGACGACGAGAGCGCGCTGCACGCCGGGCATGCCGGTGCCGCCTCCGGCGGCGGGCACTTCCGCCTCGCGCTGACCAGCGCGCGCTTCACCGGGTGCGGCAAGATCGCCCGCCACCGGATGGTCTATGCCGCGCTGGGCGACCTGATGCGCGGACGCATCCATGCGCTGGCGATCCACGCGCGTGCGCCGGGCGAACCGGACGCGGGCTGACATGACCAGGCAGGACAACCATTCATCCAAGGGAGCAATCGCATGAAAAGCCTCGTCCTGCAACGTACGGTCTCGCTCGCGGTGTGCGCCGCGGCCGGGTTGATGATCGGCACCAGCGCACTCGCCCAGGCACCCAAGGGGCCGGGCACCGCTGCGCGCGTGAACGGCGTCACGGTTCCGCAGAGCCGTATCGACATGATGATGAAGCAGCAGACCCAGCGCGGCGCGCCCGACACGCCCGAGATGCGCGCCCGGGTGCGCGACGAACTGGTGAGCATGGAAGCGGTGAGCCAGGAGGCGGCCAAGCGCGGCTTCGACAAGAACCCCGATGTGCTGGTCCAGCTCGAGCTGGCGCGCCAGAACATCCTGGCCCAGGCCTACATCGCCGACTACATCGCGAAGAACCCGATCAGCGAAGCCACGATGAAGGCCGAGTACGAGAAGATCCGTTCGACGCTGGGTGACCGCGAATACCGGGTACGCCACATCCTGGTCAAGACCGAAGCCGAGGCGAAGGAAATCATGGCGTCGATCGCCGCGAAGCGGACCACCTTCGAAAAGGCCGCCGCCGAGCGGTCCGAAGACGCAGGCTCCAAGGGGCGTGGCGGCGAACTCGACTGGACGCCGCCCGCCAACCTGGTCAAGCCGTTCGCCGACGCGATGGTCAAGCTGAAGAAGGGCCAGACCGCGCCTGCGCCCGTGCAGTCGCAGTTCGGCTGGCACATCATCCGCCTCGACGATGAACGGCCGCTGACCGCTCCGCCCTACGACGAGGTCAAGCAGCAGCTCCAGCAGCGCTTCCAGCAGCAGGCGATCGAGAAGGCCATCGGCGACGTGCGCGCCAAGGCGAAGATCGAGTAGCAGCACAGAGGCTGCAGGCCCGGCTCGATTCGGTAGCCGGGCACACCCGGCGGCCCGGGTCGCTCAGCCGACCCTGCGCCGGGCGTTGCGGAACATCCTGAGCCACGGGCTGTCATCGCTCCATGTCGTCGGATGCCACGACAGCTGAACCGTGCGGAAGACGCGCTCGGGATGGGGCATGAGGATGCTGAAGCGGCCATCTTCGCTGGCAAGCCCGGTGATGCCACCGGGTGCCCCGTTCGGATTGTGCGGATAGCGCTCGGTCGCCGCGCCTGCGGGGTCGACATAGCGCAGCGTGACCAGCGGCTCGGCCGCCTTCAGCGACGCGGCCGAGGCAAACAGCGGACGCCCCTCGCCATGCGAAACCACCACCGGCAGGCGGCTGCCCGCCATCCCGTCGAAGAACAGTGACCGGGTGGCCATCACCTCGACCATGACCAGCCGTGCCTCGAACTGCTCCGACCGGTTGCGCACGAACCTCGGCCAGTGCTGCGCGCCGGGAATGAGGTCGGCAAGGCCGCTCATCATCTGGCAGCCGTTGCACACGCCGAGCCCGAAACTGTCGGCACGCGCGAAGAAGGCGCTGAACGCATCGAAGGCCCGGGCGTTGAAGCGGATCGACTTCGCCCAGCCCTCGCCCGCACCCAGCACATCGCCGTACGAGAACCCGCCACAGGCCGCGATGCCGGAAAAGGCATCGAGTGCAACGCGACCTTCGAGGATGTCGCTCATGTGCACGTCGACCGCGGTGAAGCCGGCACGGTCGAACGCCGCGGCCATCTCGTTCTGGCCATTGACGCCCTGCTCGCGCAGGATCGCCACCTTCGGCCGGACGCCGGCGGGGACCCACGGGACGGCCAGGCTGTCCTGCGGGTCGAACGTGACGTGCGCGTGCAGGCCGGGCTCCGCCGCGTCGCAGGCGCTCGCATGCGCGGCATCGGCGCATTCGGGATTGTCGCGCAGGCGCGCAAGCAGCCAGCTGGTCTCCGACCACGACCGGCGCAGCGCCGCGCGCGGTTCATCGAGCAGCACCTGCCCGTCGACGCACAGGCGCAGCCGGTCACCGGCATTCGGCCGGCCGATCGGGAATACGCAGCCGCCGAGGCCGTGCGCATCGAACAGTGCAACGACCTGATCGACGTCGCCGGCCCTCACCTGCAGCACCGCGCCCAGTTCCTCGTTGAAGAGCCAACCCATGACGGCGGGCGAAGCTGCCCCGGACAGCATCGACCCGGGGTCGAGGTCGACGCCCACGCCGCCGGCGAACATCATCTCCGCGACCGTGGCCAGCACTCCGCCGTCGGACCGGTCGTGGTAGGCGAGCAGCAGGGCCTGCCTGCGCAGCGCCTGGATGGCATCGAAGAAACCGGCCAGGTCCTGCGCCCGATCGAGGTCGGGGACCTCGTCGCCGAACAGCGAATGCACCTGCGCCAGGGCCGAGCCGCCGAGCCGGTTACGGCCCCGCCCGAGGTCGACCAGCAGCAGTCGGGTTTCCCCGGCGTCGGTACGCAGTTCCGGCGTCGATGCGCCGCGCACGTCGTGCACCGGCGCGAACGCCGACACCACGAGCGATACCGGCGAGGTGACCGAGCGCGGTGCATCCCCTGCCGCAGGGTCCCGCCACACGGTCTTCATCGACAGGGAATCCTTGCCCACCGGGATCGACAGGCCAAGCGCCGGGCACAGTTCCATCGCCACCGCATGCACGGTATCGAACAGGGCCGCATCCTCGCCCGGATGGCCGGCGGCAGCCATCCAGTTGCCGGACAGCTTCACCTGCCCGAGCGCCTCGATCGGCGCGGCGGCGATATTGGTGATCGCCTCGCCGACCGCCATGCGGCCGGAGGCCGGTGCATCGACCAACGCGAGCGGCGCGCGCTCGCCGATCGACATCGCCTCGCCGGTGAACCCAGCGAAACCGGACAAGGTGATCGCGCAATCGGCGACCGGCACCTGCCACGGGCCGACCATCTGGTCGCGCGCGGTGAGGCCGCCCACGCTGCGGTCGCCGATGGTGACCAGGAAGGATTTGTCCGCCACTGCCGGCAGCCGCAGCACCCGGTGCACGGCCTCGCGCAGATCGAGCCCCGCGATGTCGAGCGGTGGCGCGTGCCGCGGGACACGCCGCACGTCGCGCAGCATCTTCGGCGGCTTGCCCAGCAGGACGTCCATCGGCATGTCGACCGGCCGGTTGCCGAACTTCGGATCGGCGACCACGAGCTGGCCTTCGGCCGTGGCCGTGCCGACCACGGAGAACGGGCAGCGCTCGCGCTCGGCGATGGCACGGAACAGCTCGAGCCGCGCCGGATCGAGCGCGAGGACGTAACGCTCCTGCGACTCGTTGCTCCAGATCTGCATCGGCGACATGCCGCGCGTCTCGACCGGCACCGCGCGCAGGTCGAAGCGGGCGCCGAGCCCGGCGCCATGGGCGAGTTCGGGCAGCGCATTCGAGAGGCCGCCGGCGCCGACATCGTGTATGGACAGGATCGGGTTGCCCTCGCCCAGGGCCCAGCAACGGTCGATGACCTCCTGCGCGCGGCGCTGCATCTCGGGATTGCCGCGCTGTACGGAATCGAAATCGAGGTCGGCGGTGTTGTGGCCGGTATCCATGCTGGAGGCCGCGCCACCGCCCATGCCGATCAGCATGCCCGGGCCGCCGAGTTGCAGCAGCGGCGCGCCGGCTGGCACGGTCGCCTTCTGCGTGCCGCCCGCAGGGATGCTGCCCAGTCCCCCGGCCAGCATGATCGGCTTGTGGTAGCCGCGCCGCTCGCCGTCGAAGGTGACTTCGAACGAACGGAAGTAGCCGCACAGGTTCGGCCGGCCGAACTCGTTGTTGAAGGCCGCTGCACCGATCGGGCCGTCGAGCATGATCCGGCAGGCGTCGTCGATGCGGCCGGGCTTGCCGTAAAGCGTGCCGTCGGGCTGCAGTTCCCAGGGGCGCAGGTGGCCCGGAAGGTTGAGGTTGGACACGCTGAACCCGCACAGCCCGGCCTTGGCCCTGGCGCCCCGGCCAGTGGCCGCTTCGTCGCGGATCTCGCCGCCGGCACCGGTCGCCGCCCCGGCGAACGGCGAGATCGCCGTCGGATGGTTGTGCGTCTCCACCTTCATCAGGATGTGGGTGCGCTCGCTGCGCCATGCATAGGTGTGCGGCAGTGCATCGGATGCGGCCGAGCCGGCGCCGGGCGGCGGCACCGGCAGCAGGCGCTCGGTATCGAAGCCTTCGATCACCGACGCGTTGTCGACATAGGCGACCACCGTACCGGCGGGGCTCGTCGCGTGGGTATGGCGGATCATGCCGAACAGCGTCTCGCTGCGCGGCACGCCGTCGACGACCCAGTTCGCGTTGAAGATCTTGTGCCGGCAGTGCTCGGAGTTTGCCTGCGCGAACATCATCAGTTCGACATCGGTCGGATCGCGTCCGAGCCGCCCGAATGCAGCGACCAGGTAGTCGATCTCGTCGCCCGAGAGCGCGAGGCCGAGTTCGCGGTTTGCCGTTTCGAGAGCGGCATGCCCGTCGCCGGACAGCTCGATCGTCGACAGTGGCGCATCGGACAGGTGCTCGAACAGGCGGTCGACGGCATCCGGCGAATCGAGCACCGACTCGGTCATGCGGTCGTGCACCCGTGCGGCGACCGCCAGGCGCAAGGCGGCATCCGGCGCCGAACCATCGTCGCGCTGCAGGTGCCATGCGCAGCCGCGCTCGATGCGCAGCACCGCGGGCAAGCCGCAATGACGCAGGATATCGGTCGCCTTGGACGCCCAGGGGGACAGCGTGCCGAGCCTGGGCACCGCCAGCAGGTCGATACGCTCCGAAGGATCGACGGATGCGTCGCCGCCCGGGCCCTCGAGTACCGCCTCGAGCCGAAGTCGCTCGTCGGGCGACAGCGGCCGTTCGACATGCACGAAGTGCCAGTAAGTGGCCGTCAGCGACCGGAGCGACGGAGCATCGGTCCGCAGGGATTCCAGGAGCTTGTGCAACCGGAATCCGGAAACAGCGCGGCTGCCGCGCAACCGGAGGATCTGCGTCATCGGGGATACGTTCGGCGCGGGCGCCCGGATCAAACCGCGATTATACCGGCCGACGGCGCACGGGCGGCGGACTACAATCGCCCGACAGATCCGGACCGACGATGCCGCCCCCACCCCCGACCGTGACTTCGCACCCAACCCCGCACCCGACCGCGCACCCGACCCCGCTGTACACGACCGCCGACCTGCGAGCGGTCGAACGGCTGGCCGCCGCTGCGATCGCACGCGAACACGGCCTGCCGCTGATGGAGCGGGCCGGCCGTGCGGCCGCCGCCCTGGCGATCGAGATGCTCGGCGACTCCGGTGGCCGTGTGCTGGTCTTTGCCGGGCCGGGCAACAACGGCGGCGACGCACTGGTCGCAGCGCGCCGGCTGCGCGAAGCCTTCCATCCGGTCGACGTGGTGTTCGACGGCGATGAACATCGACTTCCGCCGGATGCTGCCGGGGCTCTGGCCGCCTGGCGCGCGGCCGGGGGCAGCACGCTCGGCTCGCCCCCCCCGGGCGGCCACTGGCCGCTGATCATCGACGGGCTGTTCGGGATCGGCCTGAAGCGCCCGCCCGCTGGCGTGTTCGCGGCGCACATCGCCGCGATCACCGCGTACGCGCGGGCCGGTGCCCAGGTGCTCGCGCTCGACCTGCCCAGCGGGCTTGACGCCGATACCGGGCAGACGCACGGCGCCGCCGTCGAGGCGACGCGCACTCTCACCTTCCTTGCACTCAAGCCCGGGTTGCTGACCGCAGACGGGCCGGACTGCTGCGGCGAACTGTCCCTCGCCCGCCTGGATGTCGATGCCGAAGCGCTGGTGCCTGCCTCCGGGCACGCGCTGGATGCTCGCCACCTCGTCGGGCTGCGTCCGCCGCGCCGGCGCAACAGCCACAAGGGCAACCACGGCAGCGTCGGCGTCATCGGGGGAGCACCCGGGATGGTCGGGGCAGCACTGCTCGCCGGGCGGGCTGCGCTGCTGGCTGGCGCCGGACGGGTGACCCTCGGCCTGATCGACGAGCAAGGCCCCACCTGCGATCCGCTGCAGCCCGAACTGATGCTGCGGCGCTGGCACGAACTGCCTCGCATCGAGTCGCTCGGCACGCTGGCGGTCGGACCCGGCCTAGGCGACTTTCCGGAGTCGCACGCGGCATTGCGCTGGGCGCTGGGATCGGCGCTGCCGCTGGTGCTCGATGCCGACGCGATCAACCTGCTTGCACGCGACCCCGAACTGCGCCGTGCGCTCGTCGGACGGAGCGCCCCGTCGATCCTCACGCCGCATCCGGCAGAGGCTGCACGGCTGCTCGGCACCGATACCCGTACCGTGCAGGCCGACCGCATCGGCAGCGCGCGCGCGCTGTCGGCGATGTTCGACGCAGCGGTCGTGCTGAAGGGCTGCGGCAGCGTCAGCGCATTGGCTGGTGGCGCATGGTTCATCCACCGGACCGGCAACCCCGGCATGGCCAGCGCCGGAATGGGCGACGTGCTGACCGGCGTCGTCGCCGCGCTGCTGGCCCAGGGACTGCCACCCTCCGATGCCCTGACCGGGGGCGTCACCGCGCACGGCGCGGCAGCCGATGCCTTCTGCGCCGAGCAGGGCGCACCGGCCGGGCTGCCCGGCCTCACCGCCTCCGAGGTCGCCCTGCGTACGCGCGCGCTGCTCGGCTGAAACGGCCGGTGGCGGTCGGCAGCAATCGCCGCCTGCGCCGTTCGAAGCTCAGTGTGCGGTCGACCGGAACTCGGCGTTCAGCGCATCGACTGCAGACCTGGGCCCTGCCATGTGGGGGTTGATCGCCAGCGCGGATTCGAACGCGGCCAGGGCCTCTGCCCGGCGCCCCTGGCGCAGGCAGATCTGCGCGAAGCCGCAGATCGCGCCGAAGTGTCGCGGCTCGAGTTCAAGCGTACGGACGATATCGGCGATGCTTTCCCGGTCGCGCTCCATCAGGAAGTAGAGCGTCGCACGCTTGTTCCACGCCTCGACGTAGTCGTCGCGGTCGGCCAGCAGCGCGTCGAGCAGCTGCCCGGCCGGTTCGAACTCGCGCGCGGCGATGTGGCGGATGGCGCGGTCGAGCCGCAGTTCCAGATCGGGGTCATCGTGCGACGTCCACAGCGCCCAGATCTCATCCTCGGCTTCGCCAGCCGCGATCAGGTCGTCGGTGGCGGCCAGCGTGCGGAACAGATCGGCGAGCCGGCGCTCGGCGGCGCTGCACGCTGCGGGCAACGGCGGCCGGCTGACTACCAGCCGCAGGGCGCGATCGAACAGCGCCGACCTCATCGGCGATACCCCGTCACGGCGCGAGCTCGATGCCGGACGAGCGGACGACCTTCGCCCACTTCGCCAGTTCGGCCTTGATGAACGCACCGAACTGCTCGGGCGAACTGCCGACCGGGTCGGCGCCGAGCTTCGACAGCGTATCGGCCACCTCGGGCAGCTTCACCACGCGCGCCACCTCGCGATAGAGCTTCTGGATGGCATCGTTCGGGGTGCCGGCTGGCGCGAGCAGGCCGGTCCAGCCCGATGTCGTGATGCCGGCCATGCCCGCCTCGGCGGCGGTCGGCACATCGGGCAGCACCGGCGAGCGCTGGCTGCCCATCACCGCCACCGCGCGCAGCTTGCCCGACCGGATGTACTGCGTGACCGAGGGCAGCGTGGTGAACATCACGGCATTGGCGCCCGACAGCAGGTCGGTCACCGCCGGCGTCTCGCCCTTGTACGGCACATGCAGCATCTTCACGCCGTTGAGCTGGCTGAACAGTTCGCCCGACAGGTGGTTCATGTTTGCGACGCCGGCCGAACCATAGGGCAGTTCGCCCGGGCGCTTGCGTGCGAGCGTGGCGAGGTCCTTCAGCGAAGCCACCGGCAGCGCCGGGTTGACCACCACCACGAAGGTGATGCCTGTCACCTGAGACACGGGCGCGAAATCGCGCAGCGTGTCGTAGGGCAACTGCTTGAACACGAGCGGGTTGATCGCCACCGCGGACGGCGGTGCGATCACCAGCGTGTAGCCGTCGGGCTTCGCCTTGGCCACAGCCTCCATGCCGATGATCGCGTTGGCGCCGGGGCGGTTCTCGATCACGATCGGCTGCCCGAGGCCTTCCTGCATGCGCAGGCCGACCGTGCGCGCCGCGATGTCGAGGCTCGCGCCCGCGGCCTGGGGCACCACGATGCGCACCGGGCGATTCGGAAAATCAGCCTGCGCCAGCGCGGCGGCAGGCAGCGCAGACACGGCCAGCAGCAGCCCACGCAACAGGCGCCTGCCGCCGTCGATCGGTTCGGTCTTCACCATCACACCTCCGCGGTCACTTCGATTTCGATCAACTTGCCCTGTCGGGTATCGACCCAAGCATATTCGCAGCCGGCTACCGGATGAGGCACCAACTGGCGGAACGATTCGCGCAGGTGTTCCATCCGCTGCGACACATGCAGGAAGAACGAAGCCCGCACCACTCTCTGCCACGAAGTGCCGGCCATCGCCAGCGTATCGCCGATACGCCCGACCACGACCGGCAACTGCTCCTCGAACAAAGGCAGCACCACGGTATTGCCGGAAATGAACTGCACGCCTTCGCGTACCAGGTGGCGTGCGACGATCGTGCATGGTTCGTACTCGACCACCTGCTTGCGCGACGCCCGGTCATTCGGACGCATGGCCAGAAGGTCCAGCGACAGGCGAGCGGATGAAGCGAACCGGGACGGGCGGATGTGGCTGGAGCTGACCGAACGCGCGTCGCCGGACAACAGCCAG
>CAIQON010000384.1 GCA_903873475.1 uncultured bacterium
AGTGCAGAAGCCGAGAGCGCGGCTGCAACGACCGTCGGCAGGACCGGCGCGGCGGAGGGCTTCAGTGACGAACGATTCATCGTGTCTCCCATGGAATCAACGAACCTTGAACGAACCTTCAACGAACCTTCACGTGGCCGAGCAGCCCCGCCATCCCTGTCATCATCTCGCCGAGGTCCTTCAGCGCATTCGTGCGCGGCTGGGCGGCGGTATGCGGCGTGATGGTGACGTTCGGGTACGCAAGCATAGGATCGTCGGCCGCGCCCGGTTCGTCGTACGGCGTATCGAGCCCGAAGCCGCCGAGGTGGCCGGAGGCCAGCGCATCGAGCACCGCCGCACGCTCGATCAGGTCGGAGCGCGACGAGTTGACCAGGATGCAGCCCGGCTTCATCTGCGCGATGCGGCCGCGGTCGAGGATGTGCCGGGTGGAAGCGTTGCCCGGCAGTTGCACGCTGACGAAGTCGCTCTGCGCGAGCATCGATTCGATCGGCGCGTACTCGGCGCCATATACCGCCGCCTCGGCGGCCGGCACCGGCGTGCGCTGCCAGTACAGCACGCGCATGCCCAGCGCCGCAGCGCGGATCGACAGCTCGCGGCCGATCTCGCCGAAGCCGACGATGCCCAGGGTCGACTCGTACAGCATGCGGATGCCCGGGATACGCGCCCAGTTCGAGTTGCCGGTATGGCGCCGGTCGTACATCTTCGGCTGGTAGCCGGCCGCCTGCAGCTGTTCCATGCTGAGCAGCCCGTGCGTGATGTGCAGCTTCTTCGCGATGTCGAGCATGAGCGCGATCGAGTGCTCGGCGCAGGCGATGTTCGAGCGGCGGCGCTGGGTGGCCACCGGGATGCCGCGCTCGCGGCAGGCCGCCGCGTCGATCGCGCGCGTGATCAGGCCGTACTTCTGCACCAGCTTGAGGTCCTTGCCCGCGGCGAGTTCGTCGGGGCCGACGGCGAGCGACTCGGTGACGATCGCTTCGGCGCCAGGCAGCTTCGCACGCAGGTCTTCCTGCGTCTTCGCCGTCACCACGGTGGCGGGATACATCGTGCCGACCTTCGAACGGACGTCCTCGCACCAGGCCGGAAAGTCGGCGGTATGCGCGAAGAAGTCGATGAACGCGTCGGTGCGCTCCTTCGTGGCGGTCGGGTCGAGCACGACCTGCAGGATGCGCGGGAACGGATCGTCTTCGACGACGATCAGCGGCTGGCGGGAATCGGCCATGGCGTGGTTCAACCTTTCTTCGGCGGCAGGGGTTCGAAGTCGGCCTCGAGCGCGGTGAGCACCCGGGTCAGCATGTTGTAGGCGGCGACCAGCATCGTCAACTCGACGATCTGGCGTTCATCGAAATGCGGCTTGAGCGCCGCGAACACCGGGTCGGGCACGGTGACCTGGCGGGTCATCGCGTCCATGTAGGCCAGTGCCGCGCGAAGCCGCGGATCGAACAGCGCGGCCTCCGGCGAAGCGGCATCGTCCCAGCGCGCATCGCGGTTGCCCACCGCGGCGACCTGGGCCGGCGTGAAGCCTTCTTCTTGCGCATAGACGCCGGCATGCACGCGCCGCACGTACTCGCAGCCGGTGACCACCGCGACGCGCAGGATCACCAGTTCGCGCAGGAAGCCGTCGAGTTCGGTCTCCCAGCGCAGCGACGAGTTCTGCTCGTACCAGGCCATCGCCGCGGCCGGGCTGTGCAGCATCAGCCGGTAGATCATCGACAGGGTGCCACGGCGCCCGCCGCGGATCTTCGCGATCGGCTCGGCGAGTTCCGGGTGTTCGTGTTCCTCGATCAGGCTGACCCGTGCCATGGATGTCTTTCGCGCTGGAAGGGATGCAGGGTTGGACAGGAAGGTTCGCTATTATGCCGGTCGATCCTGTCCGACAGAGAACCCAGACCATGAAACCCTGCCGCGGTCCAGACGACCACCCGACCCGCCCGATGCAGCCGATGCCGGCCGGTGCCTGCGACGCCCACTGCCATGTGTTCGGTCCCTACGACCGCTTCCCCCTGTCGCCCACGCGCAGCTTCACCCCGCCCGAGATCCCGTTCGAGCGCCTGCGCGGGCTGCACGACTTCCTCGGCATCGAACGCTCGGTGCTGGTGCAGGCGAGCTGCCACGGCAGCGACAACGGCGCGATGCTCGATGCGATCGCACGCAGCGGCGGCCGCTACCGGGGCGTCGCGATCGTCGACCCGGGCACCACCGATGACGACCTGGCCGCGCTGCATGCCGGCGGCATCCGCGGCGTGCGCTTCAACTTCGTCGCCCACCTCGGCGGTGCACCCGACATGGGCTTCTTCTGGAAGACGCTGGAACGCATCGCCCCGCTCGGCTGGCATGTGCAGATCCACCTCGATGCGATGGACATCCCGAAGCATGCCGACCTGTTCGCGAAGATCGCGATCCCGTTCGTGATCGACCACATGGGCCGGGTGAAGGCGTCCGATGGCGTCGACCATCCGGTGTTCCGGCAACTGGTCGACCTGCTTGCGACCAACCCCCGGGCCTGGGTGAAGGTGTCCGGCTCGGAGCGGGTATCGACCGCCGGGCTGCCGTTCCACGATGCGACGCCCTTCGTGCGCGCGCTCTACGCGGCAGCGCCTGAGCGCACCCTCTGGGGCACCGACTTCCCGCATCCGAACCTCGCCGGCGACATGCCGAACGACGGCGGTCTGGTCGACCTGTTCATGCACAACTTCCCGGACCCGGCCGATCGGCAGCGCATCCTGGTCGACAACCCGGCGCGGCTGTACTGGCAGTGAGCCGCCGGGCCGGTCCGGACCGGCTCATTCGGCCTTGATGCCGACGCTGCGGATCACCTTCGCCCACTTGGCGACCTCGGCGCGGATGAATGCAGCGGCGGCCTCCGGCGTCGAGCCTTCGGCGACCGCCGCGTCGGACGCGAGACGGTCGCGGTAGACGGCACTGGCCACCACGCCGTTAAGCGCGGCATTCAGCCGGTCCACCACGGTCCTGGGCGTTCCACGCGGCGCGACTACCGCATACCAGATCGTCGCCTCGAAGCCGGGGAATCCGGACTCGGCGATCGTGGGCACGTCGGGTATCGCCGGCGAACGCCTGACGCTGGACACGGCCAGCAGCCGGATACGGCCCGCCTTCGCCATCGGGATCAGCGTCGGCGGCGGCGTCACCATCGCATCGACCTCGCGCGCGACGAGCGCGGCCAGGCCGGGCCCGCCGCCCGAGAACGGTACGTGGACGATGTCGATGCCGGCGGCGCTGCGGAACATCTCGGCCATCAGGTGGTTGCCGCTGCCCACCCCCGAGGTCGCGTAGTTCAGCCGGCCCGGACTCGCCTTCGCGAGCGCGACGAATTCCTTCAGCGTCGTGACCTGCACGCCGGCATGCACGGCCAGTGCCGAGGGCGACTTCGCGACCATCGAGATCGGCGTGAAATCCTTCTCGGGGTCGTAGGGCAGCTTGCCGGCGTACAGGGTCACGTTGATCGCCAGCGTCGGCGTCGCACCCATCAGCAGCGTGTAGCCATCGGGGGCTGCCTTGGCGACCAGGGCCGCCCCGACGATGCCGTTGGCGCCAGGCCGGTTGTCGACCAGCACCGGCTGGCCGATCGAATCGGACAGCCGTTGCCCGATCACCCGGGTGTACGCGTCGAGCGAGCCGCCGGGCGGCACCGGTACCACCAGGCGCAGCGGCCTCTCCGGCCAGGCCTGTGCCAGCGCCGGCGCCGCCACGGAAAACGGGCCCGCCGGCGATGCGCACAGCCCCGCGAGGATCAAGCCGAGCGCGCGTGTGGTCGACCGCCTCACGAGACCTTCTCCCGCACGATCAGCGATCCATGGCGATGCACTTCGGCCACCTGTCCGGGCAGCAGCAGCGTCGTGGAATCGAGCTGGGCGATGACCGCCGGGCCCTCGACCAGCGCTCCCGCGCCGAGCTTCGACCGGTCATAGACCGGCACCTCTTCGCGGCCTTGCGCGAAGTGGATCGGCTGCATGCCGACCACCGCATCGGACGGCCGGCCACCGGCGGCGAGTTCATGCAACTTCACCGCCGGCAGCATGCCGATCGCATCGACGCGCAGCGTGACGATCTCGACCGGCATGCCGCGCAGCGCGAAGCTGTAGATGCGCTCGTGCGCCTGGTGGAATCCCTCGAGCAGCGCGGCCAGCGCCGCTTCGTCGACGCCACCGCTCCACGGCACGTCGAGTTCGAAGCCCTGGTCCTTGTAGCGCAGGCTGGCCTGGCGCAGCAGTACGCGCGAGCCCTCGGGCACCGCCTCGCCGTCGAGCCAGCCGACCGCATCCGCGGTCAGTTCATCGAAGGTCGCAGCCAGCTGAGGCATGTCGTAGTGCCCGGCGCGCTGCATGCAGGTGCGCGCGAACTCGGCGCGCAGGTTCGACACCAGCAAGCCGAGTGCGGACAGCACGCCAGGCGATGGCGGCACCAGCGTCGTTCGACAGCCGACCAGACGGGCCAGCGAGCCGCCATGCAGAGGCCCGGCACCGCCGAAGGGCACGAACACCAGGTCTCCCGGGTCGACTCCGCGCTCGACAGACACCACGCGCATCGCCCCGACCATGTTGTTGTCGAGCACCTCAAGGATGCCGCGCGCCGCGGCTTCGAGGCCCAGGCCGAGCGGCCGAGCGACATGGTCGAGGATCGACCGGCGCGCGCCCTCGACGTCCAGGCGGAAGGAACCACCGAGCAGGTACGGCGGCAGGTGCCCGAGCACCACGTGCGCATCGGTGACCGTCGGCTGCACACCACCGCGGCCGTAGCACACCGGACCGGGCATCGCGCCCGCGCTTTCCGGTCCGACGGCTAGGGTGCCCGCCGAGGTCACGCGCGCGATCGAGCCACCGCCAGCGCCGATGGTCATGATGTCCACCATCGGCAGCCCGACGCGCCAGCCGCCGATCGCACCGGTGGTGGTCAGCCGCGGGATGCCGCCCTGGATCAGCGCGATGTCGGCGGACGTGCCTCCGATGTCGTTGGTCAGCAGGTCGCGGAAGCCCGCGCTGGCGCCGATGAACGCGGCACCGACCGCCCCTGCGGCCGGACCGGACAGCGCGGTCTCGACCGGGCGCCGCCGTGCATTCGCGGTACTGGTAACGCCGCCGCTGGACTTCATCAGCAGCAGCGGCGCGGAAATGCCGCTCGCCTCGGTGCGCCGTTCGAGCCGCTCGACATAGGTGGACACTGCGGGCATCACGTAGGCATTGAGCAGCGTCGTCACGCAGCGCTCGTACTCGCGGAACACCGGTAGCACTTCGCTCGATACCGAGACCAGCGCATCAGGCAACTCCTCGGCAACCAGTTCGGCCACGCGCTTCTCGTGCGTCGGGTTCGCATAGCTGTGCAGCAGCACGATCGCCACCGTACCAATGCCCTCGGCCGCGATCGCACGCGCCGCAACACGTACCCCCGCCTCGTCCAGCGGCTCGACCTCCGCGCCGGCTGCATCCATGCGCCCGTCGACCTCGAAGACATGCTGCGGCGGCACCGGCCGCGGCGGCTTCACCCAGGTGAACAGGTTCGACTTGCGCGGGATGTCGTGGCGGCCGATCTCGAGGATATGCCGGAAGCCGCGCGTCACCAGGACCGCCACCGGCGCGCCCTTGCGCTCGAGGATCAGGTTGGTGGCCACCGTCGTGCCGTGCAGCACGCGCGCGACGGCCGCGCCGTCGATGCACCCCGCAGCCAGACCGTCGGCGATGCCCTGGCCGAACCCGCGCGACGGATCGTCGGGCGTCGATGATGTCTTGGTGACCCACAGCCGCCCGTCGACCGCATCGAGCAGCGCGACGTCGGTGAACGTGCCGCCGGTGTCCACACCGATCAGCGTGCCTGCCTGCGTCATTCGAGCGAATCCCGGTAGGTGTGGCGATGGAACAGGGCGGTGGCCGGCCGGTCGGTACGGTGCCGCACGGTCGCCACCTCGTCGACCGAACGACCGTCGGCGGCGAGTACCACGCCGTAGTCGTCGAGCGTGCTGCGCATGCTCACGTGGCCGCCGAGCAGGTCGGCCAGTACGCGTTCCGGCTCGCGGTCGTACGGATGGCCCCAGCCGCCGCCACCACCGGTCTCGATGCGTACAACGTCTCCCCGGTGCAGCACATGCGAGTCGGACAACGGCGGTAGCACGCGCTCGTCCGCGCGTCCCGGATTGACCACGCAGCGTCCCGAGCCGGCGCAGCGCCCGCCGTTGACGCCCCAGGGCGGGTTGGCATCGCCTTCGATGCGCACCGACACCGTCACCTGGTCACAGAGGATCTCCCTCTCGCGCACCACGCCGCAGCCGCCGCGCCAGCGCCCGGGCCCTCCGGTATCCCGGTTCAGGCCATAGTGGCGCACACGCAACGGGTACGACGCCTCTACGAACTCCGCCGGATAGTTCTCCTGCGCCACGAGGTAGATCGCATCATGGCCGTCGGCGGTGGCGCGTGCGCCATAGCCGACCGCGACGCCGTCGGACATCAGGAAGCGCTGGCCGGCCGCGTCGAGCCCGCGTACCGTCCAGATCACGTAGCCGGTATGCGCGGCGGGCATCCGGCCACCGGTGGCCACGCCGAGCAGCCCG
>CAIQON010000385.1 GCA_903873475.1 uncultured bacterium
GGCATCCAGATTCCCGAAAAGACCTACCTCTCCCACCTGCGCGAGCTGTGCGACCGCAAGCAGTGGCTGTTCATGCTCGATGAAGTACAGAGCGGCATGGGGCGCACGGGCAAGTGGTTCGCCTACCAGCACACCGACCTGATGCCCGACGTGCTGACGCTCGCCAAGGGGCTGGCCAACGGCATGCCCATCGGCGCCTGCGTCGCCCGCGGCGCTGCGGCGAACGTGTTCAGCCCCGGCCACCATGGCACCACCTTCGGTGGTGGAGCGCTGATCTGCCGCGCGGCGCTGACCACCCTCGAGATCATCGAGGAAGAAGGCCTGCTCGACCGTGCGCGCGTGCTCGGCGATCGCATGGTGGCCGGCTTCCGCCAGGAACTCGCCGGGTTGTCCGGCATCACCGAGATCCGCGGCGCCGGGCTGATGCTCGGCATCGAACTCGACCGCCCGTGCAACGAACTGGTCGCCCAGGCGCTCGAGGCCGGGCTGCTGATCAACGTCACCTACGACAACATCGTGCGCATGCTGCCGCCGCTGGTCATCTCCGACGACCAGGCCGACCAGATCGTGTCGATGCTGTCGCCGCTGATCCGCAAGTTCCTCGCGCGGTAGCGATGCATTCCGGCGCAGGCAACGACATGACTTCGCCCAGGCACTACCTGACGTTCCTCGACTTCAGCCGGGAAGAGTACGAACACCTGTTCGCGCGCGCGGCCTGGATCAAGGGCGAGTTCAAGTCCTATCGGCGCTACTGGCCGCTCGAAGACCGCACGCTGGCGATGATCTTCGAGAAGGCCAGCACGCGCACGCGCCTGTCGTTCGAGGCCGGCATGCACCAGCTCGGCGGCGCGGCGATCTACCTGAACACACGCGACACGCAGCTCGGGCGCGGCGAGCCGGTCGAAGACATGGCGCAGGTGGTGTCGCGCATGGTCGACATCGTGATGATCCGCACGTTCGGACAGGAGATCGTCGAGCGCTTCGCCCGCGTCTCGCGCGTGCCGGTGATCAACGGCCTGACCAACGAATACCATCCCTGCCAGATCCTCGGCGACATCTTCACCTTCATCGAGCATCGCGGCCCCATCCAGGGCAAGACGGTGGCCTGGATCGGCGACTCGAACAACGTCTGCAACACCTGGCTGCAGGCAGCCACCGTGCTCGACTTCAACGTTCACGTGTCCACCCCGCCCGGCTACGAAGTCGAGCCCGAGCGCGCCGGCATCTACGACACCACCCACTTCGAGCAGTTCGCCGACCCGATGGACGCCGCCCGCGGCGCCGACCTGATCACCACCGACGTGTGGACCAGCATGGGCTTCGAAGCCGAGAACGCCCAGCGCATGAAAGCTTTCGAAGACTGGTGCGTCGACGCCGAGATGATGCGCGCAGCCAGGCCAGAAGCCCTGTTCATGCATTGCCTGCCCGCGCACCGCGGCGAGGAAGTCACCGCCGAGGTGATCGACGGTCCGCAGAGCGTCGTCTGGGACGAAGCCGAGAACCGGATGCACGTCCAGAAGGCACTGCTGGAGTTCCTGCTGCTGGGCCGCGTCACGCCGTGAACACCCCGGAATCGGGGCCACCCCCCCGTTCTGCAAAACCCGGGTCAGACACGCTTTTCGCGAAACCCGAGGCGAAACCCGGGTCAGACACGCTTTTCCGATGGCCTGTGGCGCCGGCAGCCGTGCGCACTTGCGTGCTCACTAGCGTGCGCCCTTGCGCGCTCACTTGCGTACTGACCGCCGCGTTTGCGCTGCCGGCGCCTGCCATGGCGCAGGACTGGCCGGCGCGGCCGCTGCGTTTCCTCGTCGCAGCCGGCCCTGGCAGTTCCCTCGACGTCCTGGCCCGGGTGATCGGCGAGCGCCTGCGTGATGGCCTCGGCCAGCAGGTGGTGGTCGACAACCGTCCTGCTGGCGGCGGAACCGTCGCCACCGCCGCCGGCGCCCAGTCGGCCCCCGATGGCCATACGCTGCTGATCAGCTTCAACGGCCCGCTGTCGCTCGCGCCCTTCCTCTACACGAAGCTGCCCTACGACCCCGCGCGCGACCTCGCCCCGGTGATCGTGACCAGCACCTCGCCGAACATCCTGGCCGTGAACGCCGACCTGCCGGTGCGCACGGTCGCAGACTGGGTGAGGCATGCGAAGGACGCCGCCGGCCGGCTCACCTACGCATCGGTCGGAAACGCCAGTTCATCGCACCTCACGATGGAACTGTTCCGGTCGGTCGCCGGCTTCGACGCGGTGCACAGCCCGTACAACGGCGCCCCGCCGGCAGCGGCCTCGGTCGCGCGCAACGAGACCCAGGCCGTGTTCGCCGCGCCTACCGCGCTCGCGGCGCACCTGCAGTCGGGCCGGGTACGTGCGCTGGCGGTCACCAGCGCATCGCGCTACGCGCTGTTTCCCGACCTGCCGACGCTCGCCGAATCCGGCTATCCCGGCTTCGAGGCGATGCTCTGGAACGGCATACTCGTCGCCGCCGGGACGCCGCAAGCACTGGTCGGTCGACTGAACGGCGCGATCAATGCGATCCTCGCGCATCCGGACGCGCGCAACCGCATCGTGGGCGCCGGGCTCGACCCCGCCGGCGGCCGACCGGAAGCCTTCGCTGCACTGATCAAGGCAGAGGCGGCCCGCTGGGCACCGCTCATCCGCAAGCTCGCCATCCGCCTCGACTGACCCTTCGCACGCGCCCACGGTTCAACGCTCCACCGATCCGCACCCCGACCAACCTCCTTCCTTCCATCTACCCGTCCGACATCCGAATCCATGGCCAAGAAGAACAGCAGCGCCCCCAAGAAAGTCGTCCTCGCCTACTCCGGCGGCCTCGACACCTCGGTGATCCTCAAGTGGCTCCAGGACGTATACGAGTGCGAGGTGATCACCTTCACCGCCGACATCGGCCAGGGCGAAGAGGTGGAACCTGCGCGCAAGAAGGCGCAGATGTTCGGCGTGAAGCAGATCTTCATCGAGAACCTGCAGGAAGAGTTCGTGCGCGACTTCGTGTTCCCGATGTTCCGCGCGAACACCGTCTATGAGGGCGAGTACCTGCTCGGCACCTCGATCGCGCGCCCGCTGATCGCCAAGCGGCTCGTCGAGATCGCGAAGGAAACCGGCGCCGACGCCATCGCGCACGGCGCGACCGGCAAGGGCAATGACCAGGTTCGCTTCGAGCTTTCGGCCTATGCGCTGAACCCGAACATCAAGGTCATCGCGCCCTGGCGGACCTGGGAGTTCAAGTCGCGCACTGACCTGATCGAGTTCGCCGAGAAGCATCAGATCCCGGTCGCCAAGGACAAGCGTGGCGAGGCGCCGTTCTCGGTCGACGCCAACCTGCTGCACTCCTCTTCCGAAGGCAAAGTCCTGGAAGACCCTGCGGTCGAGCCGCCGCAATACGTTTACCAGCGCACCATCTCGCCGATGGAGGCGCCCGACGTCGTCACTGAAATCCAGATCGGGTTTGAACGCGGCGACGCTGTCTCGCTCAACGGCAAGAAACTCTCCGGCGCCACCCTGCTTGCGGCGCTCAACGATCTTGGCCGCGACAATGGCATTGGCCGGCTCGACCTTGTCGAGAATCGCTTCGTCGGCATGAAGTCGCGCGGCGTCTATGAGACGCCCGGCGGCACGATCCTGCTGCAGGCGCATCGTGCGATTGAATCCATCACGCTCGATCGCGGCGCCGGTCATCTCAAGGACGAGCTGATGCCGCGCTATGCGGAGCTGATCTACAACGGCTTCTGGTTCGCGCCCGAGCGCGAGATGCTGCAGGCAGCCATCGACAAGTCGCAGGCCAACGTCACCGGCACGGTCACGCTGAAGCTCTACAAGGGCAATGTGATCACGACGGGCAGGGCCTCGCCCAACTCGCTCTACTCCGCCGCGCACGTCACGTTCGAGGACGACGCCGGCGCCTACGACCAGAAGGATGCCGAAGGCTTCATCCGCCTGAACGCGCTGCGGCTGCGATTGCTGGGTCTGGCGCGTAAATCCTGACCGAACTGCGCAGCCATTGAAATCATTGGCATAACCGCGATCCCCTCAGAGTCGGGGGAATCACGCGCCAGGCAAATCAATCAACCCTGTACGGTGAGAGGGATTGCGTTCGCGTCCAAATCGTTAACTATGCTCCCAGCACGAATCGCAGGTCGCGAGCGTGAGAAATCGGACGGGCCGCGGCATGAGCGCGCCACAGCCAC
>CAIQON010000386.1 GCA_903873475.1 uncultured bacterium
CCGGGCAGGACATCGTCGTCCATGTGGCGGTCAAGCCGACGTCCTCGATCCGCCTGCCTCGGCGCTCGATCGACCGCAGCGGGGCGCCGGTGATCGTCGAGACCACTGGCCGTCACGATCCGTGCGTCGGCATCCGTGCGACGCCGATCTGCGAATCCATGCTTGCGCTGACCCTGATCGACCATGCGTTGCGCCACCGCGCCCAGAACGCCGACGTGGTGGTCGAGACGCCGCGTATCGCCGCGCTGGCGCCAGCGTCCGCAACACCCCTGGCTGGTGCCGCGTCGACGATGCAGGATTCCGACCCGTCCGAGGCCTGAGCGGCGCGCGGCGGCTGGCACGGCGTTTCGCGCGATGACCACGCCACTGCCCGCGCGCACCGCGTGGTCGCTCGGCGCGTTCTACTTCTGCTATTTTGCGTACGTCGGTGGCTTCACGCCCTACCTGAGCCTCTACTTCGACTCGGTCGGCATGAGCGCGGTCCAGATCGGGCTGCTGATGGCGGTAAACCAGTCATCGCGAATGTTCGCGCCGATGCTCTGGGGCGTGCTCGCCGATCGCCACGGCAGCCGGATGCGCATCGCCAGGCTGACCGCGCTGGCCGGCGGCGTCGCAATGTTCGGCCTGTTCGCCGGCAACAGCTTCGCGGCGATGTTCATCACGCTCGCGGTGATGAGCTTCTTCACCAGCGCGACGATGCCGCTGGCCGAAGCGACCACGTTCGGACATGTACGCGGCGATACCGGGCGCTATGCACGCATCCGCCTCTGGGGGTCGGTCGGCTTCATCTTCTCGGTGGTGGGCATCGGCTACTTCCTCGACTTCGCGATGCTGCGCGACTGGTTGTGGCTGGTGATCGGCATCTACGCGGTGGCGCTGGTGGCGACCTGGCAGGTCCCGGAGTCGGCCGCGCATGCGCGTGCCCGGGAGGAGGTGTCAGCCCGTTCGATCCTGGTGCGGCCGGAGGTGGCTGGCCTGCTCGGAGCGTGTTTCCTGATGGCGACCGCGCATGGTGCGTACTACTCCTTCTTTTCGGTGCACCTGGTCGACAACGGTTACAGCAAGTCGGCGGTCGGCTGGCTGTGGGCGCTCGGCGTGGTGTGCGAGGTCGCGGTGTTCTGGTGGATGCCGCAACTGGTCGCGCGCGTGGGGCTGTATCGGCTGCTCGCGGCCACCTTCGCGATCGCGGTGCTGCGCTTCCTGCTGATCGGCTGGATGGTGCAGTCGCCGGTCGCGCTGGTGCTCGCGCAGGCAATGCATGCCGCGACCTTCGGTGCCTACCATGCGGCGGCGATAGGGCTGATCCACCGGTGGTTCCAGGGCGCGCACCAGGCGAAGGGCCAGGCGCTCTACACCGCGCTGTCGTTTGGCGCCGGCGGTACGCTCGGCGGTTTCGCGTCCGGCCTGGCGTGGTCGGCATACGGACCCGCTGTCACGTTCACGCTCGCCGCGCTGGCCGCCAGCCTGGGCTTCCTGCTGCTGCTCGTCGCCGTGCGCGGCCGGGTACCTGCCCATCCGCCCCCCGCGATCTGAGCGGCTGGAGTAATGTCGTGGCTGTTCGCCGGGCCTGGACTTGCATGCCGATCGCCACCGCCCCGATCATGCAGCCCGAGACAGGGAGAAGACCGAAATGACCCCTTGCCAACTTTCCGCCGTCCCTGCCGCGCCGCGACCGGTGCGACGACGGCTACGCTCGCTCGCCGCCGCGCTGCTGCTCGGCGCCGGCCTCGGGCCGATGCTCGTGAGTTGCGAGACGGTACCCATCTCCGGCCGCAGCCAGCTGATCCTGATGTCCCCGGGTGACGAGGCCCGCCTCGGCCTGCAGGCGTACCAGGACATACTCAAGAAGGAGCGGGTCTCGACCGACCCCGAAAAGACCGCGCTGGTCGCGCGCGTGGGCGCGCGCATCGCGGCCGCCACCGGCCGCACCGACTTCCAGTGGGAATTCCGGCTGATCGACAACGACCGCATGGTCAACGCGTTCTGCCTGCCCGGGGGCAAGGTCGCGGTCTACACCGGCATCCTGCCGATCACCCGCGACGAAGCGGGCCTGGCTGCGGTGATCGGCCACGAGATCGCCCACGCTACCGCGCGCCACGGCGCGGAACGCATGAGCCAGGGCCTGCTGGTGCAGGCCGGGCTGGCCGCAGGGGCGATCGCGGCGGGGACGAGCGGACGCGATGCGGGAACCACGCAGGCGATGCTCGCGGCGCTGGGTGCCGGCGCGACGCTCGGCGTGATCCTGCCGTTCTCGCGCCTGCAGGAGACCGAGGCGGACCGGCTCGGCCTTACCTACATGGCCCGCGCAGGCTACGATCCGCGCGCCGCGCGCGACCTGTGGGTGCGCATGGGCGAGGCTTCGGCAAAGCTGGGCCGTTCGACGCCGGAGTGGATGTCCACCCACCCGGCCAACGCCAGCCGTATCCGCGATATCGAAGCAATGCTGCCGGAGGCGCTGGCGATCTACAAGCCGCGATGAACCCCGAACGATGGAGAAACTGTCCGTGAAGCGTCCCAACCTGCTGGTAATCCTGATCGACGACCTGCGCTTCGATGAGTTCGGCGCGGGTGGCCACCCGTACATGAAGACGCCGAACATAGACCGCATCGCGCGCGAAGGCGCGCTGTGCGACCGTGCCTTCCACACCACGCCACTGTGCTCGCCGAACCGGGCATCGATCGTCACCGGCCAGTACGCGAGCCGGCACGGCATCATCGACAACGTCGCGCGCGACGCGCACAGCCATCGCCTGCCCAACTACCACCTCGCGCTGCAGAAACTCGGCTACGAGACCGCGCATGTCGGCAAGTGGCACATGGGCAACGAGGGCGGGCCGCGTCCCGGCTACGACTACTGGGTCAGTTTCGACGGGCATGGCAACCTGTTCAACCCGCGCCTGAACGAAGACGGCGTCTACACGAAGTACGAGGGCTACATCACCGACCTGCTCAACGAGCGTGCGGTCGAGTTCGTGTCCCGGCCGCGCGACAAGCCGTTCTCGCTGTTCTTCGCGCACAAGGCGGTGCACCCCGACGCAGTGCAGGCGGCCGACGGCAAGTTGACGCTCGATCCGGGCAATGGCTACAAGCCGGCGCCGCGCCATGAGGGCCTGTACGAGGGTGCCACCTTCCCGCCACGCCCGAACGTGATCCCGATGTCGGAGGTCGTGAAGGACAAGCCGGTGTGGCGCGAGGCGTTCGAGATCAAGTCGACCGAGACCTCGCAGGCGCTGCTCGAATCGGTGAAGAGTGGCGACCAGGAAGAGATGCGGCTGCGCGCCCGGATGATGGCCTCGGTCGACGAAGGCGTCGGCCAGTTGTTCGACGCGCTCGAGAAGAGTGGCCAGCTCGACGACACCTTCATCCTGTTCCTCGGCGACAACGGCTACTTCTTCGGCGAGCACGGGCTGGGCCTGGAGCGCAGGTTCGCCTACGAGGAGGGCATCCGCTCGCCCTTCATCTTCCGCTATCCGCGGCGGGTCAAGCCGGGCACCAGGATCGACGACCTCGTGCTGGCGCTGGATATCGCGCCGACCTGCATAGAACTGGCCGGCGGCACGCCCGGGCCGCAGGTGCAGGGGCGCTCGCTGCTGCCGCTGATGGAAGGTCGCCCGCGCGGCACCACCGCGGGCTGGCGCGACTCCATCCTGTGCGAGTACTTCAGCGAAAACGCCATGCCGTGGCTGATCGGCATGTCCTACAAGGCGGTGCGTACCGACCGCTACAAGCTGATCCACTGGGTGAACCGCGGCGACGATGGTGAACTCGACGAGCTCTACGACCTCGATCGTGATCCGTACGAGATGAAGAACCTGATCGATGACCCTGCCTGCGCCGAGGTGCGCCGGACGCTGCGGGCGGAACTTGCGCGGCTGGTGGCCGCGTCGGTCGGGCTGTAGCGGATCGTTGCCGGCCCCGCCGGCGGCGCGAGGGGGCATCCCGGCTGGCGCGCCAGCCGGGTGGGGTCCATGACATAATCCGCGGTTCATCAACGCTGTGCCCGAGACCATGGCCCTCACGCTCTACGACAAGTTGTTCGACAGTCATGTCGTCCATAGCCAGGACGACGGGACCGTGCTGCTCTACATCGACCGCCACCTCGTGCACGAGGTGACCAGCCCGCAGGCATTCGAAGGGCTGAAGATCGCGGGGCGCAAGCCCTGGAACATCAACTCGATCATGTCGACGGCCGACCACAACACGCCGACGCGCGACTGGGCCGGCGGCATCAAGGACCCTGTGTCGAAGCTGCAGGTCGACACGCTGGACGCCAACATCCGCGAGTACGGTGCGCGCGCGTACTTCCCTTTCCTGTCGAAGCAGCAGGGTATCGTGCACGTGATCGGGCCGGAACAGGGCTTCACGCTGCCGGGTACCACGCTGGTCTGCGGCGATTCGCACACCAGCACGCATGGTGCGCTGGCGGCCCTGGCGTTCGGCATCGGTACCTCCGAGGTCGAGCACGTGCTGGCGACGCAGACCCTCGTGCAGAAGAAGGCGAAGTCGATGCTGGTGAAGGTCGAAGGCGACCTGGGTGCCGGCGTCACCGCCAAGGATGTCGTGCTCGCGCTGATCGGCAGGATCGGCACCGCGGGCGGCACCGGGCATGCGATCGAATTCGCGGGCTCCGCGATCCGCGGCCTGTCGGTCGAAGGCCGCATGACCCTGTGCAACATGGCGATCGAGGCCGGCGCCCGCGCCGGCATGGTCGCGGTCGATGACAAGACCATCGATTACGTGAAGGGGCGGCCGTTCGCGCCCGAGGGCGAACAGTGGGACGCCGCGGTCGCGTACTGGCGCACGCTGGTGAGCGACGAAGGCGCTGCGTTCGACACGGTGATCGACCTGCCGGCCACGTCGATAGAGCCGCAGGTGACCTGGGGCACCAGCCCGCAGATGGTGGTGCCTGTCGGCGGGCGCGTGCCCGACCCGGCCGATGCCGCCGATCCGGTACGCCGCGACGGCATCGAGCGGGCGCTGAAATACATGGGCCTGAAGCCCAACACGCGTATCCAGGACATCGCGATCGACAAGGTGTTCATAGGTTCCTGCACCAACTCGCGCATCGAGGACCTGCGTGCGGCGGCTGCCGTGGCGAAGGGCCGCAAGGTCGCGCCGAACGTGAAGCTGGCGATGGTGGTGCCGGGTTCCGGGCTGGTGAAGGAGCAGGCTGAGCGTGAAGGCCTGCATGACGTGTTCACCGCGGCCGGGTTCGAGTGGCGCGAGCCGGGCTGCTCGATGTGCCTGGGCATGAACGACGACCGGCTCGAGCCGGGTGAGCGCTGCGCGTCGACTTCGAACCGCAACTTCGAGGGCCGGCAGGGCGCTGGCGGCCGCACGCACCTGGTCAGCCCGGCAATGGCTGCTGCCGCCGCCGTCGCCGGGCATTTCGTCGACGTACGCTCGCTCGAAGCAGGAGCCCGATGATGGACAAGTTCATCCGCCTGAACGGCCTTGCAGCGCCGCTCGACCGTGCCAATGTCGACACCGACGCGGTGATCCCGAAGCAGTTCCTGAAATCGATCAAGCGCACCGGCTTCGGCCCCAACCTGTTCGATTCCTGGCGCTACCTTGACACCGGCGAGCCCGGCATGGACAACAGCAACCGGCCGCTGAACGAAGACTTCATCCTGAACAAGACCCGTTTCCAGGGCGCGCAGGTGCTGCTCGCGCGCGAGAACTTCGGCTGCGGGTCGTCGCGCGAGCATGCGCCATGGGCGCTGCAGGACTACGGCTTCAAGGTCGTCATCGCGTCGTCGTTCGGCGACATCTTCTACAGCAACAGCCTGAAGAACGGGTTGCTGCCGATCCGTCTGTCGAAGGCCGAGATGGACGTCCTGTTCGACGAGACCTTCGCGAACGAAGGCTACCGCCTCGACATCGACCTCGCCAGCCAGAAGGTCACCACGCCGTCCGGCCGGCAGTTCGATTTCGACATCGAGCCGTTCAGCAAGCACTGCCTGATGAACGGGCTCGACGAGATCGGCCTGACGCTGCAGCACACGGACGATATCCGCGCATTCGAAACGAAGCACAGGGCAGCGCAGCCCTGGCTGTTCCTCTAGAAGGCCCGGAGGCCCCATGAAGAAGATCGCAGTCCTGCCCGGCGACGGCATCGGCGCGGAGATCATCGCGCAGGCCGTGCGCGTGCTGCGCGCCCTCGAACCCCAGGGTCTGGTGCTCGAAATGGCGGAGGCCCCGGTCGGCGGCACCGCCTACGACCTGTCCGGCGATCCCCTGCCGAAGGCGACGCTCGACCTCGCCCGCTCGGCCGACGCCATCCTGTTCGGTTCGGTCGGTGGCTGGCAGTGGGACAAGCTGCCGCGCGACAAGCGTCCCGAGCAGGCGATCCTCGGCCTGCGCAAGGAACTGAAGCTGTTCGCCAACCTCAGGCCGGCGGTGATCTATCCCGAACTGGCCGCCGCCTCGACGCTCAAGGCGGAAGTGGTCTCCGGCATGGACGTGCTGATCATCCGCGAGCTGACCGGCGACATCTATTTCGGCCAGCCGCGTGGCATCCGCACCAATGCGGCGGGCGAGCGCGAAGGTTTCGACACGATGCTCTACGCCGAGTCCGAGATTCGCCGTATCGCCCGCGTCGGCTTCGAGTCGGCGCTCAAGCGCAACCGTCGGCTGTGCTCGGTCGACAAGGCCAACGTGCTCGAGACTTCGCAGCTCTGGCGCGATGTCGTCACCGAAGTGGCGAAGGACTACCCGACCGTCGAGCTGTCGCACATGTACGTCGACAACGCGGCGATGCAACTGCTGCGCAATCCGCGCCAGTTCGACGTGATCGTCACCGGCAACATGTTCGGCGACATCCTGTCCGACGAGGCTTCGATGCTCACCGGGTCGATCGGCATGCTGCCGTCCGCATCGCTCGACGCGAGCGGCAAGGGCCTGTACGAGCCGATCCACGGCTCGGCCCCGGACATCGCAGGCAAG
>CAIQON010000387.1 GCA_903873475.1 uncultured bacterium
ATGTTTCACGCCAACGCCATCTACGAGGGCGAATACCTGCTCGGCACCTCGATCGCGCGCCCGCTGATCGCCAAGCGCCTGGTCGAGATCGCGAAGAAGACCGGCGCCGACGCCATCTCGCATGGCGCCACCGGCAAGGGCAACGACCAGGTGCGCTTCGAGCTCGGCGCCTACGCGCTGATGCCCGACGTGAAGGTGATCGCCCCGTGGCGCGAATGGGACCTGCTGTCGCGCGAGAAACTGCTCGCCTATGCCGACCAGCACAAGATCCCGGTCGACTACAAGAAGCGCAAGGGCGGCGGCGCGCCCTACTCGATGGACGCCAACCTGCTGCACATTTCGTACGAAGGCGGCATCCTCGAAGACCCCAGCTTCGAGCCGGAAGCGTCGATGTGGCGGCTCACCGTGTCGCCCGAGAAGGCGCCGAACAAGCCCGAGTACATCGAACTGGGTTACCAGCGCGGCGACATCGTGTCGGTGAACGGCGTGAAGATGTCCCCGGCCAAGGTACTGATCGAGTTGAACCGGCTCGGCGGCAAGCATGGCATCGGCCGCCTTGACCTGGTCGAGAACCGCTATGTCGGCATGAAGTCGCGCGGCTGCTACGAGACGCCCGGCGGCACCATCATGCTGAAGGCGCACCGCGCGATGGAATCGATCACGATGGACCGTGAAGTGCTCGCGCTGAAAGACGACCTGATGCCGCGCTATGCGCGGATGATCTACAACGGCTACTGGTTCAGCCCCGAGCGCAAGCTGCTGCAGACGCTGATCGACGCCTCGCAGGCGACCGTCAACGGCACGGTGAAGCTCAAGCTCTACAAGGGCACCGTGATCTGCGTCGGCCGCGAATCGAAGACCGACACACTGTTCGACATGAAGATCTCCACCTTCGAAGACGACCAGGGCGCCTACAACCAGGCTGACGCTGGCGGCTTCATCCGCCTGAACGCACTGCGGATGCGCATCGCCGCGGCGCGCGGCACGCGCAAGCGCACGAAGTAGAAGACTGCAGGACACGCGCGGAAGGGTTGCCCCCAAGCTGGCGGCGGCCCTTCCCCAGCGGCGCACGGCGCGCTATCGTGCGGCAATGTCCCGATGCCGCCTGCCGATTCTCATCGACTTCGAAGCGACGATCTGCCGCGCGGGCAGTGACCCGGGCGAGGTCGCGGATGGTGTTTCACGCAGCGCCCGGTACGCCCATGGCCAGCTGGTGTTCGAAGTGGCTGGCAGGCTGATAGATCGCTGCAGTCTCGACTGGCGGTATGCGGCCGCGACGATGCGCGGCGAGTGCACCCGGAGTTCGATGGAGATGCTCTGGTCAAGACCGCAGAGGCGATCTGGACAGAGACCGATCAGGTGCTGCTTGCCAGGGAGGATGAACCGCGACACCGCGCGAGCTGCAGCGCGCTGGTGGTTCAGAAGAAGTACTGAGCAGCGCCGACTGCAATGAACTCGTGCTGGCGTATTCTGACTTTGTTGCTCGCTGTCAGCGTTGCTGCGTGTGCAACGCCGATGCCATCCGCGAGACAGACCAAGGTGGACGGCATGCTCCTCTATGGGATCGTAAATCTTTCGACTTCAGCGGACCTTACCAGTCGAGCAATGCGAACTCCCGATATGGTGAATCATTGCAAAATTTCAACTGATCTATGGTATACGAAGCCCGCGAATTTTGACTTTATCAACTTACTACTCATGAATACTTATTTCGGTGGATTACGCGCAATTGGCACTTTCGCGCCATCAGACGAAAAAATACTGAAAGGAGATATTGTCGTTGTTCGATTCAGAGCGGGTACCACTGCCGATTTTGTGCGTGTCGCATCAAGAGGCGAAAGACCAGATTGCCGCTGGGATGGTGGCGGTATCGGAAGAGCACTTAGTGCAGCCGGTGTGGTGTGCGAGAAATACGACTGGCGAAGTCTACGCAGCTATTTCTATGATTAGAAATCACCACGGGCAGCGCAGCGCCGAAGTTCTATATCCCTAAAACCGCGCGCTGCGCACTGCGCATACTTTCTCCGCATCTCGCCCACTACGTTGTACGCAACAAAACTGTCTGGACGCGGGAGTAACCCAGCAGATTTGTTTTCAGTGCGGCAGATTGAATTCGTGTTGTTTGCTCTGCATGAACCCATCGCCAACGCTGAAACACCAGTTAACGACTGCTCTAGTGGTGCGTTGATATGGCGCTGAACAACTATTGCGCCCAGTTCTGTACCTCGAGCACTTGCCAGCGACGGTGCCTCAAGGTACCCAGCCCCAGTTGCTCCTAAGTAACCTTGTTGAGCGACAGTCAATGACCCTCCGCCACCGAGGAACGTCGATGCAGCGGCGTAAGTACCACCTGCATAGGCTCCTACAAGCGCTGGCGATGTAAAGCCTGTCGCTGAAATTGCAAAGGCACTTTCGAAAAGGCCCGCACTCGCAGCGACACTCGCCGCCACCCAAACAAACGCCGCCGTCACCAGCGCAAACGCCAGCACAGTGAACCCCGACCGCGAATCGGTCCACGAGTAGAGAAGGTCTTCCGGGCTGGGCATGTTGCCCCCATCCCACGGCGACACCGACACGCCGCTCTGCGCGAGTTGCTCCACCGTCGGGCATGACGTCGAACCCGGCAGGGTGCAGATCGCGGCCTGTACGCCGTAGGGCTGCTGGTCGACCGGCAGCGCGACGAACCAGCGCGGACGCACCCATGCCTGGGTCGTCGTATCGACGCGCTGCCGCAGCAGGTTGCCCGACCGGGTGACGACCTGCGTCCAGCGCGTGTCCGTCATCGCGATGAACCCGGCGGAGGCGTTGTAGAGGCGCATGGCGTGGCCGACAGCCACCTGTGCGGCAGTCCAGCCGATGTTGTGGAAGACGGGGTCCGTCTCGTCCGCGGGCCTGAACACGGCGAACGGGTTGCGCCCGGCGAGGACCGGGTCGGCAGCTTCGGCGGGCGACAGGTAGTGCCGCTGCGCCGCCCAGCGTTCGCCGTGGTGCGGGGTGAAGTCGCCAAGGTAGCTGCGGATCCGTCCGTCAGCCTGCCGTTCGGCCTTGACGACACGGATGCGCAGCTGCGCGTTCTCGGGCGAGTATGTGGCGAACACCATCGCGGCATGGCCGGGGAAAGCCATCACCAGCTTCGACACGACGTCGGACCCGAGCCCCAGTTGCCCCACTTCCTCGCGACCGGCGGTGATCCAGCGCTCGCCCTGGAGCATGCGCAGGTCGAAGCCACCGCCGCCACGCCCGGCGATCTCGCCGAGCAGCGACCAGTTGTCGAGTGGATAGCGGACTGTCACCGTCGATGATGCGGGTGCGCTCGTCCAGCGCGGATTGAACTGGCCACCGGCAGCACGAGCCTCGCCCACCGGATGCACGATCGGCAGGACGGCCATCAGGCACACCAGCAGACGGGCAATCAAACGATCCACGCGTGTCATGCGCATCCGTCCGGCAACACCGCTTCCGTGGGCCTTGCCACGACGCACCGGGCCAGCGGCACGGCCCCGCCAGGGCCGGCTTGGCGCGTGCTGCTGCATACGGTGCATGACACCTCCTCGGGGAAGGCGCCGATTGCACGCGATCGAGGCCCGGACGACCATGCTGGAAACACAGCCATGGAGCGGGATACTTCGGGGGGACTCGGAGCAAGCCCGTGCTTTACGCCCGTACAGCCGCTTGCTACATTGTGTCTGCGCAGCGACCTGATATTGCCCGCTGTATCGCACCGGCATCCGGAGGACATCCCGTCCGCGGCATCGTCCGGGCGATCCCCAACACATGAGGGGTGGAGGAGATGGATCGAGACTCGGAAGGACGACGCGCGTTCCTGAAGGGCGCCGTCGCGGGTGGTGCCGCCGCCGTGACCACGGTGCTGCCGGCCACCGCCGCAGCGCAGGCGGCTGCGGCCCGGGGCGCCGCGAGTGCTCCCACCACCGCGGCCGGCTATGTATTCCTGACACCCGATGAAGCCGCCTTCATCGAGGCCGTCGTCGACCACATGATCCCGGCCGATGCGTTCACGCCGAAAGGCACCGACCTCGGCCTGCATGTGTACATCGACCGGGCCCTGGCCAGCGGCTGGGGCAAGGGCGCGCGGCTGTACATGCAGGGCCCCTGGAAACAGGGCACGCCGAACCAGGGCTACCAGCTGCCGATGACGCCCTCGGAACTCTATCGCGCGGCGATACCCGCCGCCAACGCGGCCTGCGTGAAGGCCTACGGCCGTACCTTCGACCGCGTCACGCCGGAGCAGCGCGAGGCCTTCCTGCTGGGCATGCAGCAAGGCAAGGTCACGCTCGAGAACGGCCCGCCGGTGCGCACCTTCTTCGGCATGCTCTACAACAACGTGATGGAAGGCATGTTCTCCGACCCGATCTACGGCGGCAACCGCGACAAGGCCGGCTGGAAGCTGGTGAACTTCCCCGGGGTCATCGCGACCAACCAGCAGAACATGGACAAGTTCCGCGACCGGAAGATGCCTACCAACCCGCTCGGCATCGCCGACATCAGCTGACCGGAGACCCACGACATGGCAGCCAGGAAACTGAAGGAAGTCGACGCGGTCATCATCGGCCTCGGCTGGACGGGCGGCATCCTCGCGAAGGAACTCTCCGAGGCGGGGTTGAAGGTGGTCGCGCTCGAGCGTGGCAAGATGACCACCACCGAAGCAGACTTCCAGTTGCAGCAGGTGCGCGATGAACTGCGCTACGTGCAGCGCCAGGAGATGATGCAGGACGCCTCGCGCGACACGGTGACGATGCGCAACACGCACACGCAGGATGCGCTGCCGGTGCGGCGGCTGGGTTCGTTCCTGCCCGGCGAGGCGGTCGGTGGCTCGGGCCTGCACTGGAGCGGTGGCACCTGGCGCTGGTCCGACAACGAGTTCAAGGTACGCAGCCAGTACGAGCAGCGCTACGGCGCGAAGTTCATCTCCTCCGAGATGTCCGACCTGCGCGACTGGGGCATCACCTACGCCGAGATGGAGACGTACTACGACAAGTTCGAGCGTACGGCGGCAGTGTCGGGCAAGGCCGGCAACCTGAACGGCAAGGTGCAGCCCGGTGGCAACCCGTTCGAGGGGCCGCGCGCGCGCGAGTACCCGCTGCCGCCGCTGAAAAGCGTGCTCTCGTCGCACCTGTTCGGCGAAGCCGCAGCGAAGGCGGGCTACCACCCGTTCCCGCGGCCGGCCGCGAACGCCTCGCGCGCCTACACCAATCCGGACGGCGCCAGCTTCGGCGGCTGCCAGTACTGCGGCTTCTGCCAGCGCTTCGGCTGCGAGGCCAATGCGAAGGCAAGCCCGCACATCACCGTCGTGCCAGCGGCGATGAAGAGCCCGAACTTCGAGTTGCGTACGCATTCCTGGGTGACGAAGATCCTGAAGGATCCGTCGGCGAAGCGCGTCACCGGCGTGCTCTATACCAACCTGCTCACCGGCGAGGAACTGGAGCAGCCGGCAGCGATGGTGATGCTGTGCACGTTCACGATGAACAACACGCACATGATGCTGCTGTCGGGTATCGGCCAGCCGTACGACCCGGCAACGCAGACCGGCGTGATCGGACGCAACTACTGCTACGAGACGCGCACCGGCTCCAGCCTGTTCTTCGAGGGCCGCGAGTTCAACCGCTTCATGTCGGCCGGTGGCACCAACACGGTGATCGACGACTTCAATGCCAATGCCGGCTTCGACCGCGGCCCGCACGGCTTCGTCGGCGGCTATATCGTGTCCTCGGGGCACAACACCAACCTGCCGATCGGCAACCGTCCGGTGCCGGGCGGCACGCCGGCCTGGGGCACCGCCTGGAAAGAGGCGCTGTCGAAGTGGAACAACTCGCAGATGGGCATCTCGTCCAGCGGCGGGTCGATGCCGCATCGCTACAACTACCTCGACCTCGATCCGACCTACCGCAACGTGTTCGGCCAGCCGCTGCTGCGCATGACCTTCGACTTCAAGGAAAACGAGCACCGGATGAATGCGCACGCCGCGCAGATCGTCACCGCGCTCGCGAAGTCGCTGAACCCGACGCGGATGAGCAACGCCAACGGCAAGCCGCAGTCGTGGACGGTGGTGCCCTACCTGTCGACCCACAACGGCGGCGGCACGCCGATGGGCACCGACCCGAAGACCAGCGCGGTCAACCCGTTCCTGCAGAGCTGGGACGCGCACAACCTGTTCGTGATGGGCGCCAACGTATTCCCGCACAACGGCGCCTACCAGCCGACGGGTCTGGTCGGTGCGCTGGCCTACCGCACGGCGGACATCATCAAGTCGCGCTACCTGAAGAACCCCGGCCCGCTGGTGTCCGCATGAGCACGCGCCAGCGCACGAGGAGCCATCCGATGCAGCGACCTATCGGCGGGCGGCTGCCCGCACTGCTGGGCGCGAGCCTGTTCCTGCTGTCGGCGGGACAGGCTGTCGCCCAGGCGGACGTCAAGCGCGGCGAGAAGCTGTTCGTCGAATGCAGGTCCTGCCATGCGCTCGACGGCAGCACCGACGCCAACAGCCTCGGACCCACGCTGGCCGGAATCATCGGCCGCCGGGCCGGTGCGATCGACGACTTCCGCTACTCGCCCGCGATACGGCGCAGCAAGCTGTCATGGACCCGGCAGACGCTCGACGCCTTCATTGCCGATCCGCAGGCGGTCATCCCGGGCAACCGCATGCCCTACTCTGGCCTGGCCGACGCGAAGGAACGCGCAGACCTGGTCGCCTACCTGGTCCAGGCCACCGCGGCGAAATAGCCGCAGCGCAGCCTCGCCGCGCACCTGGAGCGATCCGGCGAGCGCAGCGGGCGCGTCACCGCGTCGCGGACAGGCTTCAGCGTGCCGGCGGATTGCCGCGCTTGGCCGCGGCACCTGCCGGGATTACTGCACCGGACGAGCCCGGCGGCAGGGCTTTCTTCGTCTGCTTGGGTTTCTTCACTTCCTTGTTGCTGCGCTGCTGGCCTTTGGGCATCGAAGCCTCCTGATTGTGCTGGCTGCGAACGGGGCGGCCAGTGGCTCAGGATACGCGCAACGTCCGTACCCTGCGCTCGACCACCGGTATCAGCGGCCGCCCGGCACCTTCGCGGCGAACACCGACCCGCGCACGCACATCCGCCCTTCCGGGTCCTGCCAGAGCTTCTCGTCGACGTGAAGCTTGCCGAACGCCCGGGTGATCGATTGCAGCGGGTATCCGGGGAAAGCGTCGATCACCTCGGCGTAGTACAGCGGCTTCGGCCCGATCAGATCCAGGATGCGCGCGGCCAGCTCTTCCACCTCGCCCGCCCGGGGCTTGCGGTCGGCTGCCTTGACCGCCGATTCGTCGAGCTTGTAGCTGCCGAGCTTCACCGTGTCCGAGTAGGCATAGCGGATGCGCTCGTAGCGCTCGCGCGGGATCCCTTCCGGGATGGTGGCATCGATGCCGACCTTCGCGCCGGTGGGCACCACACCGGCCGGCATCACCGGCAGGCTCGGGTCGAGCGGCTTGGCGCGCGCGCCGGGGACGATGAACACGTCGCGATCGCCCTGCACCCGCGTCGCGATCGCCCACTCGACGTCGAGCGGGTCGTACACGTCGATGTCGTCGTCGACCACCACCGCATGCTTGATGTCGCCGACCGACAGCACCGCCATCAGCGCATTCTTGCCTTCGCCGGCCTGCTTCCTGATCGACACGATCACATGCCAGGAGCCGTTGCCGCCCAGCGTGACGTTGATGTCCTTCACCTGGATGCCAGCCGCCTTCAGCGCACCGCGCAGTTGCGACCAGCGCGTCGGGATCATCAGCCATGCCACTTCCCAGGGCATGTGCAGGTTGTAGTAGATCGGATCTCTCCGGTGCGAGATCGCCTTCACCCGGACCAGCGGGTTCCAGTGCAGGCCGCCCATCAGCTGCGTGAACTCGCCGAAGCGGCCTTCCGGCCAGGTCCAGCCGGTGGGCAGGATCTCGGCCTCGAGCACCATCTCGGCATCGGCCAGGTAGGGCACGTCGATGGTCTCGCACATCGACAGCCGGGTCGGCGCGCCACGCAGCCCGCCGGCGATGTCGATCTCGTCCACACCCATCGGTGCGCGGTAGCCCGCGGCCATGAACTCGAACGGATGCGTGCCGATCGAGATGGAGATCGGCAGCGGGCGCTTCTCGAGGAAGGCCTTGTGCGCGAGCGCGCGCAGGTTGTTAGGGGTGACGATGTCGATGCCGGTGAGGTTCTTCTCCTTCAGCAGGTAGCGGTAGATGCCGGCGTTGAGCCCGCCCTGCCCGTCGCGCACGATGGTGATGCCACCGGTGATCATCGGGCCGCCGTCGAGCACCGAGGACATCGGGATCGGCAGGTCGAACAGGTCGACGTCGTCGCCGTAGCGCGTGACTTCGCGCGTGCTGCTCTGCTCGACATAGACCGGCGGGATCGGATCGGCGATGCCCTTGGTGAGCTTCTGCTCGATGTCGGCGTACTTCTCCACGCCCAGCCCGATCGCGACCCGCTCGCTGGATCGGATCAGGCCGGAGACCACCGGCATGTCGTAGCCGATCACGCGATGGAACGCGAGCGCCTTGTCGCTCTGGTCGACCAGTGTCGCGATGTGCCGGCTGTCGACTGGCTCGCGGATGTCGAGCAGCTGCCCGGCTGCACGCAGGCGGTCGAGGTAGTCGCGGAAGGTTTCTTTCTCATGCATGGTCGGCTCCTCCGCCGGGGCGTGACAAATGGACGTGTCCGAAGTATAGAAGAGCGAGGCGCCATGGCAAGACGATTGTCCGCCGCCGCGAAACTGTGATCACACACGAGGTAGCTGCCTTGAACCTGCACACCCTCTCACTGTCGCCGATTTCCCGCCAGCGCGCGTGCCGCCGCCTGGCTGTCTCGGCCGTCATGTCGACGGCACTGGTGGCCGGCCTGCCGCAGGCCTGCGCACAGGACTCCGCGTTTCCGCAGCGGGCCGTGCGCATGATCATTCCGTTCGCCGCGGGCGGCGCGATCGACATCATGGCGCGCCCGATCGGGCGCCGGCTGCAGGAGTTCCTCGGCCATCCGGTGATCATCGACAACCGTGCCGGCGGCGGTGGCAGCCTCGCGGCGGAACTGGTCGCCCGTTCCGCGCCCGACGGCTACACGCTACTGATGGGTTCGACCAGCCCGCTGGCGATCAACCCGGCCGCACTGGCCAAGGTCGGCTACGACACGATACGCGACTTCTCGCCGATCTCGCTGGTCGCCACACAGCCGCTGCTGATCGTCTCGCACCCCTCGCTGCCGGCGAAGAACATCAAGGACGTGATCGCGCTGGCCAGGCGCAACCCGGGCAAGCTTTCCTACGGCAGCGCGGGGCCGGGCACCTCGAACCACCTCACCGGCGCGCTGCTCGCGCATGCCGCCGGCATCGACCTGCTGCACGTGCCGTACAAGGGCGGCGGGCCGGCGCTCAATGCGCTGCTCGGCGGCGAGATCGAACTGCAGGTGAGCCAGCCCAACACCATGGTCGCGTTCGTCAAGAGCGGGCGCGTGCGCGCGATCGCCACCACCGGCTCGAAGCGCTCGGCGATCTATCCGGACGTCGGCACCCTGGTCGAGGCCGGTTACAAGGAACTCGACATCACCGGCTGGTACTGCGTGGTGGGCCCCGCCAACATACCCCGGCCGACCGTGGAGCGGCTCAACGCCGACCTGCGGCGCACGATGGCCGCCGCCGACGTGCGCAGCATACTGCTCGCCGAAGGCACCGATCCGGTCGCCAGCAGCCCGGAAGAACTCGGTGCGCTGATGAAGCGCGAACTGGTGCGCTGGGCAGCGGCGGTGAAGCTCGCCGGCGTACGCCCCGAGTAGCTGGCCGTGATCGAGACCGACAACCTCGGCGCCCTGTACGACCCGGAACTGCACCAGCAGAGCCGCGGCGATACCACCGCGCTGATCGACCTGCTCGATCGCGATGCGCCGCGCGAGTACTCGCACCGCCAGGTGGAGGATGCCGCGAATGCCTTCGCGCGCGGCCTGTTCGCCAGCGGGCTGGCGCGCGGCGATGCGGTGGCCATCCTTTCAGCCAACCGCGCGGAGTACCTGTTTGCGTTCCTCGGCATCGTACGGGCCGGCATGGTCGCGGTACCGGTCAGCCACAGGTTTCCGGCCTCGACCATCGATTTCATCCTCGACGATTGTCGGGCGAAGCATGTGGTGTGCGACGAGCGGAGCCGATTGCTGCTGCCCGGCGGCCTGCCGGTCACCGTCTTCGATGGCACCGGGCCGGACGGGTTCGCCGCGCGGCTCGACCCCGGGCCGTTCGAGCCGGCGCATCCGTCGCCTGAAGCAGTGGCGATGGTGCTCTACACATCGGGCTCGACCGGGCGCCCGAAAGGGGTCCCGCTGACCCACGGCGGCCACCTGTGGGCCCTGCGCGCGCGCGCCCGGCGCGGCGCACCGTTCACCGCCCAGCGACTGCTGGTCGCCGCGCCGCTCTATCACATGAACGGGCTGTGCACGTCGCTCTTCACGATCGCCGTGGGCGCGAGCATGGTGCTGCTGCCCGAGTTCGATGCGCGCCTGTACCTGCAGGCGATCGAACGCTACCGCTGCACCTGGCTCACCGGGGTGCCGCCGATGTTCGCGATGTGCCTGCAGCAGCGCGACCTGCTCGAGCAGGTCGACCGCTCGTCGGTGCAGACGGTGCGCATGGGTTCGGCGCCGATCTCGCTCAAGCTCTGGGACGCGGTGAAGGCCACCTTCCCCGGCGCGCTCGTGATGAACTCGTATGGCACGACCGAGGCCGGCCCGGTGGTATGCGCCCCGCGTCCGGACCGCACGCTGCCGCCGCTGTCGATCGGCTGGCCGATGGAGGGTGTCGAGCTGCGCCTGGTCGATGCCGGCGGCCACGACGCAGACGAAGGCGTGCTGTGGCAGCGCACGCCGGCCAACATGCACGGCTACCTGAACCTGCCGGAGAAGACGCGCGAGGTGCTCACGCCCGAGGGCTGGTATGTATCGGGCGACGTGTTCCGGCGCGACGCGGACGGTGCGTACTTCTTCATCGGCCGCACCGACGACATGTTCGTCTGCGGCGGCGAGAACATCTTCCCGGGCGAGGTCGAATCGCTGCTCGAGCGCCACCCCGGGGTCCAGCAGGCCTGCGTGGTTCCGGTGCCCGACGAGATCAAGGGCGAGAAGCCGTTTGCATTCGTGGTGCGGGCGCCAGGCAGCATGCTCGACGAAGCCGAGGTCAAGCGATTCGCACTGGAACACGCGCCCGCCTACCAGCATCCGCGGCGGGTCGCCTTCCTCGATGCGATGCCGCTCGCCGGGCCGAACAAGGTCGACCGCAAGGCGCTCAAAGCACAGGCTACGGCGATCGTGGCCGGCCAGCCTGCCTGATGGCACTGCAGCCCGCCACCGCGCAGGCGGCGCCGGTCCTGGCGCTCGACCATCTCGGCTGCATCGCAGGGGACTTCGATGCAGCGGCGGCGGCATGGGAACGGCTCGGCTTCCGGCTCTGCCCGCGCAGCCCCCAGCGCGGCGCGGTGCCGGGGCACGAGGGCATGCATCCCTGGGCTACCTCGAACCGCTGCGCACTGTTCCGGCGCGGTTACCTCGAGCTGATCGGCATCACCTGCGCGGGCGCGTTCAACCCGTGGGCATCCTTCATGGAGCGCGGCCCCGGCCTGCACATCCTCGCGCTGCGCTGCGATGGCGCCGATACGGCCTACGCGGCGCTCGCCGCGGACGCACCCTTCCTGCAGCCTCCGGTACAACGCGAGCGCGAGGTCGATGTCGATGGCGCGATGCGCCTCATGCGCTTTCGCAACATCTTCAGCCGCGATGCCGACTGCCCTGAAGCGCGCTACATCATCATCGAGCACCAGACACCCGGCTACCTCTGGCAGCCGCGCTACCTCGACCACGACAATGGCGCTGTCGCACTGCTTTCGGCCACGTTCGTCGCCGACGATCCCCGGCCGATCGTCCGGCACCTGGACGCGCTCGGCAGGCCGGCAGGGGTGGAGGCGGTCGACACCACCACCTTCACGTCGCGACATGGCTGGCGGCCATCGAGGCTGCCCGGGCTCCACGCGCTGACCGTCGGCGTGCTCGACCTCGGCCGTGCACTGGCGCTGCTCGAGGCGCGTGGCATGCCGTTCACCCGCGACGGTGCCATGGCCTGGATCGACCCCGCCGACGCGGGCGGATTTTCGATGGGCCTGCGCGAGGTGTAGCCATGAAGGCGGCGGTGATCCAGCATCAAGGTGCCGTCGTTGCCAGTACAGCGCCCGCGCGGCGTGCGCTCAGCGCGCCGCGCGCACGCCCGTGATGAGTTCGTCGAGCCAGGCCTGTCCCTGCGGCCAGTCGTCCAGCCCCGAATCGGCGTTGATGTGGCCCTTCGCCCCGATCACGTGATACGCGGCGCCCCAGGCCTCGGCGAACGCCCTGGACCTTTGCTCGGCCACCATCGGATCGTTCGTGCTGGCGACGACGATGGTCGGGAACGGCATCTTCATCAGCGGCATCGGCGCGAAGCCGATCGGGCCGGCCGGCCAGTCGGGCGAATCGACGTCGCTGGTCGAGACCAGCAGCGCGGCGGCAACCGTACCGAAAGCGCCAGCCTTCACCCAGTTGGCGACCAGGCTGCACGCGAGCGAGTGGGCGACGAGCACGATCGGTGCAGGCGCGAGCGCGGCGACGGTCCGCTGCAGCGAGGCGACCCAGTCGTCGCGGAGCGGCGTGGTCCACTCCGACTGTTCGATGCGCACGCAGCCGGGACGCTGCCGCTCCCAGTGCGTCTGCCAGTGCGCCGGGCCGGAGTTGCCCCGGCCGGGCAGGATCAGGACGGCCGGATCCAACGTGCCCGCAGCGCTCATGCTTCGCCCGCAGCGACGCGTGCCCGGTACTCGGCCGCAGCCGCGTCCATGCGCACGAACACCGCACCGCGCGCGAGCAGCGTGTCGACCAGCTTCTCGAGCATCAGGATGCGGTGGCCGCGCCCGATGATGAACGGATGGCAGGTATAGGTGAGGACGCCCCAGTCGAGTTCGCGCTGCATGTAGTCGAAGTCGGCTACCCAGTTGCCGAGCACCTGGTCAGCGTTCATGTTGCCGGGTCTGATGGCGTTCGGATAGCGCATGAACTCGAAGTGCGGCGCGTCGTCGGTGGACCAGCTGATCGGCATCTCGAGCAGGTTCGACGGCTTGCCGAACACCGCTGGCTTCTCCAGTTCGATGATGTCGCCCTGGCGCGCGAAGTACGGCGTGTAGTCGTCGCCCATCATGCTGCTGTCGTAGGTGAAGCCGTGCTTGAGCATCAGCTCGATCGAATGCGGCGAGAGGTCCCACGAAGGCGAGCGGTATCCGGTCGGGCGCTCGCCGCAGGTGCGCTCGATGGCGGCGATGCCCCGCACGAGTTCGTTCTCTTCTTCCTCGCGCGACAGCGTCGCGGGCGGCACATGCTTCCAGCCGTGGTGTCCGATCTCGTGGCCCGCGCGCGCCACCGAGGCCACTGCATCGGGGAAGGTCTCGGCGGTGTGGCCGGGCACGAACCAGGTGGTCGGCAGGCCGCGTGCACCGAGCATCTTCAGCAGCCGGGGGGCGGACACGCGCGGCCCGAACTCGCCACGCGAGATGGCCGAGGGCGTAGGCGTGCCGCGCGCGATGAAACCCGAGATGGCATCGAAGTCGAAGGTCAGGCAGACCAGGTGGCGGCGGGCTTTTGACATGGGCGCGGTTGTTGCTCCAGACTGGGCCGTCGCCGGGTGGCGACAGTCGACGAAAAGACAGTCGACGAAAAGCGTCGACGCAGTGTATCAATTCGATCCGCTGGTCATCGTCCGGCCACGGAGGGGAGCACGACATGAACGCATCGAAGCTGTCGGCGCTGCTGGCGCTGGCGCTGGCCGCACCGGTCACGGCGGCGCAGGCGGCCGAAGCACAGGGCCCGTATCCTTCACGGCCGATCCGCTACGTCGTACCGTTCGCACCGGGCGGCCCGACCGACATCATGTCGCGTGCGATCGCCGAACGCCTGTCGATATCGCTCGGCACGCCTGTCGTGGTCGACAACCGCGCCGGGGCCGGCGGCGGCGTGGGCGCCGAGATCGTCGCGCGGTCGGCGCCCGACGGCCACACCCTGATGATCGGCCATGTCGGCACCCATGCGATCAACATCAGCCTGTATGCGAAAGTCAACTACGACCCGATCAAGGACTTCCA
>CAIQON010000388.1 GCA_903873475.1 uncultured bacterium
AGGCCGCGCACCTCCGCGCCAAGGGCTGGCGACAGCGGTCGCATGCTGAACCCGGGATAGGACTGCAGGACTTCTGTCGCAGGCGTGGCGGTATCCATCGCAGGTCTCCATCGGGCGGTTGATGTCGGCGAACAGGCCGGAATTTCATTGTAGCGGACCCGCCTCGCGCCGACACCTGAAACAACTGCTCACAAAATGGTCCGGCCTGACAGGAGGAGAACAGGCGCTTGCGTGCGTAAACTCCTGTCTCGACAGCGCCGATCCGGGTTCAATGGCGAGCATGACCCGGGCGCGGCATGCACCACCCTTTCACCCGACCTGAAAATCCCTGCCGGAACGTCGTCGATGCCACCTGTCCAGACACAGCCGAATGGAACTGTCCGAAACCGGCACGGGATGCGCCGGCCGGGCGCTGGCGGGACGGCAGCGCTGCTCGCTGCCCTGACCCTGCTGGCTGCCGTTGCCGCTCCCCTGCGGCCGGCATCCGCCGCTGCCGCGCCGCAGCTTCCGGCACTGACCGAATCGCAGGCCGTCTGGCGCGCGGCCTCGCGCCTGGGCTACTGGCCTTCAGAGGAACGCGCGGCCGCGATCCGGGCGCATCCGGGTGGTGCGCGCGGCTGGGCACTGGACGAAGTCGATCGCGCGTTCGAAGCCAGTCGGCAGCCGGCGCGCGTGCCCGACCATCTGCCTGCCGTAACGGCCCCGCTGCCCACCGTGTTCGCCGAGGCGCGGCGCGAGCGCGAGGCGCGCTTCAATGCCGCGCGCACCAGGGCTGCCGCTGCCGACGCTGCAACTGCCGCGGCCGCGATGGCGCCACTGCCGGGCCAGCAACCGCAGCCGGAGCAGATGCAGCAAACGGCGGCCGCCCAGCCCTCCTCGGCGGTGAGCGCACGGCAGGCGGCAACGTGGCGGCTGATCAGTTGCGCCGACCCGACCGCGGAGAACCCCCTGCTCTCGCGCATGACCGAATTCTGGTTCAACCACCTGAACGTGTTCGCCGGACGCCTGACCGTGCGCCCGTTCGCCGGGCACTACGCGGTGCACGCGATCAGGCCCAACGTGCTCGGCCGCTTCGAGGATCTCCTGCTGGCCAGCGCACGCCATCCGGCGATGCTGTTCTACCTCGACCAGAACCAGAACGTGGCCGACGGCACGCCCGGACCGCAGGGCCGGGTGCGCGGGATCAACGAGAACTTCGCGCGCGAATTGATGGAACTGCACACGCTGGGCATCGACGGCGGCTACACCCAGCAGGATGTGCGCGAGCTCGCCCGCGTGCTCACCGGATGGACCGTCGATCCCGACGGCCCGTCGGGCTTCCGCTTCGTCGAGCGCCTGCACGACAGCGGCGAAAAGGTCGTGCTCGGCCGGCGCTTCGGCGGCCCGGGTACGGCGCGCGGCGAGCGCGAGGGCATCGAGGCGATCGCCATGCTCGCCGCCCGTCCGGCCACCGCTCGCCGCCTCTCGCTGCGGCTGGCACAGTTCTTCGTCGCGGACGAGCCGCCACGTGCCCTGGTCGATCGGCTGGCTGCGGAGTTCCTGGCCGGCAACGGTGACCTGCGCAGGGTGATGCGCATGCTCGTCGCATCCCCCGAGTTCTGGGACCCGGCCAACGAGCTGTTCAAGACACCCTACGACTTCGCCTGCTCGGCACTAGGCGTGTCGGCCCGTGCAGCAGCACCGCCCCCGGTGAACCTGACCCTCGGTTTCCTCGCCAGCGCGGGCCAGCCGGTGAACGGATGGCAGACCCCGGATGGCTACCGTACCGATGCCGCGACCTGGCTGACGCCGGAATCGCTGACCCGACGGGCCGACCTCGCCGCCGCACTGGCGCGCGGGCTGGGCGAGCCGGAACACCTGCTCGCCTTCTACGGCGAGGCTGCTCGCGAACGCATACGTCGCGTCGCGTCCGGCTCGCGCGCCGCGCTGGCACTGGCGGCCCCCGACTTCATGCGCAAGTGAACGGCACCCTGCCAGCCCGCGCAGCCGCAGCGACCGACGAGGAGCAATCGATGCAGCCCGACCCGATCACCCGCCGCCGACTGCTCGGCGCCCTGCTGGCCACCGGCCCGCTGGCGGCCGGCGCGCTCGCCTCGCCACGCAGCTTCGCCCAGGCGGCACCGGCGCTCGACCGTGGCCGGCTGGTGGTGGTGTTCCTGCGCGGTGCCTACGATGGCCTGTCGGCGCTGGTGCCGTGGTCGGACCCGGATTACTTCCGGCTGCGCCCGACCATCGCCGTCGCCGCGCCTGACGGCACGGCATCGACCTCGATAGAGCTCGACGCGCGCTTCGCGCTGCATCCGGCGCTGGCGCCGCTGCTGCCGATGTGGCGCGAGGGCTCGCTGGCGGTGATACCGGCCGCCGGGTCGCCGAACCGCAGCCGTTCGCACTTCGAAGCCCAGCATCACTGGGAGACCGGCCTGCCCGACCAGTCGACGGGCGCGCCCGGCTGGCTCAACCGGCTCGCCGCGATGGACGACACCCGTTTGCGGCCGGTGCCGCTGATCGGCGTCGGCGAGGCCAACCCGCACATCCTGTCCGGACCGGTCCGCGCCCGGCTGATCCCGCGTGGCGAGGCGGCCGGGCGTGCCGGGGTCATCGGCAACGATGCGGCGCGCGATGCGCTGCTCGAGCTCTATTCGGGCGACGATCGCCTGTCGCGCGCCTTCCGCGAAGGTGTCGAGAGCCGGCTGATGACCTCGAAGGAACTGGCGGCCGAGATGATGGCGGCGGACAACGGCGCCGGCAATCCGGCAGGCCTCGTACGCGAGGCCAGGCAGCTGGCAGCACTGATGCGCGCCGATCCCGCCCTGCGCATCGGCTTCCTTTCCGCGGGAGGCTGGGACACCCATGCCAACCAGGGCGCGGCCACTGGCCTGCTGGCCAGCCGCTTCGCCAACCTCGCCCGCGGACTGGTACAGCTGCACGGCGACTTCGACCGCCCGGGCGACCTGGTGCTGGTGTTGAGCGAATTCGGCCGTACCAGTGCCGAGAACGGTGCACGCGGCACCGACCACGGACGCGGCAATGCACTGTGGCTGATCGGTCGGCAGGTGGCAGGTGGCCAGGTACACGGCCGCTGGGAAGGGCTCGCGCGGGGCAACCTGAATGAGGGCCGCGACCTGCCGGTGCTGCACGACTTCCGTGCGGTCATCGCGCAGCCGCTGGCACGCATCTTCGGGCTGCCGGAGCGCCGGATCGCCGACCTGTTCCCGGGTGCGACCTGGGACCGATCGCTGGACGGGCTGGTGCGCCGCGCCTGAGCGTTGCCGAGCGTTCCCGACCGCGAGGTCGCCGCCCCTAGCCGCGCGAGAACACCGGTGCCGGGAGGCGCTCGATCATCACGTTCACACAGGCCGCGCGCCCCGATGCCACCGCCCGCTCGAGCGCGCCCGGAAGATCCGCACCCGAGGTGACGTGTTCGCCATGGCCGCCGAACGCGGCCGCAACCTGGTCATAGCGTGTCGGCAGCAGTTCGCATCCGACCGCACGCTCGCGCCCGTACTCGCGCAGCTGGATCTGGTGCTCGGCGTTCCAGCACTGGTCGTTGCCGACCACCGAGACGAACGGGGCCTGCTCGCGCACGGCGGTGTCGAACTCCGCTGGATGGAAGCCGAAGGTGCCGTCGCCGAGCACCGCGACGACCGGCGCTTCGGGCAACGCGAGCCGGGCCGCCAGCGCGAACGGCAGCGAAGAGCCGATGGAACCGGCGACGCCATTGATCACCCGGTTGGGTGCCTTCAGGCAGGCCTGCGCCCACTGGCCGATCTCGCCGCCGTCGGCGACCAGCACCGCGTCGGGATGGCTGTCGAGCAGCGGCTGGATCGAGCGGCACATCTCGACCGGATGCAGCATGCCCGGTGAACCGGCGACGATCGTCGGCCATGAAGTCGGGCGGTACTCGATGGCTGTACGCACGTCCGCGCGCCAGCCGCCTTCGACGGCACCGGCAGCGCCTGCCGCATGCGCCAGCTCGGCGAGCGCCGATGCGGCGTCGGCCACCGCCGACATCATCACGCGCGGGGCGCCCAGCGCACGCTGCGCGCGTTCGATCATCGCCGGCTCGGGGTCGATCACGATCACCTGCGCACCCTTCGGGATCGCGGCACCGAGCCTGAGCGTGAAATCGACCGGCTTGCCGACCAGCACGACGAGATCGGCGGTGGCCAGCATTTCGGAGAAGGCGCCCAGGCAGGGATCGTTGATGCCGCGCGGGCTTTCCATCCCGACCACTGGTATGCCGCAGGCCTGCTCCAGTGCGGCCGCGCGTGCACGGCCGGGCCGGGTCATCGACGACGGACCGCTGATCACCAGCGGACGCAGCGCGGCGCGCAGTGCGGCGACGACCTGTCCTGCGGCGAGCGCGGACAGCGGCAAGGTGGACGCAGCGAAGGCGGCCGCCTCGGGCAAGGCCGATGCCGGATCCGCGCAATGGTTCTCGAGCACGTCGGAAGGCAGGGACAGGTACACCGGGCCGGGACGGCCGCTGCGCGCGATGGCCACGGCCTGCGCGAACTCGCGTGCCACTGCCTGCGGCGAACTGGCGCAGGTCGAGCGTTTCACCAGCGGCGCAGCGATAGCGACCTGGTCCATTTCCTGGAACGCGCCGCGCCCGACCTGGCCCAAGGGGGCCTGGCCGGACAGCAGCACCATCGGCGATTCGGACGCGCCGGCGGTGTACAGCGCCGACACGCCGTTTGCATGTCCGGGCCCGCCGGTCAACAAGGCTACGCCGACTTCACCGGTGAGCCGGGCCCAGGCATCGGCCATGTGCACCGCGGCGCCTTCATGGCGCACGTGCACGATCGGGATGCGCACATCGAGCAGCGCATCGTAGAGCGGCATGATGTGGTTGCCGGACAGCGAAAACACGCGGCGCACCCCGGCGCGAGCGAGGCTGGCTGCGAGCATGTCTGCGCCCCGGGAACCCCTGGCCTGTGCCATCGATCTGCTCCTGTTCGGTTGCCCGCATCCTAGTGGCGCAGGCTTGTGCGGGTCAACCATATGAGTTGGATGATTGAGCCTGTGAGGTTCAGGGCCGTCTTGCCGGCACCGGGCCCGCGGCCTCGCGGATGCGGGCAGCCGCGACCGCCTCACCCGCATCCGCGAGCAGGTCGGCCAGCGCATGGGCACGCGGCAGCAGGTCGGGCCGATTCAACGCGGCCCACGGCAGGCCACCCGGCACCGCGTCGATCCGACCGGCCATCGCCTGCAGTTCCGCACCCGCCATCAGCCAGGCAGCCGCATCCTCGCCCGGGCGGGGCGCCAGGCCGCGCCGCAGTTCGGCTGCCGGCACCCACATCCGGCGCGCGGCAGCCGTATCGCCGAGCAGGCGCCGGAGATCGGCGGTCTGCGGCGCAGACCCGGCCACATCCCGGTCCAGGAACAGGCGCACGGCCGCGCGGCCGAGTCCTTCCTCGCGCAGCAGGCTGGCCAACTGCAGCCCAGCGGTAGCACGCACCGCCGGATCCGACGCCTTGACGGACAGGAACGCGAACAGCGTGCGGGCAGCGACCGGATCGCGGGCTGCCAGGCGGGCTGCGGCGTCCGACCAGCCAAAGACGTCGCCGTCGAGCAGCTGTTCGCGATTGGCCAGGACGGGCGCAGCGGCCAGGTAGTCACGCCACAATGCACGTGCCTCGATCACGGCAACATCGCCCGGAGGATCGGCATCGAGCAGGCGTTCCGATGCCTGTACCACCAGCAGGGTGTCGCCGATCGCGCGCGCAGCGGTGAACAGCGCCTGCCAGTCGCGCATGTTGTCGGCAGCGGTGGTGGCGGTCGTCGCGGCCGAGCCCGTCTCTGCCTGCATCTCAGCCTGCATCTCAGGCCGTATCTCAGCCCGTATCGCAGCCCTTACCGCAGCCCTTATCGCAGCCCGCACCTGCGCAGCCGCGATCGACGCTGGCACCAGGCCGAGCTGCACCTGTGCGGCGATACGCACCGGATGGGTCTCCGGCAACGAAGGAAGCAGTGGCACGGCATCGGCCGGCACCCCGTGCGCGGCGATCGACGCGACGAAACGCGCACTGGCCGCGATGCCGGGCGCAGGCATGTCCTGCCGGAAACGCAGGATCGACCGATGACCCGCCTCGACGTCGCCCCCGGCGAACAGGCTTTCGATCACCACCAGACGGGCGCGACGCAGTTCATCGGCGCCGGGCGCGGGCGACCAGATCACCCGCGCAGCGAGCGCGCGGGCCAACGCCGTTGTCGATGCCAGTTCGGCCGGACGGGCCGACGGCGCCCTGTCGACGGTGGGGCCGACCAACCGCAACGCGGCTTCGGCTCCGGCCAGCCAGACGGCGCGCAGGTAGGGTCCCGGCAGCTGTGAGGAAGCCGGCAGTGCCTCCGCGCGCGCGGCGACCCGGTGCCACAGGCCGAGTTCGGTGAGCGCGGTCAGCCGCAGCGTTTCCCACTCGGCCCAGCGTACACCCGGCGCCTGTGACCGCTCGATACGCAACAGCGCGAGTGCCGGCGCCCCCGCTGCCAGCAGGCGACGCACGGCGGCCAGCGCCTCGGGCCCGTCCAGGGCAGGATGCACCACCGCCGACGGGACCTGCGGCGGCGCCGCCGCAGGCACGGCAGCCGGCCGGGCAGCCCATGGCATACCGGCCACGACTGCCATCAGCAGCGCGGCCACCAGAGGCAACCCGACACGGGCGAGCATCGGCACGCAATACGGACGTGCCGTCACTCGCCCGCCGGAATCAGGCGCTCTCGCCGCCTTCGGCCGGTGCAACAGGTGCAGCCGGCGGTGCCACGGCAACCTTCGGCACGCGGGCGACCAGCTTCTCGCGGATACGCGCCGACTTGCCGGAACGATCGCGCAGGTAGTAGAGCTTGGCGCGGCGCACATCGCCCCGGCGCTTCACCTCGATGTTGGCGATGATCGGCGAGTAGGTCTGGAACGTGCGCTCCACGCCTTCGCCGGACGACACCTTGCGCACGATGAACGACGAGTTCAGCCCGCGGTTGCGCTTGGCGATCACCACGCCCTCGTATGCCTGGACGCGCTTGCGCTCACCCTCGACCACGTTGACGCTGACGACCACGGTGTCGCCCGGGGCGAAGGCCGGGATGTTCTTGCCCAGGCGGGCAATTTCTTCCTGTTCGAGCTGCTGGATCAGATCCATTGTTTTTCTCCTGGCGGCAGGCAGAGGTTAGGGCATCAGGAGATGCCAACATGCACGGCCGGTTGATGGAACATTGCTTCGGGTACTGCGCTGCGATACTGACTGCGTTGATGCGGTTGCCTGTCATGCATTGCGTACTTCTCGTTGCTCGTTGCGCCTTGCCTGTTGCCTGTTGCTGGCTGCTGGTTGCCCGTCGGGTCGACGGCTAGCTCGTGCGTTCGCGCACAAGCTTCGCCTCGGCACCGGCATGCTCGCGCCGGTATTCGTCGAGCAGGCGCGTTTCGCTCTCGCTGAGGCTGCGCCGCTCGATCAGGTCGGGGCGCCGCTGCCAGGTGCGGCCGAGCGACTGCTTGAGGCGCCAGCGCGAAATCGCGGCGTGGTCGCCCGAGAGCAGCACGGCCGGTACCGGCAAGCCTTCATGCAGTTCGGGACGAGTGTAGTGCGGGCAGTCGAGCAGCCCGTCGACGAACGACTCCTGGCGCGCCGACTCGGCGTCGCCCAGGCTGCCGGGCAGTTGCCGGATGACCCCGTCCATCAGCATCATCATCGGCAGTTCCCCGCCGGAGACGACGAAATCGCCGATCGATATCTCATCGTCGACCATGCGTTCGATGACCCGCTCGTCGACCCCTTCGTAGCGCCCGCCGAACAGTACCAGCCCGGCCTCACCGGACAACTCCATCACCTTGCGATGGGTCAGCGGCGTACCCTGGGGCGTCAGGTGGATCACGCGCGAGCGCCGCACGCCGGTGCTGCGCTGACGGTCGCGCGCGGCACCGAGGGCGGCTTCGAGCGGAGCGGCCATCATCACCATGCCCGGGCCGCCGCCGTAGGGCCGGTCGTCTATCGTCCGGTAGTTGTCATGCGCGAAGTCGCGCGGATTCCAGCAGATCAACTGGTAGCGGCGCTCCTCGCGCGCACGCCGGGTGATGCCCGATTCCGTCAGGGCATCGAACATGTCCGGGAACAGCGTGATCGCATCGAGTTGCAGCATCGGACTAAACCGGTTCTTCCCAATCCACGACGACCTGTTTCTTCACGAGGTCGACTTCGCCGACATGCCGTTCGACGAACGGCACCAGTACCTGCAGGGGCTTGCCCGCGGCCGTAAGGCCCGGGGTATCGATCACAAGCACGTCATGCGCGCCCGCTTCGAGCAGCCCGCTGATCACGCCGAACTTCATTCCCGCCGGATCGACCGCGTCGAGCCCGATCAGGTCTTCCCAGTAGAACTCGTCTTCTTCCGGCGGTGGCAGGTCGTCGCGCAGCAGGCCGATCTCGGTGCCATTTGCCTGCGCGGCCTGGTCACGATCGCCGATTCCGTCCAACTGTGCGATCAATCCGCTGCCGTGACCTTGCGCCTCGAGTACGTCCACCTCGCGCCATTCGGCTTGCGCCAGTGGCGCGCCCACCGCAACCGCAATCCCGGCCGCTGCAGTGGCCCGGCGAGCACCTGGACGCTGCATCACGGAACCAGCGCTGCCTGTCCTCGCTGCCGCACCGATCGCCGGTGGACGACGAATCCACCAGCGTTCGTGATCCAGCAGCGTGTCGGGATCGCTCGAGTAAGTCTGGATGCGAACCCAACCCTGGACGCCGAACGGAGCACCGATACGCCCCATCACCACCCAACGGTCCGGCGCAGCAGCGGCCGAAGTTTCCGGGGAGGACGCCTCAGCTGGCGGCTGGCGCTGCGGCACTGGCTGCGCCGGCTGCACTGACGGCCGGAAGGGCACGGAACTTCTTCGTCAGGCGAATCACGGTGTCGGACGGCTGCGCGCCATTCGACGTCCAGTGCTCGAAACGGTCGAGTGCCACCCGCAGGCCCTCTTCCTTTTCGGAGGCCTTCGGGTTGTAGAACCCGATGCGCTCGATGAACTTGCCGTCGCGCGGACGACGCGAATCGGCCACCACGATGTTGTAGAACGGGCGATTCTTCGAACCACCGCGCGAAAGACGGATGACTACCATGGTGACCTGGCCTTCGAAAGTGAAAAAAGGACTTTCAGGGCCGGAACCCTCGTATCGGGATTCCGCTGAAAAGCCGCGCAGAATACCGGATGCCGCACGGGAATGCAAAGCAGACGGCAAACTGATTTCTTCGCCCCTCACATCCCCCTCCACCTTCCACCCCCCCACCCGCAGGAACCGGCCGATGCATCCCACACTGCCCCGCCTCGAACCCGTCGACTTCCCGGCGCTGCAGCGTGGCAGGGGCTTGCATGCCCGCAGCACCGATGCATTGCGGAGCCTCGACGCGGTCGCGGTACCGGTTGCGGCGCGCTGAGGGCTGCGCGCGATGTCGTCACCTGTACTTTCCATCGTGATGCCGGTGCTCGATGAAGGCGAGCGCATCGGCGCCGCGATCGATGCGCTGGCGCCGCTGGTCGCCCGCGGAGCGGAACTGATCGTGGTCGACGGCGGCAGCCGCGATGGCACCGCCGACCGCGCCCGCGCCAGCGGCGCAGTGGTGCTCGAGGCACCGCGCTCGCGCGCGGCGCAGATGAACGCCGGCGCGGCAACCGCGCGCGGCGGGTCGCTGCTGTTCCTGCATGCCGACACCCGCCTGCCGAACGGCGCCGACGGGCTGATCGCGCAGGCACTGCGCACCCATGCCTGGGGCCGCTTCGATGTCCGGATCGATGGCCGTCATCCGATGCTGCACATGGTCGCGGCGATGATGAACCTGCGTTCGCGGCTCACCGGCATCGCCACCGGCGACCAGGCGATGTTCGTCACCCGCGCCGCATTCGAACAGGCCGGACGTTTCCCGCAACAGCCCCTCATGGAAGACATCGAACTGTCGGCACGGCTGCGCCGGGTCGGCCGTCCCGCCTGCGTCGCGGCGCGCGCGACCACCTCAGGCCGGCGCTGGGAGCGCGACGGCGCCTGGCGCACGATCCTGCTCATGTGGCGGCTTCGATTCGCCTACTGGCGCGGCGCGCCGCCGGCCGAGTTGCACCGGCGCTACTACGGCCCGCCCCGATGACCCGCGTGCTGCAGGTATTCGCACGCGCACCGGTGCCCGGCCAGGCCAAGACCCGCCTGGAGCCGATGCTCGGCGCGGCGGGCGCGGCGGCGCTGCACGCACGGCTGGTCCTGAGGCTGCTCGATACCGTGTTCGACACCCTGCCCCGCCTGGGCCATCCGCGCGTGGAACTGTGGTGCGCGCCAGACGACACGCACCCGTTCTTCGAAGCCTGCGCACGCCGCCACCCACTGCAACTGCGCGTGCAGCGCGGCGGTGACCTAGGCCAGCGGATGCACGATGCGCTGGCCGATGCCCTCGACAGGCGGGACCGACCGCTGCTCGTCGGCACCGATTGTCCTTCGATCACGGCCGATGCACTGGCGGCCGCCTTCGATGCGATCAATCCTGCGCCGTGCGGCCAGGCCGCGCCGCCAGCCTGCGCATCGGACATCGTGCTGCTGCCCACCGAGGACGGTGGCTATGCGCTGATCGGCGCCGCGCGCAACGACCGCTCGCTGTTCGACGCGATGCCGTGGGGCACCGACGCCGTGTACGCGCAGACCTGCCGCCGCGTCGATCACCTCGGCTGGCGGCTGCACGCGCTGCCCATCGGCTGGGATGTCGACCGGCCGGAAGACCTCGCCCGGCTGCGCACCGTGGCTCCGGAACTGTTCGAAACACGGGATACCCGATGACCCTTGCTACCTCGATGCCTGCACGAACGACCCTTCCTGTGGCCTGCGCCCTGCTGGCGCTGGTCGCCTTTTCCGCCCCCCGCCCAGGCCATGCGCAGGCGTCGGCAACCGCCACGCCGGAGGCCGCAGCGGCCATCGAGGTCGGCCACTTCTCCGCCGAGCGCGAGGGAGCCGCATTACCGGCAGGCTGGAAGCCGCTCACCTTCCGCAACATCGAGCGCCATACCCGCTACACGCTGGTGCGCGACGGCGCAGGCGTGGTGCTGCGCGCCGATTCCGAAGCCTCCGCCTCGGGCCTGGTGCGCGAGCAGACGATCGACCTGAGAGCGTTCCCGATCATCGAGTGGCGCTGGCGGGCCGGCAACGTGCTGTCGAAGGCCGACGTCAGGACGAAGGCCGGCGACGACTACCCGGCACGCCTGTACATCACCTTTGCCCACGACGCGAATTCGATATCGCTCGCCGACCGCGCGGCGCGCGCGATCTACGGGCAATTGCCGCCGCGTGCCGCGATCAGCTACATCTGGGACACACGGTCGCCCGTCGGCACGACGGTCCCGAACGCTTACACGGACCGGGTGCGCATGATCGTGGTCGAGAGCGGCAGCGCGCGCGTGGGCGAGTGGATCACCTACCGGCGCAACCTCGCCGATGATTTCCGCAAGACGTTCGGCTACGACGCGCCGCTGGTGTCGGGCATCGCGGTGATGACCGACACCGACAACACCGGCGAGAAGGCGACGGCCTGGTTCGGGGATATCCGGTTCACGGCGCAACGATGACTGTCGATGATCGGCTTTCGCAAGCGGACGTTGCGCCGATCGCCCCGCGCCGCCACCTCGTGCTCCTCGGAGGCGGCCACAGCCACCTGCCCGTCATCGCCGCCGCGCGCGACTGGCAGGACACGGTCGAGGTGACCCTGGTCAGTCCCGATGCGCTCACCGCCTACTCTGGAATGGTTCCCGGGGTGATCGCCGGCCACTACCGGGCGCGGGAATGCCTGATCGACATCGAACGGCTCGCAGGCCGCGCGGGCGTGCGCTTCATCCGGGCGGCGGCCGTCGGGCTCGATCCGGTGCTCAGGACGATCCGTCTCGGAGATGGTACGGTGCTCTCGTACGACATCGTGTCGATCGACATCGGTGCCACGCCACATGCCACGCCCGCGCTGGCCGAAGCCATCGAAAGCGGCCATTGCGGCGACATGACGATCGCGCCGTGCAAGCCATTCCCGATGCTGATGGACAGGCTCGATCGGTTCTTCGTCGACCACGGCGCCCGACCCCGGCCGGTCGACCTGTGCGTGGTGGGCGCGGGACTCGCAGGCATCGAGGTGGCGCTGGCGCTCGCCTTCCGGATGCGCGCCCACGCCGATGCACGCGTCCGCCTGCTGAGCGGCGATGCGCGGCTGATATCCACCGCACCGCGAAGGGTCGGCGCTGCGCTGGAACAGGCGTGTGCCGACCACGGTGTCGACCTGGTCCGCGGCGCACGCATCGAGTCGGCAGAGCCGGGGGCGCTGGTGGCCGCGGACGGCCGCCGCATACGCGCAGACCTGGCGCTGCTTGCTACCGGAGCCCGCGCGCCGGCCTGGCTCGAAGGCAGTGGCCTGGCGCTCGATCCGCAGGGCTTCATCGCCGTGGCATCGACGCTCGCGAGCGTGTCGCACGCTTCGGTGTTCGCTGCCGGAGACTGCGCAGCGGTGCTGCACCACCCGCGCCCAAGGGCCGGCGTATACGCCGTTCGCCAGGGCCCGCCGCTCGCCGCGAACCTGTGGCGGGCCCTGGCAGGCGAAGCACCCGCGGCGTTCAAGCCCCAGCGGGAAGCGCTGGCGCTGGCCGCACTCGGGCCACGCGCTGCAGTCGCCATCCGCAACGGGCTGATCATGGGCGGCCCAGCCAGCCGGGGCGCGCTCGGCCGCGTACTGTCGGACGCTCTCGCGCGGGGGCTGTGGCAGTGGAAAGACCGGATAGACCGGGCGTTCGTCGAACGTTTCTCGGGCCCGTGACGAAAGCCTGAAGCCGCTGCGCATCGGCGCAGCCCGCCCGCTACCGACCCGCTGCCTGGAGCCCCTCGACCAGCCGCCCGATCGCCTCGACCACCTCGTCGCGCCGGATCGCGCCATACGACACCCGCAGCAGGCAGGGGTCATCCACGCCGAACGCCATCCCCGGAATCACCGCGACCCGGTGCTGCGCGATCAGCCGCATCGCCAGCGCGAGCGAATCCTGCCGCTGCGCCAGCCGCAGCAGGCAGTAGAACGCGCCCCGGGTACGCGGCACGACCACCTGCGGCGCCAGCGGCGCGAGCGCTGCCAGCACCGCCTCGCGTACCTCGGTCAGCACAGCGATGCGCGGCATGCACCAGGCGCGTCCCTCGGCCAGCGCGGCCGTCGCCGCCAGTTGCGACACCACCGGCGGGCAGATCAGGTTGGTGTCCTGGATCTTCGCGATCGCCGGATACAGGTGCGCCGGTATCACCATGTAGCCGACACGCCAGCTGGCGAATCCATAGGCTTTCGACAGCGAGTAGAGCGACACCGTATGGCCATCGGCCCCCGCCAGCGATCCGGGCGAGAAAGACGGCTCGCCCGCGTGCACGAAGTATTCGTAGGCCTCGTCGCTGACGTGGTAGAGCCCGCGGCGGGCGCACAACGCATTCACCGCCATCAGCGATTCACGCGAGTACACCGCGCCAGTCGGGTTGTTCGGCGATACGGTGACGATCGCCCGCGTGCGCGGCGTGATCGCGTGCTCGATCGCATCGACATCTAGCTGGCAGTCGGCATCGGTCGGCACGCCGATCGCGTGGCCGCCGACCAGCGTCACCGCCATCTGCTGGTTGAAGTACCAGGGCAGCGGCAGGATCACCTCGCTGCCTCGATCGAGGATCGCCATCATCAGGTTCAGGAACGCCATGTTGCCGCCTGCGGTGACCACCACCCGCTGGCCGGCATCGACCCGGATGCCGTTGTCCGCCGCCAGCTTGGCGACGATGGCTTCGATCAGTGCATCGGTACCGTGTACGGCCTGATACCTGTTCAAGGCCGGGTCCCGCCCGAGCGCGGCCACCGCCTCGAACACCGACGACGGGGGCGGGTAGTACACCACCCCCTGGCCGAGCGACAGCGTGCCCGGATGCTCGCGTATCGCCTGCGCAACCACCGGGATGATCGGCGCCTGCACCGCCAGCGCACGCTGCGACACGGGGAGAGGCATGCCTGGCGTCAGGTCTTCAGCGTGAACGGGTTGAAGTCGGTCCTGCGGTCGAAATAGTCTTCGTGCTCGACCCGCTTGAGCCAGTTCACGATGCGGTAGGTGAACGGCAGCGCGACGATCTCCCAGCCCACCTTGAGCAGATAGTTGGCACCCATCACCGCCAGCAGCAGTTCATTGGACCAGACACCGTAGAACGCCATCGGATAGAAGATCAGGGTATCGACGCCCTGGCCGATGCCGGTGGAACCGATCATCCGCGCCCACAGGCCCCGGCCCTGGGTCATCACCTTCATCCGGGCCAGCACATAGGCGTTCACGAACTCGCCGGCCCAGAAGGCGATCAGGGATGCCGCCACGATGCGCGGTGTCGCGCCGAAGATGATCTCGTAGGCCGGCTGGTTGGTCCAGCCCGCGGCCGGCGGCAACTGGACGATGACCCAGGCCATGAACGAGGCGAACGCCAGCGCCGCGAAGCCGGCCCAGACGACACGCCGTGCGCGCGCATAACCATAGACCTCGGTCAGGATGTCGCCGAACACGTAGGAGATCGGGAAGAACAATACGCCGGCACCGAATGCGAAGGTGCCGATCAGCGGCAGGTCGAGTTCGGCGACCTTGGCCGGGCCGATCAGGTTCGAGCACAGCAGCACGCAGACGAACCCGGCCATCACCAGGTCGTAGTAGCGGTAGGTGCGCTGACCCGAGCCCGGTTGCGCCGCCACTGCAGACCGTGCGCTGCCCGCGCCGCGATCCGGGCTCAGGCCTGGTTCCTCCGGAGGTGACGCGCTCATCGCATGCCGGGCAGCATGCCCTTCATGCCGCGCATCATCTTCGCCATGCCGCCCTTGCTCACCATCTTCATCATCTTCTGCGCGGACTCGAACTGGTTGAGCAGCTGGTTGACCTGCTGCACGCTGACCCCGGCGCCCGCGGCGATACGTCGCTTGCGCGACGCCTTCAGGATCTCCGGCCTGGCGCGCTCGGCAGGCGTCATCGACAGGATGATCGCCTCCTGGCGCAGGATCATGCGATCGTCGACCTTCGCGCCCTGGGCCATCTTCGCCAGGTCACCGGGCAGCTTGTCGAGCAGCGAAGACAGCCCGCCCATCTTCTTCATCTGCCCGATCTGCTGGCGGAAGTCTTCGAGGTCGAAACCCTTGCCGGACTTCATCTTCCGCGCGAACTTCTCGGCCTCGGCGACATCGACGTTCTTCTGCGCGTCCTCGATCAGCGAGAGCACGTCGCCCATGCCGAGGATGCGCGAGGCCATGCGCTCGGGGTGGAACGCCTCGAGACCGGCGAGCTTCTCGCCGACACCGACGAACTTGATCGGCTTGCCAGTGACGGCGCGCACCGACAGCGCGGCACCGCCGCGCGAATCGCCGTCCAGCTTGGTGAGGATCACGCCGGTCAGCGGCAGTGCGTCTCCGAACGCGCGGGCGACGTTGACCGCGTCCTGACCCTGCATCGCATCGACCACGAACAGCGTCTCGACAGGCTTGACCGCCGCATGCAGCGCGCGGATCTCGACCATCATCGCCTCGTCGATCGCCAGCCGGCCGGCGGTGTCGACGATCAGCACGTCGAAGTAGTGCCGTCTTGCGTGGTCGAGTGCGCCAAGCGCGATATCGACCGGCTTTGCATCGGCCGGCGCTTCGTAGAAACCGGCTTCGACCTGTCCGGCCAGCGTACGCAGCTGTTCGATCGCAGCCGGGCGATAGACGTCGGCCGAAGACAGCAGCACCTTCTTCTTCTGGCCGATCAGCAGCTTCGCCAGCTTGCCCGACGACGTGGTCTTGCCCGAGCCCTGCAGGCCGGCCATCAGCAGCACGGCCGGCGGCTGCACGGCCAGGTCGAGCCCGACACCCGCCTCGCCCATCAGCGCGACCAGTTCCCGATGGACGATGCCGACCACCGCCTGCCCCGGGGTCAGGCTGGTGAGGACGTCCTGGCCGAGCGCCCGCTCGCGTACCCGCGCGATGAAATCCTTCGCCACCGGCAGCGCGACGTCAGCGTCGAGCAGCGCCAGCCGCACCTCGCGCAGCGCATCGGAGATGTTCGCCTCGGTGATGCGCGCCTCGCCCTTCAGCGACTTGACGACGCGCGACAGGCGCTCGGTCAGCGATTCGAACATCTTGCCTCCGCCGGCCCTGACCGGGTGAACGGATGCGCCACGATCGCGCCCATGCCGAGCGCGGACGGCATCCTGCGCGGCATCGGCTGCCGACGTGAAAGGTCGTTCGTGTAGACTTGAATCATGTCCGGAAGTCTACCGTATCTGTTGAGCGCGCTAGCCTATGGCGCATTCGCTGCATACCTTCGCCACCGGTTGACGCGAAAGCGCATGCCGCGCCCCTTGCCGTCCGCGTCCGGACAGACGATCGAGTTGCCGACGCGCTGGCATGCGCCCTGGGGCGAGCAGGTACTGGTCGGCCTCATTCTGTCGATCCATGCCTGGGGCGTGGCTGCAGCCGTATTCCACGACGGCCAGGTATTCGTCGGCGTCGGTGTCACGATGTCCGCGATCGTGCTGGTGACGGTAGCCATCCACTGGTTCGGCAGCTTCTTCTACAATCTGCGCGGCCTGCAATTGCTGGTGTTCCCGGTGGCCGCGCTGTGCTCGCTGGCGCCCGCAGTGCTGGGCGCGCACGAGCCCATGCCCAATGCCGGCCTCCGCATGCTCACGGCGCACGTGATTGTCGCGCTGCTGGCGTATGGGCTGCTGACCATCGCCGCGCTGCATGCGCTGCTTCTGTCCTCGCTCGACCGGCAACTGCGCACCGGTACGCTGCCGCTGATCCTGACCGGGCTGCCGCCGCTGCTGACGATGGAGAAGATGCTGTTCCGGATCATCGTCGCCGGCTTCGTGCTGCTCTCGGCCACCGTGCTCAGCGGGCTGCTCTTCTCCGAAGAACTGTTCGGCAGGCCGCTCACGTTCACCCACAAGAACGTGTTCACGCTGGTTTCCTGGGCCATCTTCGCAGCGCTGCTGGCCGGCCGGTTCCTGTTCGGCTGGCGCGGGCGGATCGCGCTGCGCTGGACCCTCTGGGGGTTCGGGGTGCTCTTGCTGGCCTACGTGGGCACGAAATTCGTGGTCGAGGTACTGCTCGGCCGGTGATCCAGCGCATGCGCGCAACACCCGGCCCCCGCAGGCCCGTAAACTGACAACTTCGTCACAAGCACCCGGGAACCCTTGAACGACATCCCCCTGCAGACGCTGTTCATCGCGCTGTTCATACTGCTGCTGGTATCCGGCTTCTTCTCGATCGCCGAGACGAGCATGATGGCGCTCAATCGCTACCGGTTGCGCCACCTGGTCAGCACCGGCAACCGGGGCGCGATCATGGCTGCCGCCCTGCTCGATCGTACCGACCGGTTGCTCGGCGTCGTGCTGCTCGGGAACAACTTCGTCAACAGCCTGTCGGCGGCGCTGTTTACCGTGATCATGTTCCGGACGCTCGGCGAGAACGAGTGGGCGCTGTGGATCGGCAGCGCCGGGGTGACCTTCTGCATCCTGGTCCTGTCCGAGATCACGCCGAAGATCATCGGCGCCAGCTACCCGGAGCGGATCGCGCTCGCCTCTGCCTACGTGCTCACCCCGCTGCTGCGCGTGGCCTGGCCGGTCGTCTGGTTCGTCAACCTGTTCGTGCAGTCCATCCTCTGGGTGCTGCGCCTCAAGCGCGAGGGTGACGGCGGGCAGAACATGACGCCCGAGGAACTGCGCACGCTGGTGCTGGAGGGCGGGCACTACATCCCGCAGAAGCACCGGAGCATCCTGTTCAACCTGTTCGAACTCGAGCGGGTCACCGTCGATGACGTGATGATCCCGCGCGGGCAGGTCGAATGGCTCGACCTGGAGTCACCGCCGGAGCAACTGCTCGCGGAGATCGCCACCTGCTACCACACCCGGCTGGTCGTCTGCCGGGGCGATCTCAACAACGTGATCGGCATCCTGCATGTGCGCCGTGCGCTGTCGCTGGTGCGCCAGGGCGGGCTGTCCGAGGCGGCCGACGTCGAGGCGCTGCTGGCCCAGCCCTACTTCGTGCCAGCGGGCACCGCCCTGTTCACCCAGCTGGCGAACTTCCAGGAACAGCACGAGCGGATCGGGCTGATCGTCGATGAATATGGCGAACTCCAGGGACTGGTGACGCTGGAGGACATCCTCGAGGAACTGGTAGGCGAGTTCACCACCACGGCGCCGGGCCGCGGCGACACATTCGCCCGGAGCGAAGATGGCAGCGTGCTGGTCGAAGGGAGCGCGACCCTGCGCAGCCTCAACCGCAAGCTCGGGCTCAAGTTGCCGCTTGATGGTCCGAAAACGTTGAACGGGTTGATCGTCGACCACCTGCGCGACTTGCCCGAGCCCGGCACCACGGTCAAGATCGCCGGATACCCGCTAGAGGTGGTGCAGACACAGGAGCGGTCGATCCGTTCGGTGCGCGTCTTCCCGAGGGTGGACACCGCCGTTCAGGACATCCCGCTGGACCGCAGCGGCTGAGCCGGGAAGATGACCCTGGCGGAAGGAGAGCCTTTACAGTCCGGGCTCCAGCAAGCAATATCCAGGTGATATCTTACTCAGGTTCTCGCACCAGGCGGAGCGCAGTCGATGGCCACAACGATCACACAGGGCCGCAGGAAAGATGTCGAGGACTACCTCTATTCATGGGTAGGCCAGGACAAGAGCGGCAAGGCGGTGCGCGGCGAGATGCGCGCGCACGGCGAGAACGTCGTGGTCGCCCAGTTGCGCCGGCAAGGGCTGTCGTTCATCAAGGTGAAGAAGCAGCGGATCGGTCGTGGCCGCAAGATCTCCGACAAGGACATCGCGATCTTCACGCGCCAGCTGGCGGTGATGATGAGGGCTGGCGTACCGCTGCTGCAGGCCTTCGACATCGTCGGCAAGGGGCATTCGAACCCTGCGGTGCAGAAGATGCTGCTGGCCATCAAGATCAACGTCGAGACAGGGTCAAGCCTGAACCAGGCATTCCGCAAGTTCCCCGACCAGTTCGACGACCTGTTCTGCAACCTGGTGTCCGCGGGCGAGCAGGCCGGTATCCTCGACACGCTGCTGGACCGGCTTGCGACGTACAAGGAAAAGATCCTCGCGATCAAGGGCAAGATCAAGTCGGCGCTGTTCTACCCTATCGCGATCGTCGTGGTCGCATTCGTGATCACTGCCATCATCATGATCTTCGTGATCCCGTCGTTCAAGCAGGTGTTCTCGAGCTTCGGCGCGGAACTGCCGGCACCGACGCTGATCGTGATGGCAATCTCGGACTTTTTCGTCGCCTACTGGTGGGCCATCTTCGGCATCGTCGCCGGCGCGGTGTACGGGGTCATCAATGCGTACAAGAAGTCCGAATCCATGCGCAATGGCATGGATCGGCTGATGCTGAAGGTGCCGGTGTTCGGCGACATCGTCCGGAAGGCGTCGATCGCGCGCTGGGCGCGCACCCTGTCGACCATGTTCGCCGCCGGCGTGCCGCTGGTCGAGGCCCTGGGTTCGGTGGCAGGTGCCGCGGGCAACGCGGTCTACATGAAGGCCACGAAGCGCATCCAGCAGGAAATCTCCACCGGCACCAGCCTGACCGTCTCGATGCAGGGCGTGGACGTTTTCCCCAACATGGTGCTGCAGATGGTCGCCATCGGCGAGGAATCGGGCGCGCTGGACAGCATGCTGTCCAAGGTGGCCGATTTCTACGAGGCGGAGGTCGACGACGCAGTCGACGCGATGTCGAGCCTGATGGAGCCGGTCATCATGGTCGTGCTGGGTACGCTGATCGGCGGCATGGTGATCGCGATGTACCTGCCGATCTTCAAGATGGGCCAGGTGGTCTGATCCGACCGCTTTCCACATGAACGACGCACTCGAACTGCTGCGTACCGAGCCGCCGCTGTGGATCGGGTTGTCGGTGCTGCTGGGCCTGATGATCGGCAGCTTCCTCAACGTGGTGGTCCATCGACTGCCCAGGATGATGGAACGCGACTGGGCCGCGCAGTGCGCGGAGCTGGCCGGCCGCGAACCGGAACCGCAGCCAGTCTTCAACCTGGCGAAGCCGCGGTCGCACTGTCCGTCGTGCCGCGCGCAGATCACGGCGCTGCAGAACCTGCCGCTGGTGAGCTGGCTCGCGTTGCGGGGTCGCTGTGCGTCCTGCGCCGGGGTCATCCCGGTGCGCTATCCGCTGGTCGAGGCGGCCACCGGAGCGATTGCCGGCTTCCTTGCCTGGCACTACGGCTTCGGCCCGGCCGCGCTACTTGCCTTCGTCTTCTGCGCGACCCTTCTTGCGCTGGCGCTGATCGACTTCGACACCCAGTTGCTGCCCGATGGCCTGACGCTGCCGCTTCTGTGGGCGGGCTTGCTGGTGAACATCTGGGGGGTTTTCGCGCCGCTGCAGGAGGCGGTCGTGGGCGCCGTGGCAGGCTACCTGTCGTTGTGGGTCGTCTACTGGGGCTTCAAGCTGGTCACCGGCAGGGAGGGTATGGGCTACGGCGACTTCAAGCTGCTGGCCGCGATCGGTGCCTGGCTCGGCTGGCAGGCACTGCCCCTGGTGATCCTGCTGTCGTCGCTGGCTGGTGCCGTGATCGGCATCGCATTGATCGCGGCGGCACGCATGGGACGCAGCGTACCGATGCCGTTCGGGCCGTACCTGGTGATCGCCGGCGTGGTCGCACTGGTCTGGGGCGACGGCCTCATCGCCGGATACCTCAAGCTGCTGGGCTGACTTCCATTGGACGAACCGGCTGCCATGCCAGCCCCATCGGTCCGTTTCGTGGTCGGGTTGACCGGCGGCATCGGCAGCGGCAAGTCGACGGTGGCCAACCGGTTCGTCGCGCTCGGGGCGGCGCTGGTCGACACCGACACGCTCGCCCATGATCTGACGGGTCCGGGCGGCGACGCGATGCCGGCGATCATCGACGCCTTCGGCCCCGCAGCCGCCACGCCGGCCGGCGCACTCGACCGCGCCTGGATGCGTGAACGAGCGTTCTCCGATCCGGTTGCACGAGCGCGGCTGGAATCGATCCTGCACCCGATGATCCGGGCAATGGCAGGGCAGATGCTCGACTGCACTGCAGCACCTTACGCCCTGCTGGCGGTGCCGCTGCTCTCGCACAGCAGCGGATACCGTGAGCGGATGGACCGGATATTGGTGGTAGACTGTTCGCGCGAGCAGCAGATCGCCCGGGTGATGCAGCGCAGCGGGCTGTCCCGGGAGCAAGTATTGGCGATCATCGCGGTCCAGTCCACGCGCGAGCAGCGACTCGCCATGGCAGATGACGTGATCGACAATGACGGTGACGAGTCCGCGCTCGCACCACAGGTCGAGCAATTGCACCAGAAATTCCTGCGCCTCGCGCAATTGAAACGGACGGCAGCGCGCCCCCGCCAGCCGGACGCCTGAATTGAACAACCGTGCGTCGTCGATCTCCGCGAACACTGCCGCGAGATCCTGCGAAAAAGCATGTTCGATTCGTACACGCTACCCGAGCAGACCGCAGCTATCGTGATCGATTACGAGTTTCCACTGAATGAGCGCACGCGAACGCTGCTCAGGCTGGAAGACCTCTACGACAAGCTTGCCTATTTCGTCTCGCGCGATCATCCGCTCGAACACCACGCCGCGCTCGTCACGCTGTTCGAGATCATCGAGGTGGCCAGCCGGGCCGACCTGAAGTCGGACCTGCTGCAGGAACTCGAGCGCCAGAAGCATTCGCTCGAAGCGCTGCGCAGCAACCCGCAGATTTCGGTCGACGCGCTCGACGCCGTGCTGCGGGACATCGACCAGGCTGCTGGCAGCCTCTACAACCTGACCGGCAAGATCGGCCAGGACGTACGCGACAACGAGTGGTTGATGAGCATCCGGCAGCGCTCGAACATCCCGGGCGGCGTATGCGAGTTCGACCTGCCGACCTATCACTACTGGCAGCACCGGCCGATAGATGAACGCCGCGCCGACCTCGCCCAGTGGATGTCGCAGTTCCTGCCCCTGCGCGACAGCCTGACCATCGTGCTGCGCATACTGCGCGACAGCGGCAAGTCCTCGCAGCGGGTGGCCGCGCAGGGCGTATTCCAGCAGATGCTCGCGGGACGCGCGGTGCAACTGGTGCGTATCCGCGTCGGGCGCGAGTTTCCATGCGTGCCCGAAGTCAGCGCCAACCGCTACATGCTGAACATCCGCTTCACCCAGCAGGCCCAGGGCAGCGACCGTCCCAAGGTGATCGAGGCAGACATTCCGTTCGACCTCACCTTCTGCAACCTGTAGGGCGCAGCGGGCCCGTCAGAACTCGGACTGCTTCCGGCGATCGGGCCGGTCGCTGCGGCGTCCCGCAAGGCGCTTGCTGTCGGTCGAGGTGCGCCGCTCGCCTCCGCGCCGATCGTCGTTGCGACGCCGGTCTTCGAGGGCCGCGTGCTGCGCGCCCTTCGCCGCCTTCAGCCAGCGGATACCTTCGCGATCGATGTAGAAGCACTCGGAAAAATCGATCACGACGCTGCCTTCGCGTGCCATCGCTTGGTGGTACATCGCCTCGATCACCGGCAGAGATCCGTAGTAGAGGTTGCCGCGGATCTTCAGCTTGTTGCCGGCAAGGCTGATGTTCGGATGCGCCTGCTCCCACTTGGAGTAGGCGATCGCCAGCACCGAGCCGACGATGACTGCGCCGAACAGGTCGAGGAACAGCACCGAGAGGAACGAGGCTAGAAACACGATGCACTCGCGCCGGTCGTTGAAGTGCGGCTTGATGTCCTCCCAGTTGATCATGTTCGCGCCCAGCAGCATGATGACCGCGGCCATCGCGGGCATCGGGATGACGGCGATCAACTGAGCGAGGAAGAGCACGAGTACCAGCAGTATCACCGCCGACGCCGCGGAGGCCAAGCGACCGTTCCCGCCCAGGCTATGGACCAGCCACATGCGATTGAAGGAGGCGCATGTCGGCAACGAGGAAAGGAAAGGCAACACGCAGTTGGACACTGCGTCGGCGAAAATGCCTCGGCGACTATCGGTGAAACTGCCCATCTTGCGGTTCATCCGTCGCATTGCTGCCACGGTCTGGAACAGCCCGAGCAGTGCGAGCGTCACGGCACCTGGAAGAATGGCGATGATGTCTGCCATTGCCTCCTGGCTGAACAACGGCATCGACGGCAGCACGAAACCGACATACGAGAGGTTCGCTATCTGTTCGATCAGCGTGTTCTGCAAACCGACGGTCGCACTGAGGTACTCCGAGTAGGCTGTTCCCGCCGCGACACCGACAAGGATGGCCCAGTTGCGCAACCGGGCGACCTGCCTGACGGCGAGGCTGGTGACCAGGGTGATCATGCCTATCTGGATTGCGTAGAGGTTCCCGATCTCGATGACCGCCAGGAAAGATTGCCACGCAATCCAGAGCGGCCATTCGACTTGCGTGTTTATCGGCAATCCGCCGAAGCTGGTCAGCGACTTGAAGATCAGGAATACGCCAATCCCGCAAATCAGTCCGTTCACGATCGGTTCGTTGATGAGATCGAGCATGCGACCGAGTGGACGTACCAGCACGAAAAGCATCTGAATGAGCCCGGCAAGCAGGATCAGTGTCAATGCATAGCCGATGTAGTCGGCACCAAACTGCGGCGCGACTGGCAGCAGCGTAATCCCGACCGCCGCCGACATGGTGGTGTTTGGCCCACCGCTGAACACGCTCGACGGGTTGAGCAGGGCCGTGAACAGCACACCCCAGATTGCGGCGTAGATGCCAAAGTGCGGCGGAAGGCCAGCCAGCGTGGTCGAGAAAGCAATCGCCTGCGGCAACGTCACCACCGCCAGCGTGAGGCCGATGAGCAGGTTGCTGCGTAATGGAGCCAGACTACGGGTCATTGCCCCGGAGAACACATTCATCTCATTCCATTCAATGAGACGCTCGCGATACGTCACTGCGTTGGAGTGAGTCCGCGTAGGCCGTCAAGGGGGGCATCACGATCATCATCAATTGCTGCCAAACGGCCGCAAGTGGCCCCTGCAGATCTCCAGCAGGACGCGGAAGGGTACTCAGGAAATAGGCGATGTCGCGGCACTGCTGTGCGTCGAGGCTTCCCTCCGCTCCCGGCGGCATGTTGCGGCAAATGAATCCTGGCATGATCGTGTTGACGGCAGCGAAATTCATGCGCGAATCCAGACTGAAGGAATTCCGGCCAGCTACGGCCGGATACACTACGCGTCCGTCCGTCACGAGGCCAAATCCCTGTGGTCCATGGCAGGACGCGCAGCGTTCTCGGTAGGTGAAGGCGCCGCGCACATAGTCATCGCCTCGCCGGCCGGTCGCAGCAGAAGGAATTTCATCCATCCCCTGCTCAGGGTACCGGTTACCGATCTTGAGGTCGAGCGCCGCGGCGATGAACCTGCTGTAGGCCGTCACGTCCCGCAGCAAGTCGTCGGCGATATTCGGTTTGAATCCGTTCGAGGAATTGATGTAGCACTGCATCTGGCGCAACTCGTGCGAGAGTATGAGACCGGTGAATCGGTCATACATGTCCGCCATCACCCACGACGCGCCGAGATTGTTGGAACCCTTCAGGCGGTTGCCTTCTGCATCCTGCTTGTCGCCTGCGTCCTGGTGGCAGTGGGTGCACGTCGTGTGGCTCCCACGGACAAAACGTTGCGCATTCCATCGTTCCGCATGACCACCCTGCGCCATGTGGCCCTGGAGGTCGTCGATGACATTGCAGCCACGCTGGATCGCCCGCACGTCTTCTTCGCTGTAGCCCTCCATGGCCGGGGCCGCGCCGCCTACTCGGACGAGGTAAGGCGAGCGATACGTGGAACCTGCGGAAAGCCCGTAGGCGTCAAGCTTCGCCTTGCACGTCGGCGTGAGTTCCACCTCCGCAAGACGCACGCGATCTCGGTCCTCATGCTTCTGGACAGCAAGAAGATACAAACCGCCCAGACCGCAGACGAGCAACGCGAATCTCAGAAGCTTCGCCGACAGTACGCCCATCTCTCAGCCTCCCCCTTTGCGCGCGCCTTCACTCAACTGCAGGTGACTGGCAACGGCGCGCGCGAGCAAGCGGATATCCCGGATCGCAGGATCGTAATGCGTAGGGACGAACCCATCCATCGAACCCGCGTAGCAACGCATCACACGCTCTTCGAACGACACCCGGCGCTCAAGGGCTGCATCGAAACGATCGGAATTCACAAGCCCGTAGGCAAGCGATTCAACCGTATGGCAGCCAGAGCATGAGTTGACCGGATCCCTTGAGGACTTACGGGTAAACCGCCGACCGTACTCGGGCGTGAAGTGAAACAGGTTATACCCGTTCTGCACGCCCCTCGTGAAGTAGCCGTCCGCGCCGAACCGGTCGACGCCATAGGCGGTCAGGAAGTCAGCCCATCCCGCGGTAGCCGTGGAATGCGCCCGGATGACAGGGACGCCGGATCCAAAGTGCGCCCAGATCACGAACACCAGCACGGCGAACACGGAAAGAACAAGATTCACGCGTGACCGCGCAGAGTTGACTCGTTCAACCGCCATGCTGCTGTCCCTGCCTGATCGGCCTAAGGTTTGATCTGCTGGCTACCGAGGACCGCTCTCACCATCTTTCGATGAGGGTTGTAGTCCTTGTCTTCGGCTCTTCCGATACCACTGAGCACGGCCGCCCTCAACACCTGCCGCCCTGCCTCCGTCGCTTCGAGGTCGACCAGTACGGACTGAATTCGCTCGCGCAAGCGCGGGGCCATCGTTCTCCTGACAGCCCATGGAAGGTGAAGCAACTGATCGGTAACTGCAAGCACTGTAAGTTCATCGACATTGACTACCTTTTGCAGTGCTGGTTGCTCTACGACACCGTCACCGGAGCCTGCCGCATCTGCCTGCTTTCGATGCATGCCGATCACCGAGTTTAACGGATTCACTGCAAACCGAGCATTGATGTCGCTGCGTGTCAGCCCCGCCCGCATGAGCAGATACATCGGAGCGATGTAACCGATCATCGCATCCTCGCCTCCGCCAAACAGCACGGTCCGCCCACGCAGTTGCCCCACGCTGGTGATATCGCTGTCCTTCCTGACATAAAGCGCACCCGCCAGCGTGCTCTTTCCGAACTCCTTGTTGTGAGCGATGACCTGGTAGACCTTCGCAGAACGGATGTAATGGAACTGGTTGTAAAGGACGATGTCGAAGCGCTCCTGCTCCACACCTGTCCAGAATGCATCGAAGTCTCTGGATGCGACCAGTACCACTTTTCGCCCCAGTCGCTCGGACAGGTACTCCGCCATCGGCCCGTAGCGCGTTGTCGTCTCACTGGCGTGAAGCCGCGGAAACACGCCCAACATCAGGGGCGGCGCATCTGCAGCGGCGGCGCACGTGGGGCACAGCGCGAAGAAGGGCAGCAGGAAGAACATCACCGCAATGCAACCCGTACGAACAGCAGAGCGGCTGCAGTTCATCGCCTGCGCCCTCTCACAAAAAACGATTTACAGATCATCTTGAACATCAGCCCGCCAGCGTGATCCTGGGCCTGCTGCTAACGGGCACTGCACGCGTATTGCGTGCACGTATATCCTCGAGGAACGCTTGGTAGGCATTACGGTCCATAGGCTGGGCAAGAAAGTAGCCCTGTGCGAGCGAACAGCCCTGGTTGGCGAGATAGGTCATTTGTTCCTGGCGTTCAACACCCTCGGCAACCACGTCGAGTCCGAGTCCTTTCGCCATGGCGAGGATTGCGTTGACAAGCGAAACGTCTTCGGCATTGTCGGGCAACCCGGCGACGAAACTGCGGTCTATCTTGAGCACGTCGAACCTGAAGCGCTTCAGGTAGCTCAATGATGAATAGCCGGTTCCGAAGTCATCGAGCGACAGGGTGACCCCTGCCGCGCGCAGGCTGTTCAGTTCTTCCGCGACGTGGTCATGGTCATCCAGCAGTACGCTCTCGGTAATCTCCAGTTCAAGCGCCTGTGGCGGGATTCCATAGGTCGCCATGAGCTCTGCGAGGCGGCGTGAAAATCGCTTCCTGAACTGGATCCGCGAAATATTGATCGCAAGGAATCCAGGCGCAAACCCGTCTCGTTGCCACGCCGCCCAGTTCAGACAAGTCTGCTCGAGCACCCAGTCGCCTATCCCGACGATCTGCCCGGTCGCCTCTGCGATCGGTATGAAGACGGAAGGGCTGATGCTCCCGCGTCCGGGATGATTCCATCTGAGAAGCACCTCGGCACCGCGATGGCGTTGCGTGACAGCATCGAAGATCGGCTGGAAGAATACCTCGAACTGCCCGAGTTCCAGCGCCTGATTCAGGTCCTGCTCCATCTGCATACGCTCGTGAAGCCGGGTATTCATTTCCTCCGTAAAGAACATCGCCGACCCCTGCCCAGCGGCCTTCGCCTGATACATGGCGTTGTCGGCATTTGCCATCAGCGCGGCCACGGTATCTCCGTTTTCGGGGAAAAGCACTATACCGATACTGCACCGCGCAACGACCTTCCGACCGCTCAGAACATGAGGTTGCGAAATCGCGCGAACCAGGCGTTCCGCGATATCTTCGGCCTGAAATTCGTTGGTCACATCCGGGACAAGGACGAGGAACTCGTCGCCGCCCAGGCGCGCAACCGTATCGGCATCACGCAGAATCCCCTGGACCCGTGCGCCGGTTGCCACCAGGAGTTCATCGCCGACCGCGTGCCCGAGAGAATCGTTGACGCTTTTGAAGTTATCAAGGTCAATGAAGAAAAGCGCGAATCGGTGGGACGTACGACCGGCTCTGCTGATGGCGTGGGTAATCCGGTCGAGAGCCATCAGCCGGTTAGGAAGCCCCGTCAGCGTATCGAAGTTAGCCTGCCGATGGAGCTTCTCCTGCTCCTTTCGTACTTCTTCGGCCATCGCATTGAAGGCCCTTGCGAGTTGCCCTAGTTCGTCCTCGGTCTTCACTTCCACCAACGCATGCTGGCCGCGCCCAACAACCCGGGATGCTGAAATGAGGGCCTGAATGGGAAAGAGAACATTGAGCCGGAAGGCAAGATAGATCGCGAGGCTGAGGAACAGCACGATGGCAGTCAACGCAGTGACCTGGAACTCCAACTGACGACGCGATTCGCGTTGAAGTGTATGTTTGCTCATGCCAACCAGGAAACGGCCGAGTTGCTCGTCGTTGTGCACGATCGGAAACTCAAGCCGTATCAGTTCGGGTTCACCATCCAGTTGGCGAAGCAGGTCGAGCACATCACTGGATGCAGTCTCCGGCACACGTGCCAGAACCAGTGGATCAACCCGGTCGATGTACGCACTCAAAGGCAAGCCCGCAGGACTCAGGATCACGCCGTAGACCACATCCGGCTGCGCAGAGACCTGCCGTGTGTATTCATTCAGCAACAGGAAGTCGAACCCGAGGATGGCCTCCGGACTCACCAGCGAGATCAGACGGCCGAGCGCCCGCCCACGTTCGACAAGCTGTTTCTCGTGGAAGCGCGTCGATGTATGGAGGGAGTAGAGCGTGTTCGCCGCCATCGTGCAGGCAAGGATGACCAACACCGTCAGGGTGAACTTTGCACCAAGGCCCAGTGTCCTTCCCTGTCCCTTCGCCCACATCTGCCGCCCCTTCAGTACGCTTGCATCAGCCTGCTCTCAGCTTCTGGATGGCACGATTATCTCGATGGCCGGTTAGCCTTGGGCACTTCCCGCTCGAAGGACACCTGGTGTCAGTGTAAGCGAGCAATCCATTATCGTATGCAAACGCCTGATCTTGACTGGTTTCTTGTGTTTATCCAGACAATCTGCGCCACTCGGCTCGACATGAGCACTTCCGAAAACCGCAGCTGTGCCACCGCCCGTCCGGGTACACTCGACGCCTGGGGTCTGGACTTAACCCGTGCCCCCCCTCTCCAAGCCGCTGCACCTCAAGAGCCATGGCTGAAGAGCCTCCCCGCACCGAAAACGCCCGGATCCGAAAGGTCGCGTGCCCGAAATGCGGCACCACCGTGGAATGGAGCCCGTCGAACCGCTTCCGCCCGTTCTGCTCCGAACGATGCCGGATGATCGACCTGGGAGCCTGGGCGAGCGAGGATTACCGGGTGCCGGATGTGGTCGCACCGATGGACGAATCGGGTGAATGAGCCGCGCGCGTCTGCCCATACGGGCAGCGGCTCGCCCCCCCTCCCGCATGCGGTCAGTGGCGACCGGGTGCTGCTCGACACCGCGTACGGCCAGGTCAGTTGCTACCGTGCGGCGCCAGGCTCGAGACCCGGCGGCGCATCGGCACCGGTACCGATGCTCCTGGTGCACAGCGTCAATGCAGCCGCGTCGGCCTACGAGGTGCGGCCGCTTCACGAGCACTTCGCAGCCTCGCGCCCGGTCTACAGCCTCGACCTGCCGGGCTACGGGCTTTCCGAACGCAGGGCCGGCGAGTACACGCCCCGGCAGATGACAGACGCGCTGCACGCGGTGGTCGCGCTGATCAGGCGCGACCACGGCACGGTGGCGATCGATGCACTCGCGCTGTCGCTGTCGTCGGAATTCCTCGCGCGCGCCGCGGTGGAGGATCCCGCAGTCTTCCGCAGCCTGGCACTGGTCAGTCCGACCGGGTTCAGTGGCCCGCGGCGGCGCTATGGTCCGCCCGGCGGCACCCGCAAGGTGGACGCGCTGTACCGGTTCTTCAGCCGCCCGGGCATCGGCGCGCCGGTCTTTCGCTGGCTGACGAAGCCGGGGGTGATCCGTTACTTCCTGCAGCGCACCTGGGGCGGGAAAGACATCGACGAAGGCATGTGGGCCTACGATGTCCTCAGCACGCGCCAGCCCGGGGCCTGGCATGCACCGATCAGCTTCCTGACGGCCTGCCTGTTCAGCGCCGACGTCAATGCGCTCTACGAACAGTTGGGCATGCCGGTATGGATGTCGCACGGGGTGCGCGGCGACTTCGTCGACTACCGAGGGATCGACACCGTGCGTGGCCGTTCGAACTGGACGATCACCGTCTTCCAGGCTGGCGCCCTCCCCCACTTCGAGGCGGGCGTGCCCTTCCTGGCCGAGTACGAGCGCTTCCTCGCCGTCAGTCGGCCTTGATACCCGCAGCCTTCACGATCTTTCCCCACTTCGCGATCTCCGACCTGATGTAGGCGGTGAACTCGGCCGGCGTGCCCGGAATCGCCTCGATGCCCTGATTCGCGTAGGTCTCGCGCAGGCCGGGCGAATTGAGGACCTTCACCAGTTCGGTGTTCAGCCGCGCGACGATCGACTGCGGTGTCTTCGCGGGGACCACCACGCCGTACCAGTTGTTCGCTTCGAAACCGGGCAACCCGGACTCGGCAATCGTCGGGATGTCGGGCAGCACCGAAGAGCGCTTGCCGGTGGTGACCGCGAGCAGGCGCGCGCGGCCGGCCTTCACCTGCGGCATCGCGCCCGGCACGACGGTGATCACCATCGGGATGTTGCCCCCGATCAGGTCGGCCATCGCCGGGGCGCCGCCCTTGTACGGCACATGCGTCATCACCAGCCCGCCCATCAGGGACATCAGTTCACCGGCGAGGTGGCCGGTACCACCGATGCCGGAGCTGCCGTAGTTGAACGTGTTGGGCTTTGCGCGTATCAGCGCGATCAGTTCCTTCATCGTCGATGCCTGCACCGACGGATGGACGACCACCACGTTCACCGGCGCGGCAGCCAGCGTGACCGGCGCGAAGTCGCGCACCGGATCGTAGGTGAGCCGCTCGTAGATCATCGGGTTGATGGCGAAGTTGGCGATGGTGCCGAACAGCACGCTGTATCCGTCGGGGCTGGCGCGCGCGACGATCTCGGCGGCGACGTTGCCGCTGCTGCCGGGGCGGTTGTCGACGACGACCTGTTGGCCGACCGCTTCGGCCAGCCGCTGTGCGACCGGCCGCGCGGCGGTATCGGCACCGCCGCCGGGCGCGAAGCCCACCAGCAGCCGGATCGGCCGGTCGGGGTAGCGTTCAGCCGCTGGGGCAGTGCGGCTCGCAGCGGGCTGCGCCAGTGCCTGGGGCGATGCCAGCACGGCGGCGGCAAGGGCAACAGGGGCGACAAGGGCGAGCCGGGTCCGCCATCGCTGGTCGAACCAGGGCAAACCGGTGCAGTCCATGTCCATCCTCCGCCAAAGGCTGTTGTTGTGTGGAGATGCTACCGCACCCGCGCCTGCCCGCTGCCGACCTGCCGATGCGTTCGCTCAGCGGCCAGGCCCGGCTGCGAATCGCCGCACCATCCGCGGCAGCACGCCGCCATGCTGCAACCAGCCCAGTTCGCGCGAGGACTCGAGCACGCACCACAGCGTGGAAGAGAAACGGCTGCCGTCTGCGCGCACGACCTCGACCTCGACGCGGTTGCGCCCGACCGAGAGGCGGTCGAGGCCGTCGAACGTGAAGGTCTCGTGGCCGTCACGGCACAGGTCGTGCCGGGTCAGCCCGTCATCGTAGAGCAGGGGCAGCACGCCCAGCGCCAGCAGGTTGCTGCGATGGATGCGTTCGAAACTCTGCGCGACCACCACGCGCACCCCGAGCAATGCGGGCGCCTTGGCCGCCCAGTCGCGGCTGGACCCGGCACCGTAGTTGCGGCCGGCAAGGATCACCAGCGGCACGCCGGCTTCCCGGTATGCAGCACACGCCTCGTACACCGGCAGCACCCTCGATCCGGACAGGTCGAAGGCATGGCCTCCGGCCGGCGTCGACTCGGCCGGCATCACTTCGTTGCGCAGGCGGCGGTTGCTGAATGCGCCGCGCAGCAGCACCTCGTGGTTGCTGCGCCGGGTCGAGTACTGGTTGAGGTCGTGCCCGGCGGTGCCGCGTGCCAGCAGGTAGCGGCCGGCGAGGCTCGCAGCCGGTATCGTCCCCGCCGGCGAGATGTGGTCGGTGGTGATGTCATCGCCGAGCTTCAGCAGCAACCGGGCTGCGCGTACCGGGGACAGTCCTGGCGCATCCGCGGCAAGACCGTCGAAGTACGGTGGCCGGCGGATGTAATCGGACGCCGCCTCCCAGGCAAAGCAGGTACTGCCGGGCGCATCGATCGCCTGCCACTCAGGCGATCCATCGGTGATCCCGCGGTAGGCCTGCGCAAACAGGTCGGGCACCACATGGCGCTCGATCACCGAACGGATCTCGTCGTCGGACGGCCAGAGGTCGGACAGGCTGACCGGCCTGCCGTGCGCATCCGCACCGAGCGCGTCGCGCGTGAGGTCGATGTCGACGGTACCCGCGATCGCATACGCGACCACCAGCGCCGGAGAGGCGAGGTAGGCGCCCGAGAGATGCGCGTTCACCCGTCCATCGAAGTTGCGGTTGCCGGAGAGCACGCCGATCCCGCACAGGCCCTGGTCCTCCACCGCGGCGACCACGTCGGGCTCGAGCAATCCCGAGTTGCCGATGCAGGTCATGCAGCCGAGGCCGGCCACGTTGAAGCCGAGCGCATCGAGGTCTTCCTGCAGCCCGGACGCCGACAGGTAGCCCGCCACCACGCGCGAGCCCGGCGACAGCGACGTCTTCACCCACGGCTTGCGCCGCAGGCCGTGCCGACGCGCGTTTCGCGCAAGCAGCCCGGCACCGACCAGCAGGGCCGGGTTCGAGGTGTTGGTGCAGCTGGTGATCGCGGCGAGCACCACCGCGCCATCGCGCAGGGGCGTGCCGCCATCGGCCGGCGTGAAGGTACGCGGCTGCCCGGCCTCCGGCAGTGCGGGGCTGGATGCATCGCGCGGCCGTGGTGCGAGCGCGGGAAGAGCCTGCAGGAAATCGGCGCGGACCGAGCCCAGCGGCTTGCGCTCGTGCGGATAGCGTGGCCCGGCCACGATGGCCTCGATCGTGGAAAGGTCGAGCAGCAGGGTGTCGTCGAAACGTGGATCGGGGTCTGTGCGGTCGAGCCAGGTACCCTGGGCGCGCGCATGGGCCTCGACGCGCGCGACCTGTGCGTTGCCGCGGCCGCTGGCGCGCAGGTAGGCGAGCGTCGCATCGTCGATCGGAAAGAACGAACAGGTAGCGCCATACTCGGGCGCCATGTTCGCGACCGTCGCGCGGTCGGCCACCGACAGCGCCGCGACGCCCGGCCCGCAGAACTCGACGAAGCAGCCGAGCACGCCATGCGCGCGCAACAGTGCGGTCACGTGCAGCGCCAGGTCGGTGGCGGTCACCCCGGCCGGTAGCCGGCCCTCGAGGTGGACGCCGACCACCCGCGGCACCTGCATCGCCAACGGCTCGCCCAGCATCGCCGCCTGTCCCTCGACGCCGCCGACGCCCCAGCCGAGCACGCCCAGCGCGTTGACCATCGGCGTGTGGCTGTCGGTGCCGACCAGCGTGTCCGGCCAGACGATCGGTGCGCCGTCGTCGTCGGCCTCCGACGCCTTGACCACCTCGGCCAGGAACTCGAGGTTGATCTGGTGCAGGATGCCGCTGCCCGGCGGCATCACGCGGAAGTTCGACAGGCTCTGCTGCGCCCATCTGACGAACCGGTAGCGCTCGGCGTTGCGCCGGAAGTCGACCTCGAGGTTCAGGCGCGCTGCATCCGGACGGCCGTGGTGCTCCACCGTGACCGAATGGTCGATCACCAGGTCGACCGGTATCACGGGGTTCACCCGCGACGGATCGCCGCCGAGCGCGGCCACCGCATCGCGCATCGCCGCGAAGTCGGCCAGCGCCGGCAGGCAGGTCGTGTCGTGCATCAGTACGCGTGCGGGGAAGAAGTCGAGCTCGCCGCCGCGGTCGAGCGTGCCATCGGCCCGCACCAGCGCGCGCAGCCGTGCCGGCGCATGCAGTGCCGCGTTCTCGAACAGGATGCGCAGCGTGCGCGGCAGCCGGTCGAGCGTCGAAGCGGGCAGCACGCGCGCGAGGTCGATGCAACGGAAGGTCTCTCCGTGGGCGCCGAGCGGCTTGAGCAGCGAGGCGGCTGGCGAGGCCGGCAGCGTTGGGCGCGAGGTCGATGCCTTCAAGAGGGTTCGCGCCAGGCTGCACGCTGGAAGGCCACGCCCTGCGCACCATGGCTGCGCGCCAGCGCGAGGTCGGCAGGCGCCATGCCACCGAGCGCATAGACCGGGATCGTCGATGCCGAAGCCCGTTCCGCGAACGCAGTCCAGCCGAGGGCTGGTGCGCCCGGGTGCGTCAGTGTCGCCGCAACCGGACCGAGCACTGCGAAATCGCAGCCGAGCGATCCGGCCTTCTCAAGTTCGGAGGCATCGTGGCAGGACGCGCCGACGAGCGGCAGCGCCGGCCGCCGTTCGAGGGCTGCCAGCTGCGCTGCACGCAGGTGCACGCCGTCGGCGCCGATGGCCTGCGCCAGCACCGTGTCGCCGTTGACCAGCACGCGCGCGCCAGCCCGGTGCGCGCGCGCCACCACCTCGCGCGCGAACGCGGCCAGTGCATCTGGTGCCATGCCGGGCTCGCGGACCTGCACCAGCCGCAGCCCGCGCATGAGCGCCGCGTCCAGGGCCTGCAACTGCGCCGCGACGCCGACCTCGGCAGCCTGGGTCAACGCATACTCGAACGGCAGCCGCAACGCGGCGAGGATCGGCCCGTTGGCCGGCAGCATCGGCTCGACCGCCGGCGAATCGGCCCGCTCCCAGCTGAACGCCTGCCCTTCGTTGCCGCACACTTCGCCGCGCCACTGCGGGATGCGCAGGAAGCGCAGTTCGACCGTCGCATGCGGGTAGGTGAAGCGCCGCCGCAGCCACGGATAGGCGACCTCGACCTGGACCGTCAGTTCCTCGCGCAGCTCGCGCACGATCGCCTCGAAGGCGGTCTCGCCAGCCTCGATCTTGCCGCCGGGGAACTCCCAGTACCCGGCGTACACCTTGCCCTCCGGCCGCTGGGTGATCAGCACCCGCCCGTCACTGCGCTCGAGGATACCGGCCACCACCCGCAGCACCGGCGGCGGCGATGGAGCAGCCGGGACCGCGGCGTCGGCCATGTTCAGCCGCGCTGTCGCTTCTGCCGTGCGGCGGCGCCCATCTGCTGACGGCCCGCCCAGTCGCGAGCGAAGTGCCAGGCAATGCGCCCGCTGCGCGAGCTGCGGCCGAGCGCCCACTGCAGCGCCGCCTCGCGCACCTGCGGCGAGCCGATGTCCTCGACGCCGAAGTGGGCGAGCCAGTGATCGACGATCGCGAGGTACTCGTCCTGCGTGAACGGCCAGAACGACACCCACAAGCCGAAGCGTTCGGACAGCGAGATCTTCTCCTCGGAGGTCTCTCCGGGGTGGATCTCGTCGCCGACATGCCTGTATTCGAGGTTCTCGTTCATGTACTCCGGCATCAGGTGGCGCCGGTTCGAGGTCGCGTAGACCAGCACGTTCTCGGACGCGGCCGAGATGGATCCGTCGAGCACCGTCTTGAGCGCCTTGTAGCCGGGCTCATCGGCCTCGAACGACAGGTCGTCGCAGTACAGGATGAACCGCTCGGGACGTGCGCTGATCGCGTCGACGATCTCGGGCAGGTCGAGCAGGTCCTGCTTGTCGACCTCGATCAGGCGCAGCTTCTTCGGCGCGTACCGGTTCAGCACCGCCTTCACCAGTGACGACTTGCCCGTGCCGCGCGCGCCGGTCAGGAGCACGTTGTTCGCGGGCGCACCCTGGACGAACTGGCGGGTGTTCTGGTCGACCAGCTTCTTCTGCGCATCGACGCCCTGCAGGTCGGCAAGGTCGATCCGGTGCCGGTGCGTGACCGGCAGCAGCTGGCCGTGCCCGTTGCGCCGGCGCCAGCGGAACGCCACCGCGGCCTTCCAGTCGATCACCGGTGCCGGTGGTGGTGCCAGGTGGGCCAGTCCTTCGACCAGCCGTTCGGCCGCGTCGGCCAGGCGCGCGAGCGCCGCCGCCGGCAGCTCGACGGCCGGAACCGCCTCAGGTACGGTATTCCGCGTTGATCTTGACGTAGTCATAGGAGAAGTCGCAGGTCCAGACCGTGGTGGCCGCGCTGCCGCGGCCGAGGTCGATGTGAATGATGATCTCGGCCGGTTTCATCACGCGGGCGCCGTCTTCCTCGCGATAGCTGGCGGCACGGCCGCCGTCGACGATGACCCTCACGTCGCCCAGGCTCACCTGCACGCGCGAGGTATCGAGGCCGACGACGCCGGCGTTGCCGATCGCCATCAGCAGGCGTCCGAGGTTGGGGTCGGAGGCGAACAGCGCGGTCTTGACCAGCGGCGAGTTGGCCACGCCGCGCGCGACGCGCAGGGCCTCCGCCTCGTCCGCCCCGCCGCATACCTCGACCGTGATGAACTTGGTGGCACCCTCGCCGTCGCGCGCGATCGCCTGCGCGAGGTGGGCGGCCACCTCGACCAGCGCGCCTTCCAGCACCGCGAGCCTCGGATCGGCATCGGTCTCGATCGGCCCGGCACCCGACTGCCCGGTGGCCATGAGCACGAACGAGTCATTGGTCGAGGTGTCGCCGTCGACCGTCACGCGATTGAACGAACGATCGGCCACACGCCTGACGAGTGCCTTGAGCACAGGCCCCGATACCGCCGCGTCCGTTGCGAGGTAGGCCAGCATGGTCGCCATGTTCGGCTGCAGCATGCCGACACCCTTCGCGATGCCGGTGATGGTGACCGGTGCGCCGTCGAGTACCACTTTCGCCGAGGCGCCCTTGGACACCGTATCGGTGGTCATGATCGCGGCCGCGGCCTGCGCCCAGTGGTCTGCACCGAGGCTCGCGACGCATGCCGGCAGCGCCGCCTGGATCCTGGGCATCGGCAAGGGCTCGAGGATCACGCCGGTGGAGAACGGCAACACCTCGGAGGGCTTGCAGCCGATCGCGGAGGCCACCCATTCGCATGACAGGCGCGCATCGGCCAGGCCGCGCTCGCCGGTACCGCAGTTCGCGTTGCCGGCATTGACTACCAGCGCGCGCACTTCGCCGTCCAGGGCCAGGTGCTCGCGACAGACCTGCACCGGCGCGGCGGCAAAACTGTTCTGCGTGAACACGCCAGCGACGCGAGTGCCCGGTGCCAGCCTCACCAGCATCAGGTCGCGCCGGCCAGCCTTGCGGATGCCGGCTTCGGCGAAACCGAGTTCCACGCCGGCCACCGGCGACAGGGAGGCAGGATCCGGCGGGGACAGATTGACGGGCATCGCTTCAGTTCCTCTGATCGAACGCCTGCGATGCAGCGGCGCGGTCGGCCGCGGCTGCAGGCTCGGGCCGGCGGTTCAGCTCAACCGGCCGTGGCAGACCTTGTACTTCCGGCCAGAGCCGCACGGGCAGGGATCATTGCGACCGACCTTCTGCCCGGGGCGCACGAACGGCGCGGGCCGCTCCCCGGCGCCGGGATCGGCATCCGGAAAATCCTGCATCGGCAGTTCCATTTCACCGCCAGCCTCGGCAACCAGCGCTTCCGCCGCTTCGGCATGCTGGTAGGTGACGTTGTGCAACTGCACTGGCTCATCGACGCGGGCGACTTCCTCGGCGCTGCGGATCTGCACGAGCATCAGCGTGCGGGTGACCTCCGCCTTGATGCGTTCGAGCATGTCGCTGAACATCGCGAACGCGTCGGACTTGTACTCCTGCTTCGGATTCTTCTGCGCGTAGCTGCGCAGGTGGATACCCTGGCGCAGGTGGTCGAGCGCGGAGAGATGCTCGCGCCAGTGCGAATCGAAGCTCTGCAGCATCACGGCACGCTCGTACTGGCGCATGACCGGCGGTTCGATGCTGGCTGTCTTCGCCTCGTACTGCGCACTGGCAGTCGACAGGATGCGCTCGACCAGGGTCGGCTCGTCGAGGTTGTCCTCCGCGGCCAGCCATTGCACCACCGGCACATCGAGGCCGAACTCGGAGGCCAGGAATTTCTCCAGCCCGTGTCCGTCCCACTGCTCGTGCGCGCTGCCGGGCGGCATGTACTGGGCGACCGACGCACGCAGCACGTCGTCGCGCATCGCCGTCACGCTCTCGAGCATGTCGCCGGAGGCGAGCAACTCGTCGCGCTGCTGGTAGATCACCTTGCGCTGGTCGTTCGAAACGTCGTCGTATTCAAGCAGTTGCTTGCGGATATCAAAGTTGCGCGCCTCGACCTTGCGCTGCGCATTCTCGATGGCGCGCGTGACCCACACGTGCTCGATCGCCTCGCCCTCGGGCAGCTTGAGCCGCGTCATGATCGCGGCGACCCGGTCGGAGGCGAAGATGCGCAGCAGCGGATCTTCCAGTGACAGGTAGAAACGGCTCGAGCCAGGGTCGCCCTGTCGGCCGGATCGCCCGCGCAGCTGGTTGTCGACGCGGCGCGACTCGTGGCGCTCGGTGCCGATGATGTGCAGGCCGCCAGCGGCGATCACCTGGTCGTGCATCGCCTGCCACTCGGTGCGCAGCGCACTGATGCGCGCCTCTTTCGCCGCCTCGTCGAGGCTGGCATCGACGCGTACCTTGTCGATCTCGCGCTCGACGTTGCCGCCGAGCACGATGTCGGTGCCCCGGCCGGCCATGTTGGTCGCGATGGTGATCATCTTCGGCCGGCCGGCCTGCGCAACCACGTCAGCCTCGCGTGCATGCTGCTTGGCGTTGAGCACCTGATGCGGCAGCTTCTGCTTCTCAAGCAGCTTCGACACCAGCTCGGAGGTCTCGATCGAGGTGGTGCCGACCAGCACCGGCTGGCCACGCTCGTGGCAGTCGCGGATGTCGGCGGTCACGGCGTCGTAGCGTTCCTTCGATGTCCGGAACACCTGGTCCATGTTGTCGTTGCGCACCATCGGCCGGTGCGTGGGCACGATCACCGTCTCGAGCCCGTAGATGTCCTTGAACTCGTAGGCTTCGGTGTCCGCCGTGCCGGTCATGCCGGAGAGCTTCGAGTACATGCGGAAGTAGTTCTGAAAGGTGATCGACGCGAGCGTCTGGTTCTCCTTCTGGATGGACACGCCTTCCTTGGCCTCGACCGCCTGGTGCAGGCCGTCGGACCAGCGCCGGCCAGCCATCAGGCGACCGGTGAACTCGTCGACGATGATCACCTCGTCGTTCTGCACCACGTACTGCTGGTCGCGCAGGAACAGGGTGTGGGCACGCAGCGCGGCGTTGAGGTGATGCATCAGCTGTATGTTGGCCGCTGCATAGAGGCTCGAGCCGGGCTCGAGCAGGCCGGCCGCGGCCATCAGTTCCTCGGCGTGCTCGTG
>CAIQON010000389.1 GCA_903873475.1 uncultured bacterium
CCAACAGCTTCATCTTCCTGGCGACGCTGATCCACTCGACGCAGCAGATCCGCCTGGGCACCGGCACGTCGAACCTGTCGCACAGCCACCCGACGCTGATCGCCTCGCATGCGGCCATGTTCGACCACATGGCGCGCGGCCGCTTCATCTTCGGCATCTCGCCCGGCGCACTGTCGTCGGATGCAGAGGCCCTCGGCATGCTGTCGGAAGACCGCAACAAACTGTTCGCCGAATCGATCGACGTCATCCTCGAGATCTGGAAACGCAACGCGCCCTACGAGATCGACCTGCCCGACAACCGGTTCAAGGTGTCGACCGCGAAGACCTCGGTGGCCGAGATCGAGCGCGGCGAGATGTACAAGCCGTACCAGTTGCCCCGCCCCGAGATCGTCGGCACCGTCGTCGCGCCGTTCTCGAAGGGCGTGATCGCGATGGGCCAGCGCGACTTCCATCCGATGTCGGCCAACTTCCTGCTGTCGAGGTACCTGAAGAGCCACTGGACGAACTACGAGCAGGGCAAGCGCAACGTCGGGCAGGTCGCCGATATCGCAGACTGGCGCATCGCGCGGACCATCTTCGTCGCCGACGACGAAGCGACCGCGCGCCGCTACGCGATCGAATCGCCGGACAGCCCCTACCGCTACTACTGGACGCTGCTGCTGAAGAAGATGATGCTGTCGAAGCGGCACGCGATCTTCAAGGAGAACGAGGCACAGTCGGACGCCGAGCTCACCATCGAGTACATGCTCGACAGGCTGGTGCTCTGGGGCACGCCCGACCGCGTCGCCGAACGTATCCTCGAGCTGCGCGAGGAGGCCGGTCCGTTCGGCGAGATCGTCTACGCGAACATGGACTGGGTGGACGAGCGGCTCGCGCGGCGTTCGATCGAGCTGATGGCCACCGAGGTGATGCCGCGGGTGAATGCGGCGATCACCGGTTCGACGGCGTCTGCAAAGGCGGCCTGACCGAAGCCAGTCCCGGGGCCCGGGTAGCTGTCCGGGCCGCGGGCCGCGTTTTCAGCCCGCGCTGACCCTGAAGCCCGCGAGTTCCTGCGGGTCGAGCTGCTCGATCAGGTGCGTCTCCCAGGCGAGGTACTGCATCGCGGCCTCGCGGTTTCCCTCGTGCCGGTCGTGCACGAAGAACAGGTAGTCGATGCAGTCGGCGTTGGACGGCAGTTCCGGCGTCGACTCTACCGGCAGGCCGGCAGCTTGCCAGGCGGCCAGGCCGCCGGCCAGCATAGACACGTCCGCCGCGCCCGCCGCCGCGAGGTCGAGCGCTGCGGCGCGTGCCACGGCCTCTTCGTCGGCGAGCAGGACGATCGGTCGTCCGCCCGCGGCCTTCACCACGGCATCGAGCCGCGGCCGGATCGCCCAGATGGCCCCGCGCGGATGGCCCTTGCGGTACGCCATGCCCGGCCGCAGGTCGACCAGCAGCGCCGCGCCAACCGCGGAGGGTGCAACCCCATCGAGTTGCGGCAGCGCTGCCGCGGCCTGCGCTGCAGCCGGCCGCGCGGCGAGCTTCGCCGCCACGCCCTCGCGCAGCACCTGTGCATCGTGGCCGAGCTGGCGCAGCCACATCGCCACGACCGGCGCGCGCACGCCATCGCCATCGACGAGGATGATGCGCGCGCCCTTAACGCCCACCCACTGGTCGGTCGACTGGATCAGCTGGCCGCCGGGTGCATGCACCGCGCCAGGCAGTCTGCCGGCGGCGAACTCGTCCTCGGTGCGCACGTCGAGCAGGAAGGTGCAGCGCGACCCATCCGCGAGCTGTCGATCGGCTTGCTCGGCATCGATCGAGGGCACGGCAAACCGTTCCATCAGCGTCGCCGCCTGCGCGCGCAGCGGTGCGAGGTCGGCCGGCGGCGCCGGATAGCGCCGGTCGGCGCCGCGCTCGAGTTCCAGGCCGGACAGGAACCAGCCCTGGGTGCCGTCCTTCAGCGCGACGACGCGGTTGGCGACGCCGAAGTGGCGCAGCGTCTGTGCGCCGATGATCGAGCGCGTGCGTCCGGCGCAGTTGACCACCACGGTGGTCGACGGATCCGGCGCAAGCTGGCCGATGCGCAGTGCCAGCTCGCCGTTGGGGCAGCAGATGCCGCCGGGGATGTTCATCTTCCGGTACTCGCTCCACGGCCGGCCATCGACGATGACGAAGTCGTCGCCGCGCTGCTTCATCGCGACCAGCTCCTCGGCGGTGATGCGCGGCGTGTCGCAGGCATGTTCGACCAGTTCACCGAAGGTCTTGCTCGGCACGTTGACGCCGGCGAACAGCTGGAACCCCGCCTGCTTCCAGGCCGGCGCGCCGCCGTCGAGCACATGCACGTTGGAATAGCCGAGCGCTTGCGCGCGGGCCGCCGCGCGCTGCGCCACGCCGTCGCCGTCGTCGAGGAGCACCATGCGCACGCCCGGCCGCGGCGCCAGCCGCTCGAGGTCGAGTTCGAACCGGCTCCAGGGCAGCGGCACGGCGTAGAACGGATGGCCTTCACCATACTGGCCATGCTCGCGCACGTCGAAGAAGGCGATCTCTGCGCCATCGTGCAACCAGTTCTTCAGGGTCTTCGGATCGACGGTACGGGTCGTGGTCATGGTCATGGTCATGCAGCCGGAAAGGAGGGATCAAAAAGGAAATGGGCGGACGGGGCTGCGGCGGGCGGTGGCCACGACACGAAGCGCGGTCTAGTCTGCCCGAATCTTCGCTTCACGGATCACGCGCGCCCACTTGCGCGATTCGGCCTTCATGAACGCCCCGAACTGCTCTGGCGAATCGCCGATCGGCTCGGCGCCGAGCGCGAGCAGGCGGTCGCGTGCGTCGGGGGTACGCAGCACCTTCACCACGTCGGCGTTCAGCCGGCTGACCACCTCGCGCGGCACCGCGGCCTGCGTCACCAGGCCGAACCAGTTGGTCAGGTCGTAGCCGGGCAGGGTCTCGCCCACGGACGGCACTTCGGGGAGCACCGCACTGCGCTTGGCGCCGAGCGTGGCCAGCGCCCGCAGGCGCCCATCCTTCACGTACTGCAGGCCCTGCACCAGGCTGTCGAAGGTAACCGGCACGTGGCCGGCGAGAACGTCGGTGAAACTCTGCGCGCTGCCCTTGTAGGGCACGTGCACCATGCGCACGCCGGCCAGCAGGTTGAACAGTTCCGCACCCAGGTGGGGCGCGCCGCCCGCCCCGCTCGATGCATAGTCGAGTTCACCGGGCCGCGACTTCGCCAGCGCGACCAGTTCCCTGACGCTGCGCACGGGTATCGACGGGTGCGCGTACAGCATGAAGGTGACTGCCACCACGTTGGCCACCGGCTGCAGGTCGCGCTCGACGTCGAACGGCAGTTTCGGATACAGCAGGGGGTTCACGCTCAGGTTGCCCAGCGTGCCCAGGAACAGGGTGTGTCCGTCGGCAGGTGCCTTGGTGGCCAGTTCGGTGCCGACCAGTCCCGCGGCGCCGGCGCGGTTGTCGACGATCACCATCTGTCCGATCGCATCGGCCAGGCGCGGTGCCACGATGCGCGCGACGAGGTCGGTGCCACCGCCGGGTGGAAACGCCACGATCAGCCTGACCGGCTTCGACGGCCAGCCCTGAGCATGGCCGCAGGGCGCAAGCGCGGCCAGGCCGATGCCGGCGAACAGTAACGAGGACAAGGCGACGGCAGGCCGCAGCGGCGATACATCCAGATGAAGTTGCAACAAGGTCTCCTCCCGGTGCGGGCTGGTGCCCGTCTGGCTGCGACCAGCTTCGGACGCTGGAAGCCTGACTGTACCGCAGCGCCGTCCCGCCAGTCGCCGCCGCGGCGGGTTCGCGCAACCGACGGAGCTCGCTTGAGGCGGCACGGGCGCCAGCGTAGTCTTGTCTCTTTTGTGCGAGTGCATCCATGAGCGACAGCAGCAACCCTTCCAGCCCCGTGCGCGACCTGCGCGGCAGCCGCCACAAGGACACGCTGGTAGGCCATGCGGCACGCGACCCGGTGCGCTTCTCCGGCATGGTGAACCCGCCGGTGTTCCGCGGCTCGACCGTGCTGTTCGAGGACACTGCCACCTACGAAGGGCGCGACCCCGACGACTACAAGGTGATGCGCTACGGCGTGCACGGCACACCGACCACCTTCGCATTCGAGGCGGCGGTCGCCGAACTGGAGGGCGGCCACGCAGCCGTCGCGGTGCCCTCCGGCCTCGCCGCGATCACCGCGGCGCTGTCGGCGTACGCGAAGAAAGGCAGCCACCTGCTGGTCACCGACAGCGCCTACGGCCCGGCGCGCAACTTCTGCGACAAGCGGCTGGCGTCCTGGGGCGTCGATGTCGAGTACTACGACCCGGCCATCGGCAGCGGCATCGGCGCGCTGATCCGGCCCGATACCTGCGCGGTCTACTGCGAGGCGCCGGGTTCGATGACCTTCGAGATGCAGGACATCCCCGCGATCGCTGCCGCCGCCCATGCGAAGGGGCTGCCGGTGCTGGCCGACAACACCTGGGGCACGCCGTACTTCTTCCGCGCGTTCGACCATGGGGTGGACGTGTCGATCCACGCCGGCACCAAGTACATATCCGGCCACTCCGACACGCTGATCGGGGCCATCGTCACCAACAAGGCGAACTGGCTGCCGGTGCGCCGCAGCGTCGCCGACTTCGGCATGTGCGTGAGCCCGGACGACTGCTGGCTGGCGCTGCGCGGCCTGCGTACCATCGGCGTGCGCATGCGCCACCAGATGGAGAGCGCGATCACGATTGCGCGGTTCCTGGAGGCGCATCCACGGGTGTCGCGCGTGCTGTTCCCGGCGCTCGAGAGCGACCCCGGGCATGCGCTCTGGAAGCGCGACTTCGACGGTGCCGCCTCGCTGTTCGGCGTGGTCCTGAAGCCGGCGACCGATGAGTCGGTCGTGGCCATGATCGATTCGCTGCAGCTGTTCGGCATCGGCTCGAGCTGGGGCGGCTACGAGAGCCTGGCGATCCGCGCGAAGATGATCACGCGCACCGCGACGCCCTGGAACCCCGAAGGGCCGATGGTGCGCATCCATGTCGGGCTCGAGCACCCGCAGGACCTGATCGACGACCTCGCACGCGGGCTCGAGCTCCTGTCCATGCGGTAGCGGCGGCAGTGCAGCCGGCGCCGTGCAGGCCGGCTTCCTGCTAGTCTCGACGGCCATCCGAATGAAGAGTGCCGACCCGATGACCACGCTCGACCCGGCAGGCCGAGACCTGCTGTTCAACGACGCCCGCACCCACAATGGCTGGACCGACCAGCCGGTGTCGGACGATACGCTGCGCGAGATGTTCGACCTGCTGAAGATGGCGCCGACCAGCGCCAACTGCAGCCCGGCGCGGTTCGTGTTCCTGCGCTCGCCGCAGTCGCGCATGCGGCTGGCGCCTGCACTGCTGCCGGGCAACCTCGACAAGACGATGAGCGCACCGGTGACGGTGATCGTCGCCCACGACCTGTCGTTCCACGAGCAGCTGCCCCGGCTGTTTCCGAACGCCGATGCACGCAGCTGGTTCACCGGAAACGATGAACTGATCCGCCAGACCGCGTTCCGCAACGGCACGCTGCAGGGCGCCTACATGATGCTGGCGGCACGCGCGGTCGGGCTCGACTGCGGGCCGATGTCCGGCTTCGACAGCGCGAAGGTCGACGCCGAGTTCTTCGCCGGCACCACCTGGCGCTCGAACTTCCTGTGCAACCTCGGGCATGGCGACCCGTCGAAACTGTTTCCGCGCAACCCGCGGTTCCAGTTCGAGGACGCCTGCCTCGTACTCTGAGCGGATGCCCACCATGCAGACCGGATTGCAACGACTGAACGGCAAGCGCGCGCTGATCACCGGTGGCAACACCGGCATCGGGCGGGCAGTGGCGCTGGCCTATGCGGCCGAGGGTGCAGATGTCGCGTTCGCCTGGATCGACCGCGAACCGGAGGCGCACTCCCTCGTGGACGAGATCGAACGGCTCGGCCGTCGCGCGCTGGCACTGCGCTGCGACGTCACGTCCGAGGCGGCCGTGACCGCCGCGTTCGCCGCTGTCGCCACGGGCTGGGGCGGCATCGACATCGTGGTGTCCAACGCCGGCATCCAGCGCCCGCAACCGATCACGGAAATGACGCTCGACGACTGGGGCCGGATGATGAGCGTGCACCTGCGCGGCAGCTTCCTGGTCGGCCGCGAGGCGGCGCGGCACATGATCCCGGCGAAGCAGGGACGGATCATCACCGTGTGCTCACAGCTGGGCTACATCGGGCGCGAGAACTACACTGCCTACTCCACCGCGAAGGGTGGCGTGATCGCGTTCACCCGTGCGCTGGCGAAGGAACTCGCGCCGCACGGCATCCTGGTCAACGGCGTGTCGCCGGGGCTGGTGGACACCGGCTTCGACCCGCTGCCCGAGGACGTGAAGGCCGCGCATGCCGCCAGCCTGCCGCTGAAGCGGCTGGGCACGCCCGAAGACATGACCCCGGCGTTCGTGTTCCTGGCGAGCGAAGAGGCGCGCTACTACTGCGGGCAGCTGCTGCATCCGAACGGCGGGGAGATCATGCCGTAGCAGGCATCGCGCCTGCTACTCCCCCGCCACCCGCCGCCCCACCTCCGACTGCCGCTCAATCCACACCGTCTCCGCCGCATCGGTGTTGCCGACGCCGATGTAGCAGAAGATCAGCCCGGCATCTTCGGTCTCGGAGGCGTTCGAGATCACGTGGATCGCCCCGCTCGGGATGTAGACGAAGTCGCCGCCCTCGAGGATCACTTCCTTGCGGTCGGTGCCGTCGCTGCGCGAAAAGTAGGCGCGGATGCGCCCGTGCAGGATGTACCAGCAGACATCGTTCACCGAGTGGTAGTGAGTGGGGTTCGGCTTCGCGCCGGCGGGCAGGATCGTGCGGCCCATGGTCGCATTCGACCCATCGACGGTCTTGTCGCTGATGCCGAAGCCGATGCGCAGCGGCGGCTCGTAGGTGACGTCGGTGCCGATCTGCGAGGGACGGATGACGGTGGGCATCTGGCGGCTGAACGGGACCATGGCATTTCCTCAGGTACGGGTGACTTCGATCGTAAGGGATGTCTCGACCGACTTCACCGTGGCCTCGAACGAGGCGACGGTGGCGAGCAGGTCGGAAAACGGGATCGGATACTCGGCCTCGCCGCGCACCGCGCGTGCGAATGCCTCGAGCTGGTGGCGCATCGCTTCGCGCGGCGGCAGCGTGGTGCGCACCGGCGCGACGCCGCTCGCATGGCGCACCACTTCATGTTCGCCCAGCGCCTCGATCGACCCGCGCGAGCCGAATGCATGGATGCGCCAGTAGAGCGGCGACGCGCGCACGCTGGCGAACATGCCGCTGACCTGGCGGCCGCCGCCGGCGTCGAGCCGGTACAGCGCGGCGATGGTGTCGAGCGGGGCCGGCGGCGGCTTGCGCTCGACCACGTGCGCATGCACCGACAGCGCCGGACCGACCAGCAGCGTGAACGCGTCGACGATATGCAGCCCGGCGCCGGTCAGGCCGGCAGCGGGAGACTCGGCGGGCGACTCACGCCAGCCGCCGACCACGTTGTTCGAATGCTCGTTGCTGAAGTGGCCTTCCACATGCAGCAGTTCGCCGATCTCGCCAGCCACGATCGCCTGCTTCACCGCCTCGGTCGACGGCCAGAACCGGCGCAGGTGGCCGACCCCCATCGGCACCTTCGCCTGCCGGCAGGCATCGATCATCGCGCGTGCATCCTCTAGGTTCAGTGCCAGCGGCTTCTCGCAGAACACCGCCTTGCCGGCGCGCGCGCAGGCTTCCACCTGGGGCCGGTGCAGCGAGTGCGGCGTGCACAGCACGATCGCGCGGATCTTCGGGTCGGCCAGCGCGTCGTCGAGGCTGGCCGACAGCTGCATGCCGTGTTCGTCGGCGAACGCGCGGTGCGCATCGAGCACCGGGTCGATCGCGCGCACGAAACGCAGCGGCCTGGCATCGCCAGCCATCTGCATCGATTTCACATGGCCGCGTCCCCAGCGGCCGAGGCCCACGATGGCCGAGTCGATCATTGCATCGGACCTTTCTGTCACAGGCGATAGAGCCGTTGCGCATTGTCGTGGAAGATCGCCTGCCGCTCCAGCGCGTCCAGTGGCGCGAGGCATTCGTCCATCACGCCGACCAGCCGGTCATAGGTGGTCCACATGCGCTCGATCGGGAAATTGCTGCCGTAGAGGCAGCGTCGCGCGCCGAACAGCGCGACCGTCTCCTCGACCACCGGCCGCCAGAGGGCTTTCGAGCAGGCACGCTCGAAGGTGCCCAGGCCGGACAGCTTCACATGCACGTTCGGGCAGGCGGCGAGCGCTGCCATGCCGCTGCGCCACGCAGCCATTCCAGCCAACGAGCGGTCCTCGAGCATCCCGGCGTGCAGCAGCACGAAGGTCACGGCGGGGAATTCGCGCGCCAGCGCGGCGGCATCGGCCATCTGCGAGGCGAACACCTGCAGCTCGAACAGCAGCCCGCGCGCCTCGACCTCGCGCAGGCCGGCACGCCAGGCGGCATCGTTCATCAGGTCGGGCCGCGCGGCGAAGCGGTAGGCCGGGTTTTCGTGCCAGTGCAGTTGCTGGCGGATGCCGCGCAGGTTTCCGGCTGCCTGCAGCCGGTCGAGCGTGGCGCCGACCTGCGCGCCCGCCAGGTCGGCATAACCCACGCTCGCCTGCGGAAAGCCGTGCTCGCGCGCGACCGACGCGACCCATTCGATCTCTGCCACCTCGTCACCCGGCCCGACATTCACCTGGATGTAGACCGAGGAGACGACGCCCTGTGGCACCACGTCGTCGATGAAGTCCTGCGCGAGATAGTCCTGCCGGAGCGCTTCATAGTCGCCGAAGATGCGCGGCAGGGCCGGACCGTTCAACCACGGCGTATGGGCATGGCGCCAGATATGGTGGTGTGCATCGATGATGGTCATGGGCGCTCGGGTCGGGTGCCTGGGTGCCCCCCCGGCAGGGATGCGGGGAGCGGCGGCCAGGGCGGATTACTCCGGCAGTATCCCCGCATCCCGGATCTGCTTCACCCAGCGCGGCACCTCGACCCCGACGAACTTCGTGAAATCGTCCGGCCCCATGGCGGCCGGATCGACGCTGAGGCCCGCCAGCCGCTGTCGTACATCCGGCCGGTTGAGCGCGCTGATCGCGGCATCGGACAGGCGCTGCACGGTATCGCGCGGCGTACCGGCGGGCGCCATCAGCCCCCACCAGATCGTGATCTCGAAGCCAGGCAGATCCTCCGCGAGCGCCGGCACTTCGGGCGCCAGCGCCGACCGATTGCGCGAGGTGACACCGAGGAGCTTGAGCCGGCCAGCCTTCCACTGGCCGATGCCGGCGGTGAAGTCGGTGAAGGTGAACGCGATCTGCCCGCCGACCACTTCGCCAACGGCGATCGGGATTCCCTTGTACGGCACCTCGACGAACTCGATGCCGCCGAGCGAGCGCAGCAGACCGAGCGAAACCTGCGCACCGCCGGAGCCGAAGCCGCCCGAGAGCTCGCCCCGCTTCGCCTTCGCCAGCGCGATGAACTCCTTCGCGCTGGTGGCGGGAAAGTCCGATCGCACCGCGAGGATCAGCGACGTCTGCGCAAGCCGCGCAACATAGGCAAAGTCTTTCAGCGGGTCGTAGGCGAGCTTCTTGAAGAGCCCGACATTGGCCGCCTGCGTGGTGTTGGTGCCCATCAGGAGCGTGTGGCCGTCCGGGTTCGCGCGCGCGACGTCGGTGGCCGCGATCGTGCCCTGCGCGCCGGCGCGATTCTCGACCACCAGCGGCTGGCCAAGTACCTCCTGCATCGGCACGGACAGCAGCCGTGCCAGCTGGTCAGGCCCCGCTCCGGGCGGGAACGGCACAACCACGCGGATCGGCTTCGTCGGGAACGACTGTGCGGCAGCGCTTCCCGCAGCGCCGGCCAGCGCCAGGCAGGCGACGACAGCCGTGCCGGCGAGCGCAACGCCTGCAGTGGACAGGGACGTACGCATGATGCTGACCTCCTCCTGGGGAAATCGGGCTTGTAGTTGTGTAATGCCTTTTGCTGCATCCTACGCTGCCCGCGCCGCCCGGTGCAAGGCGGCCTGGCGGGCCCGGCGACAACCGCCGGGACACATGCAGGGACACGACACCCCCAGAAGACGGAGACACGCAATGACCCTTGACGACCTCTACCAGCGCGGACTGGCACTGCGGCAAAAGCTCTTCGGTGCCGAGACCGTGGCGCGGCGGATGGGCGAACTCGGCGAGTTCGGCGAACCACTGCAGCACATCATCAACGCCTACTCGTACGGCGACATCTGGAGCCGGCCGCAGCTCGACATGAAGGCACGCAGCCTGGCGATGGTCGGCATCACCGCAACGCTGAACAAGCCTAACGAGCTCAAGGTGCATGTGAACGGTGCGCTGAACAATGGCGCCACCCCGGATGAAGTACGCGAGGTGCTGCTGATGGTCACGCTCTATGCCGGTCTGCCGACTGGCATCGATGCGCACAAGGCGGCGCTTGAGGTGATCAACGCACGACGCCCAGCCCCAGCAGCACCGGCAGCGTGAGCCAGAACACGATGGTGCTCCAGCCGATGAACAGCGCGGCCTCGGGCGCATCGAGGTCGAAGCGATCGGCCAGCATCAGCAGGGTCAGCATGCCCGGCACGGCAGCCAGTACGGTGGCCGAGTACTGGGCATCGCCCGGCGCCGCGAAGAACAGCGGCCCGAGCGCCCACGCCACGACCGGCACCACCAGCAGCTTGATCGCGGTGGCCGCCAGCACTTCGCGCTTCGGGGTCAGCGCATGCCACGGGATGGTCAGGCCGAGCACGAACAGCATCACCGGGATCGTCGGCTGGCCGATCATGCGCGCGGCGCTGACCACCGGCTCGTAGACCAGCCCGGTCTGCTGCAGCGTGGCACCGGCGATGAATGCCCAGATCGGCGGCATCGACATCATCACGGTGAACACGTTCGGGCGTGGTGCATGGCCCTGCGCGGGTGCCGCTTCGGGCCGGTCGACGCCCAGCCGGGTGCAGATCCACACGCCGAGGCTCCATACCAGCGGCATCACCATCAGCATGTCGTTGAACACTGCGTAGCGCAGCGCGCCCTCGCCATGCAGGAACAGCAGCACCGGCACGCCGATGTTGAAGGTGTTGCCGAACATCGCGCCGATCACCAGCACCGCGCGCGTGCGCCGCGGCAGCCGTGCGCCGAACCGGGTGCGATACAGCAGCGCCCAGGCGCACAGCCCGCCGACCGCTGCGGCGAGCGCGGTCACCAGCGGGACGGCGAGCAGTTCACGGCTGATCGGCGTGACCATCGCCACCGAGAACAGGATCGCCGGGTAGAACAGGTACATCGTCAGCCGCGACAGCTGGTTGCGCAGCCATTCGACCGGGGTGTCCGGAAACCAGCGCGGCCAGAGGCCGCCGGCCGCGACGAGCAGCGACAGGGGCAGCATCACCTCGACCGCCAGCGAGCCGATCCGGGCGAGGTCGATCATCGCGGCCGTTGCTGCTGCGGGCGTGTCGTCTGAACCATCGTGCCGCCGACTGTAGCCGAAACGGCTGCAACGGGTGCCCGGCGCGGTACCCTCGCGCCATGAAGTCCGCTCTCTGGCTCGCCGTTGCCGGCCTGCTCGTCAACTCCTCGGTCTGGGGCCTGTCCTGGATCCCCTTCCGGTCGCTGTCCGGCGATGGCATCCATCCGCTCTGGGCGACCGGCGTGATCTACGCACTGGCTGCCATCGCGCTGGCGGCGGCACGCCCGGCCGCGTTGCGCGAATGCCTGCAGGGCACCGGCCTGCTCTGGCTGGCGCTGGCCTCGGGCCTTACCAATGCGCTTTTCAACAGCGCAGTGGCGATCGGCGACGTGGTGCGCGTCGTGCTGCTGTTCTACCTGATGCCGATCTGGGCGGTGCTGCTCGCGCGCTGGCTGCTCGGAGAGCCGTTCACCGGACGCGCGATCGCGCGCATCGCCATCGGCTTCCTCGGTGCGATGCTGGTGCTGTACGAACCCGGCATGGGCGTTCCGGTGCCGCGCAGCCTCGCCGACTGGATGGCCATCGCCGGCGGCGTGGCGTTCGCGTTCAACAACGTCGCGCTGCGCAAGCTGGCATCGAGCGGCGAAGCGGCGCGCACGCTGTCGATGCTGTGCGGCGCAGTGGTTCTGCCCGTGGCCGCAGCCGCGCTGCTGTCGGCGGGCGGCGCCATCGGCTGGCCGGTGCTGGGCGCGAGCGGCGCACTGGCCACGCTCGCGCTGTGGTCCGCGCTGTTCCTGCTCGCCAACCTCGGGCTGCAGTACGGGGCCGCGCGCCTGCCTGCCAACGTGACGGCAGTGGTCATGCTCACCGAGGTGCTCGTGGCATCGGGGTCGTCCTGGCTCGCCGGCGCGGCGGAACTGCGCGCGCCCGACCTGGTCGGCGGCGTGCTGATCCTCGCTGCACCCTGGGTGTTCGCCGACCGGCGTCCCGGATCTGCAGCACCGGCGGGTACGCCCGCCGGCCGGCAGGATGCCTGAGGCAACCGGCAGCCCGGACGGAGCCGGCCGCGTGGTCGCGCACCTGGACATGGACGCGTTCTACGCGTCGGTGGAACTGCTGCGCCACCCCGCGCTGCGCGGACGACCGGTCGTGATCGGAGGCCGTCGCCGCATCGCGCCCGCCAGCGAGCCCGGCGTGGGCGATCCGGTGGATGCCGGTACCGTCCCGGTCCTGCGCGACTACGCCGGGCGCGGCGTGATCACCACGGCGACCTACGAGGCACGGGCGCTGGGCGTGCACTCGGGCATGGGGCTGATGAAGGCCGCACGGCTGGCACCCGATGCGCTGCTGCTGCCGGCGGACTTCGAGCGCTACCGGATGTACTCGCGCCGCTTCAAGGACGCGGTGCGCCTGCTGGCACCCGAGATCGAGGACCGGGGCATCGACGAGATCTACATCGACTTCACCGCACGGTTCGCGGGGCAGCCGGATCCCTGGCCCGCGGCCCGGGCGCTGGCCGTCGAGATACAGGCTGCGGTGCGCGCCGCCACCGGGCTGTCCTGCTCGGTCGGCGTGACGCCGAACAAGCTCCTGGCAAAGATCGCCTCCGACCTCGACAAGCCGGGCGGCATCACCGTGATCACCGCCGGCGAGGTGCCGTCCCGCATCTGGCCGCTGGCGGTACGCAAGGTGAACGGCATCGGGCCGAAGGCCGGCGCGAAGCTCGAGGCACTGGGCATCCGCACCATCGGCGAACTCGCGGCCGCCGACCCGGGATGGCTGGTCGAACACTTCGGCCGCAGCTACGGGCTCTGGATGCACGAGGCCGCGCACGGGCGCGACGATCGACCGGTGGTCACCTTCAGCGAACCGAAGTCGATCAGCCGTGAAACCACGTTCGAGCGCGACCTGCATCCGGTGCGCGACCGCGCGCAACTGTCGTCCCTGTTCACCGAACTGTGCGAGCGGCTGGCTGGCGACCTCGCGCGCAAGGGCTACGCCGGGCGCACGATCGGCCTGAAGCTGCGTTACGACGACTTCACCCAGGTCACCCGCGACCGCACGATCGACCGTCCGACACAGGATGCGCGGATGATCCGGCGTGCCGCCGGCGAGTGTCTCAGGCGCGTGCCGCTGGAGCGGCGCCTGCGGCTGCTCGGCGTGCGCATCGGTGGCCTGGTACCGGCCACTGCCGCCAACCTTGCAGGTACCGGCACCGCCGCCAGCAGCGTCGGCCTCAATCGCACGCTGTTCGACTGACCGCGGGGCCACAGGATCCGGCGGCGCTTCGATCGCCTTACCTGCCACGCGAACTCGGCGTATCTTTGCCTGTCGTTTCCGTCCGGGAGATTCCATGGCATCCGCCGTACGCTGCGCGCTGCATGCCGCACTGCTGTGCGCCCTGCTGTCAGGCTGTGCAGGCCTGCCAATCGAGGGGGGGGCGCACGAGACGGTGTTCGCTGTCACGCCATCGAACCGGCTGCTCCACCTCGATCCGGCATCACCCTCCCGCGTTGCCAGCGAACGCGCGATCGTCGGGATGCACCAGGGTGAACAGGTCGCGGGGCTCGATTTCCGTCCGGCGGACGGCAGGCTCTATGCGCTCGGCACCGCTGGTCAGTTCTACCGGATCGACCCGGCAACGGCGATCGCCACCCGCGTGGGGCCGGGTGGCATGAGCGCCCTCGTACTCGACGATATCGGCTTCGCACTCGATCCGGGCACCGATCGTATCCGGCTGGTCACCACCGGCGGCTACAACCTTCGCCTGGACCCGGACACTGGCCTGGCCGTGGATGGCGACCCCGCTGCCGCCGGGGTGCAGTCCGACCGCGCGCTGGGCTACGCGGAAGGCGAATTCAACCAGAGGCAGGTGCCGCGCCTGGCAGCGGCTGCGATCGTGTACACGCCGGGCAGCAGCCGGCGGCCAGCCACCACGACGCAATATGCGATCGACCGGGACGCACGCACGCTGGTCACCCAGGGTTCGCCGCGACGCGCACTCGAGGCTGCTCCCCCGGAAAGCGGGGACGTCTACGCGATCGGCACGCTGACGATCGACCTCGGCAGCGGCCCCCTGTCCCTTGGCGCCGCCGGCACGCGGCAGGCGCTGCTCTGCGTATCGCGGGGCACCCGCAGCGAACTCTATCGGCTGGACCTGGGTACGGCGGCGGTCGAGCCGCTCGGCGTCATTGCCCTCGACGAACCAGTCATCGCGATCGCGGTCGTGCCCGCGCGGGGCCGCGCCCTCGATCCGGCGACGGGCAGGCCCTGACGCTACAATGTTGCCATCCTCACCCGAAGATACCCCCTGCCGCCATGCCCTCGTTCGACATCGTCTCGGAAGTGAACCAGGTCGAGGTGAACAACGCCCTCGACCAGGCCAACAAGGAAATCACCAACCGCTTCGACTTCAAGGGCTCCGACGCGCGCGTCGAGTGGAACGAGAAAGAGAAGACGCTCACGCTGTTCGCCGATGACGAGTTCAAGGTCGAGCAGGTGCGCGATGTCCTGATCGGAAAACTCACGAAGCGCGGCGTCGACATCCGCTGCCTCGAGAACGGTGACCTGCAGAAGGTGGGCGGCAACAAGGCCAAGCAGGTGGTCAAGGTGCGCACCGGCATCGAAGCCCCGCGCGCCAAGGAGATCGTGAAACTGCTCAAGGACAGCAAGATGAAGGTCCAGGGCAGCATCCAGGGCGATGCAGTGCGGGTCTCCGGGGCCAAGCGCGACACCCTGCAGGAAGCCATCGCGCTGGTGAAGAAGAGCATCACCGACTATCCGGTGCAGTTCGAGAACTTCCGCGACTGAGCCGGGCGCTGCCGGTCAGGCTTTCAGCCCGGCGATCCAGCGGGTGTAGAGGCCGTCGGCCACCTCGTGCAGCGCCGCGACCCTTGCCTGCAGGTCATCCTGCATCGCTGCGCCCGACATCACCGACGGCACCGCGTTGTCGGCGATCTCGCGCCAGCCGCCACGCGCCCAGGCACGCACCATCTGTTCGGTCATCTCGACGTGGCACTGCATGCCCAGGTGGGGGCCGAGCGCATAGACCTGGTTCGGGCACCACTGGCTGGACGCCAGCCGGGTCGCACCGGGCGGAATGGTGAAGGTCTCGCCGTGCCAGTGGAACGACAGGAAGGATGCGCGATTGCCGAACCAGTGCGCTGCCGCCGGCGTCGCTTCGATGGCCACCTCGCTCCAGCCGATCTCCTTCACCGGATTGCGGCTGACCACGCCGCCGAGGGCGCGCGAGATCAGTTGGCCGCCAAGGCAATGGCCGATCACCGGGATGTCGGCGGCAACCGCCCGGCGGATCAGTTCCAGCGTGGGCGGGATCCAGGGCAGTGGATCGTTGACGCTCATCGGACCGCCCATGAAGGCGAGCCCGCAGAACGCCGAGGGGTCTGCCGGGACCGTCTCCGCCTGGTCGATGGCGATGATCGTCCAGGGAATCCGGTGGGCATCGAGGAACGTGGCAAAATGACCCGGCCCCTCGGTACGGGCATGACGGAAAATCGCAACCGCTTTCATGCAACTGTCCTCCAGGAACGCCATGGTAGCCGATCGATCCAGAGGCATCGCACGCCTGCACGCCGACAGGCCGGGCCCGTGCGGGCCACGGGTGCCGGCTGTCTCACCCGCGCGCAACCGGCTGCCCCGCGCGTGGCAGGTGGTGCTGCTGTCCCTGCTGCTGCCCTGGGTCTGCGGTGCAGCGTCGGCACAGCCCGCTCGCGTCGACGTGAACGTGATCGGCCTTTTCTCCGACAGCGCGGTGCTGGTGATCAACGGCGGCAATCCGCGCACGCTGAAGGCAGGGCAGGCGACGCCGGAGGGCGTACGTCTGGTCTCGGCGAACAGCCAGCAGGCGGTGGTCGAGATCAACGGCCGGCTCGAGACCCTGTCGATCGGGCAATCGATCGCTGCACAGCGCTCCACCGCCGGCCGGCAGCAGGCCATCCTCCTCTCTGACGGCCGCGGGCATTTCTGGGCGAATGCCGAGATCAACGGCTCGACGGCGAAGGTACTGGTCGACACTGGCGCGACCTTCATCTCGATGTCGAACGCCACCGCGCGGCGGCTCGGCATCAACTTCGCGCAGGGCCAGCGTGGCTTGACCTCGACCGCCAACGGCACGGTGCCGGTGTACCGGGTGACCCTGGCCAGCGTACGTATCGGCGAGATCACGCTGTCGAATGTCGACGCCTCGGTGCACGAAGGCGACAACCTGCCGGTGATCCTGCTCGGCATGAGCTTCCTCAACCGCGTCGAGATGCAGCGCGACGGCGAACGCATGACGCTGATCCGGCGGTTCTGAGCGGCCTTCCGCGTTTCCGCGGCTGGGGACAGCGCGGCACGCAACTGGCTGGTCAGGCGCAATCGATTGACTTCAAACAGTTGTTTGAATAAAGTTCAAACAACTGTTTGAACCAGATCCGGAGTCGATCGTGTCCCCACCGACCGTGGCCGCCCGTTCCGATGGCGCACAGGCCCGCGAACGGCTGCTGTACGCCGCATTGCGCCTGTTCGCCGCCAGCGGCTTCGAACGCACCAGCGTGCGCGACATCGCACGGGCAGCCGGCGCCAACGTCTCCGCCGTCGGCTACTACTTCGGCGACAAGGCCGGCCTGTACCGTGCGGCCTTCTTCGAACCACTGGGAGAACAGTGCCAGGGCGCGATGCCCGAGCCGGGCACGGTGCCGCTGCCGGAGCTGATGCACGGTTTCTTCCGCGAGTTGCTCACGCCGTTGAAGCAGGGCGAAGCGACGCAGCAGGTGATCCGCCTGCATTTCCGCGAGATCGTCGAGCCGACCGGGCTATGGGCGGAGATGATCGACAACGAGCTGCGGCCCCAGCACGAGGGCGTGCTGCGCGTCCTGTGCGCCGAGTTCGGCCTGCACGAGCCCGACCTCGAACTGCAACGGCTGGTCTTCGCGATCATCGGCATGGGCATCCATTTCTTCGTGGCGCAGGACATCGTGCAGGCGATCGCACCGGAGGTGATGGACGGGCCGGATGCGATCGATGCGCTCGCCGATCGGCTCGCCGAGGGCGCGCTGGCCATGATCGAAGCCGAGCGCCGGCGCCGCGCCGCAAAGCCGAGGCCTGCGCGCCGCCGGGGTGCGCGATGAAGGTGGGCGCGTATCGGTCGAGCGCGATGCTGCTGCCGCTGGCGGCCCTGGTGGCCGGATGCGCAGCCCCCTTCCCCGTCGGCCCCGACTACCGGGGTCCGTCGGGCGAGGCTGCTCCGCCCGCGCGCTGGCAGGTGGGATGGCTGCCGAAGCCGGCACCGTCCGCGGCTGATGCGCCGTCCCTGCCGGGCGCGTCGGCACCGCCGGCGGAGGTCCGCGCAGCGAGCGGCGAACTGCTGCGCGGCTGGTGGCAGCAGTTCGACGACCCGCTACTGGCGGAACTGATCGATTCAGCACAGGGGGCGAGCAGCACGCTCGCCCAGGCCGCGCTGCGCATCGCGCAGGCGCGCAGCGACCTGTCGGCGGCGCAGGCGCGGCTGCTGCCCAACGTCGACGTCGGCATCGCGGCAAGCCGCAGCGCAGTCACCTTCGGCGGGCCGGTGATCCTGCGCACGCTGGCGCAGGCACAGGCGCAGTCGAGCTGGGAGATCGACCTGTTCGGTGCGATCGCGCGCAGCCGGGAAGGCGCCGTGGCTCGCCTGCTCGCCCGGGAAGCGCAGTGGCAGGATGCGCAGGTCGCCCTCGCCGCCGAAGTGGGCAATGCCTATGTCGGGCTGCGCCACTGCGAACGCCAGCTGGAACTCAGCGAAGACGATGCACGTTCGCGCGGCGAGACCGCCCGGCTCACCGCGATCACCGGCAGCGCGGGGCTGCAGGCGCCCTCGACCGTTGCACTGGCGCGCGCGAGCGCCGCAGATGCCGCGAACCGGCTGTCGCGGCAGCGCACCGAATGCGAGCTGCTGCTCAAGTCACTGGTCGTGCTGACCGCACGCGACGAGCCCGCGCTGCGCACGCGGCTCGCCCCGGCGAGCGCGCGCCTGCCGCAGCCGCAGCGCTTCCGGGTGGATCGCCTGCCGGCGGAGGTCCTGCGCCAGCGTCCGGACCTGGCCGCGCTGGAGCGCGAACTCGCGGCTGCGAGCGCCGACATCGGCAAGGCCGAGGCCGCGCGCTACCCGAGCCTGTCACTCGCCGGCAGCATCGGCCCGCTGCGCTCGGAAGCCGGCGGCGTGACCGTCAGCGCGACCACCTGGTCGATCGGCCCGACGCTGAACATCCCGCTGTTCGATGCAGGCAGGCGCGCGGCGAACGTCGAAACAGCACGCGTGGCCTACGCCGCAGCCGAGGCCGCCTACCGCGAGCGGGTCCGCATCGCGGTGCGCGAGGTCGAAGAGGCGCTGCTGCGCCTGGCCGATGCAGACGAGCGGGAACAGTCGGCCCTGGTCGCCTCGGCCGGCTACCGGCAGGCGTTCGATGCGGCCGGCGTGCGCTACCGGGCTGGCCTGGGCAACCTGGTCGAGCTCGAAGATGCGCGTCGTACCGCCGTGCAGGCCGACACCGCACTCGCCGAGCTGCGCCGCGACCGTCTGCTGGCATGGATTTCCCTTTACCGGGCAGCCGGCGGTGGCTGGGAATCCCCGCCGCCGCTGGTTCGCCCGTCCTCCGGAGCTTCGCGATGAGCAGCCCCCTCCCCGTCCCAGGCACCGTCCCAGGTACCATCCCCGGCAACCGGGCCCTATCACCCGGGCGCAGCAGGTTGCTGCGCAACGCCGGCGCCGCGCTCGCGCTGTGCGCAGCCGTGCTTGCCGCATCGGCCGTGGCACCGGGCGAAGCCGCCGAGAAGGCGCCGGGCAAAGCCACCGGCCAGCGCCCGTCGCTGACCGTCGAGACGGTGCTGCCCGAAGTGCGCGAACTGCAGATGCGCATCGGCGCCAACGGCAACATCGCGGCCTGGCAGGAATCGGTGATCGGCAGCGAAGTGAGCGGGCTGCGGTTGACCGAGGTGCAGGTCAACGTCGGCGATACCGTGCGCCGCGGCATGCTGCTCGCAGCGTTCTCCGCCGAGACGGTACAGGCCGAACTCGCGCTGCAGCGCGCGACGCTGGCCGAGGCAGAGTCCTCCTTTGCGGAAGCGAGGGCCAATGCCGAGCGCGCACGCCAGGTGCAGGCGAGCGGCGCCCTCTCGAGCCAGCAGGTCGGCCAGCTCCTGACTGCCGAGGCAACCGCAAAGGCACGGGTGGACGCAGCCCGCGCCCAGGTGCAGTCGCAGGAGCTGCGGCTCAGGCATACGCGCATCGAGGCTCCGGACGATGGCATCGTCTCCTCGCGTACCGCCACGGTCGGGGCCATCTCGGTGCCAGGCCAGGAACTGTTCCGGCTGATCCGCCAGGGCCGCCTGGAATGGCGCGGCGAGGTGCCGGCCGCACAGCTGCACCGGGTACGCGCGGGCCAGGTGGTGAAGGTCGTGACGCCGGCCGGAGACACGGTGGAGGGCCGGGTGCGCATCGTCGGCCCGACGGTCGACGGCACCTCGCGCAACGCGCTGGTGTACGTCGACCTGAAGCCTGCACCGACGCTGCTGCGACCGGGCATGTTCGTGCGCGGCGAGATCGACATGGGCGCCAGCCGCGCACTGACCCTGCCGCAGTCTGCAGTGCTGCTGCGCGAAGGCTTCACCTATGCCTACCGCATCGGCGACGATGGCCGGGTGGCGCAGGTGAAAATCGACACCGGCCGGCGCGAAGGAGACCGGATCGAGGTGCTGCGCGGTCTTGCCGAGGGCGTGCGTGTCGTGCGCAGCGGCGTGGCCTTCCTCGCCGACGGCGACCTCGTGCGCATCGCAGACGGGCCGGCCAGGGATGGCGCAAAGGCGGGTGCTGCGAAGGCGGGTGCCACGGCCGGAACGCCGAAATGAACGTCTCGGCATGGTCGATCCGCAATCCCATCCCGACGGTGATGCTGTTCGTGATGCTCACCCTCGCCGGGCTCGCCGGCTTCAAGGCGATGAAGATCCAGAACTTCCCGGACATCGAGCTGCCGACGATCATCGTCAGTGCCTCGCTGCCGGGCGCCGGCCCTGGCCAGCTCGAGACCGAGGTCGCGCGCAAGATCGAGAACTCGGTCGCCAGCGTGCAGGGCGTGAAGCACATCTATTCGACGCTGCAGGATGGCACCGTCACCATCAGCGTCGAGTTCCGCCTCGAGAAGCCGGTGCAGGAGGCGCTCGACGAGACGCGCGACGCGGTGAACCGGATACGCGCGGACCTGCCCGCCGACCTGCGCGACCCGGTGATCTCGAAGCTGAACATCTCGGGCATGCCGATCCTCACCTACACCGTGGCATCGTCGCGCATGGACGAGGAGGCACTGTCCTGGTTCGTCGAGAACGAGGCCTCGAAGGCCCTGCTCGCAGTGCGTGGCGTCGGCGGCGTCGCTCGGGTCGGGGGCGTGGCGCGCGAGGTACGCGTGGAACTCGACCCGGCGCGGCTGATCGCCCTGGACGCGACGGCGGCGGAGGTGTCGCGCGGGCTGCGCCAGCTGCAGCGCGAGCTGTCCGGCGGCCGCATCGACCTCGGGGGTGGCGAGCAGGCGGTGCGCACGCTCGCCACCGTGCGCTCGGCCGAGGAGCTGGCTGCGATCGAGATCTCGCTGGCAGGCGGGCGCCGGGTACGCCTCGACCAGCTGGCGAAGGTCAGCGACACGATCGGCGAACGCCGCTCGGCTGCGCTGCTGGACGGCCGCCCGGTGGTCGGCTTCGAGGTGACGAAGGCGCGCGGCGAGAGCGAGGTCGCAGTCGCCCGTGGCGTGCGCGAACGCATCGAAACGCTCAAGGCAGCCCACCCGGACATCACCGTCACCGAGGCATTCAACTTCGTCGACTTCGTGCAGGACAGCTACGAAGGATCGATGTGGCTGCTGATGGAAGGCGCCCTGCTGGCGGTCATCGTGGTCTGGCTGTTCCTGCGCGACTGGCGCGCCACCTTCGTCTCGGCGGTGGCCCTTCCGATGTCGGCCATCCCGACCTTCCTCGGCATGTGGTGGCTGGGCTTCACGATCAACACCGTCACGCTGCTCAGCCTGTCGCTGGTGGTCGGCGTGCTGGTCGACGATGCGATCGTCGAGATCGAGAACATCATGCGCCACCTGCGCATGGGCAAGACGCCGTACCAGGCAGCGATGGAAGCCGCCGACGAGATCGGCCTGGCCGTGATCGCGACCACCTTCACGCTGGTGGCGGTGTTCCTGCCCACCGCCTTCATGAGCGGCGTCGCCGGCAAGTTCTTCAAGCAGTTCGGCTGGACCGCCGCGCTCGCGGTATTCGCCTCGCTGGTCGTCGCACGCATGCTCACGCCGATGATGGCCGCCTACATGCTGCGCGCGCCGGAGAAGGCGCCCCCGGAAGGCCGCCTGATGCGTACCTACCTGCGTGCGGCCGCCTGGTGCGTGCGCCACCGCCTGGCGACGACCGTCGCCGCGGCACTGTTCTTCGCCGGATCGATCGCGCTGATCCCGCTGCTGCCCACCGGCTTCATCCCGCCCGACGACCTGTCGCAGACGCAGGTGCAGGTCGAACTGCCGCCCGGCTCGCGCTTCGAGGACACCTTCGCCGCGGCAGAGCACGCCCGGCTGCTGGTTACCGGCAACACGCACGTGAAGACCGTCTACACGACCGTCGGCGGTGGCAGCGTCGGCGGCGATCCATTCGTACCGGCGGGCGCGGCCGAGGCGCGCAAGGCGACGCTGAACATCAACATCACGCCACGGCGCGAGCGCAGCGGCGTCAGCAAGCAGTCGATCGAGGCAGACCTGCGCGACCGGCTGGGCGCACTGCCGGGCGCGCGGGTCACCGTCGGCCTGGGCAGCTCCGGCGAGAAGTACGTGCTGGTTCTGGCTGGCGACGATGGTGCCGCGCTGCTGGCCGCGGCGCGCGAGGTCGAGCGCGACATCCGGTCCATCCCGCGCATCGGCGGCGTCACCTCCAGTTCGAGCCTGATCCGCCCGGAACTCGTGGTGCGGCCCGACTTCGCGCGCGCCGCCGACGCCGGCGTCGATTCGACCACGATCGCCGACACGCTGCGCATCGCGACGATCGGCGACTACGACCTCGCGCTGCCGAAGATGAACCTGGCGCAGCGGCAGGTGCCGATCGTGGTGCGGCTGCCGGATGCGGCGCGGCAGGACCTGGCACTGCTGGGCCAGCTGACCGTGCCTGGCCGTGGCGGGCCGATACGCATCGACTCGATCGCCGACCTGTCGATCGAGAGCGGGCCGGCGGTCATCAACCGCTACGACCGGCTGCGCAACGTGAACCTGTCGATCGAACTCAACAGCGTGCCGCTCGGCGACGTCGTGGCTGCCGTCGAGAAGCTGCCGAGCCTCGCCGCGCTGCCGCCGGGGGTGGCACGAGCGACGATCGGCGACGCCGAGGTCATGGCCGAGCTGTTCGAGAGCTTCGGACTGGCGATGCTCACCGGCGTGCTGTGCATCTACATCGTGCTGGTGCTGCTGTTCAAGGATTTCTTCCAGCCGGTGACCATCCTCGCAGCGCTGCCGCTGTCGATCGGCGGTGCCTTCATCGCGCTGCTGGCGGCCGACAGCAGCTTCTCGATGCCCAGCCTGATCGGCCTGGTGATGCTGATGGGCATCACGACCAAGAACTCGATCCTGCTGATCGACTACGCGATCATCGCGCGCCGCGAGCACGGCCTGGGCCGCTTCGAGGCGCTGATGGATGCCTGCCGCAAGCGTGCGCGGCCGATCGTCATGACGACGATCGCCATGGGCGCGGGCATGCTGCCGATCGCGATCGGGCTCGGCGTCGACCCGAGCTTCCGGTCGCCGATGGCGATCGCGGTGATCGGCGGCCTGGTCACCGGCACGCTGCTGTCGCTGCTGGTGATCCCGGTCGTGTTCACCTACGTCGATGACCTGGTGCAGTGGATGGGCCGATCGTGGCGCCGGCGGCAACACGCCGGTGGCGCCACGGCCCGACCGTAGCGGCCTGGCCCTGGCGGCCCGTCACCTCAGCGCAGCCCGCCGGTGTAGGCGCCGCGGATGTAGGACTCGAGCTGCTGGATCAGGTAGCGCTGCTGCTTCAGCGTCTCCTTCACCACGTCGCCGATCGAGATCATCCCGACCACGCGGCCGGCTTCCATCACCGGCAGGTGGCGGATGTCGCGCTCGGTCATCAGCTGCATGCAGTCTTCCAGGGGCTGCGTCGGCGCCACCGTGATCACGGTGTGCGTCATGATCTCGCTGACGCGCGTCTCTTCGGCGCGGCGGCCGGGCAGCGCCACCTTCAGCGCGCAATCGCGTTCGGACAGGATGCCCATCAGCGATTCTCCGTCCATCACCATCAGCGCACCGATGCGCCGGGCCGAGAGGATCGCCAGCGCCGTGGTCACCGTGTCATCGGCCGAGATGGTGAAAAGCTCGGATGACTTCGAGGCCAGCAATTGATTGATGGTGATCATCGCCACATCCTTCCGGGCCGCCGTGGCCGTCTGCAATCTGCAATCTGCGCCCGTGCGCAGAGTGGCAAATTATAGCCACACCGGTCGGGCGCGCGACGGCCATTCGACACCCGGACGCCGCCCAGGGCACCGGCCACCGCATCAGGATCGCGTCAGCATCCAGCCGCGACCGGCGCGGCCGGCGATGCCTGCGCTCACTTCCCGCCAGTCGTACCTTCGGGATCGTTCGCCTCGCCCACCATCGACAGCAGATGGCCGCACTTCGCCTGCTTGGTCTCCATGTACCGGCGGTTGGCCGGACGCGGGGGCACCTCGAGCTGGCGGCGCTCGGTCACGATCAGGCCCTGCTCCTCGGCCGAGCGCACCTTGTCGGGATTGTTCGTCATCAGCTTCAGGCGACGTACGCCGAGGTCGAACAGGATGCGCGCGCCGACCGTGTAGTCACGCAGGTCGGCCGCGCAGCCGAGCTTGTGGTTTGCCTCGACCGTATCGTAGCCCTGGTCCTGCAGGGCGTAGGC
>CAIQON010000390.1 GCA_903873475.1 uncultured bacterium
AACTGAAGCACAACAAAACCCGGGTCAGACACGGGTTTGAATAAACCGTGTCTGACCCGGGTTTTGACTCCGCGGTCGGGCGCCAGGGTCAGGCACGCATCGGGAAAACCGTGTCTGACCCGGGTTTGGGGTCAGAAGCCGACGGCCTGGCCGTCGCAGCGGGGTTCGGAGCCGGCGCAGTAGCCGTCGTCCAGCTTCTGGATGATCTGTGCACGGCCGTAGTCGGTCGAGCCACGCTCGGTGACGGTGATCTGGTGGCCGCGCTTGCGCAGGTCTTCCACGACATCGGCCGGGAAGGAATGCTCCAGCCCGACCTTCAGGCCGTCGTCGACGCGCCAGCGCGGGCCGTCGGCCATCGCCTGCGGGTTCTGGCCGTAGTCGGCGGCGCGCAGCACCATCTGCGAGTGGCCCTGGGCCTGCATCGAGCCGCCCATCACGCCGAAGCTCATCGCCGGCTTTCCGTCTTTCGTGATGAATCCAGGGATGATCGTGTGGAACGGACGCTTGCGCGGGCCGACCTCGTTCGCGTGGCCCTTGATGAGCTTGAAGCCCCAGCCACGGTTCTGAAGGCTGATGCCGGTGCCCGGCACCACCACGCCCGAACCGAAGCCCTTGAAGTTCGACTGGATGAACGACACCATCATGCCGGACTGGTCGGCCGCGGTCAGGTACACGGTGCCGCCGCGCGGCAGGTCGCCATGGCCCGGATCCTTCGCGCGGGTCATGTCGATCAGGCGGCTGCGCTCCTGCAGGTAGGTCGAGTCGAGCATCTGCGCGGGCGTGACCTTCATTGCCGCCGGGTCTGCCGCATACTGGTACATGTCGGCGAAGGCGAGTTTCATCGCTTCGATCTGCATGTGCACGTGGTCGGCCGAGTCGCAGGCGAACTGCCCGGGGTTCAGGTAGCCGAGGATGCCCAGCGAGATCAGCGCGCCGATGCCCTGGCCGCTGGGCGGGATCTCGTGCAGCCGGTAGCCCTTGTAGTCCATGTGGATCGGCTCGACCCAGTTGGCCTCGTGTGCGGCCAGGTCGGACACGTCCATCACGCCGCCGTTCTGCTTGATCCAGGCGGCGATCTTCTCGGCGAGTTCGCCGCGGTAGTAGGCTTCGCCGCCGGTCTTGCCGATCAGCTCGAGCGTGCGTGCCTGGTCGGGATAGCGGAACAGTTCGCCGGCCTTGGGCGCACGGCCGCTCGGCATGAAGCCGTCTTTCCAGCCCGGGTAGGTCTGCAGTTCATCGACCGACTGTGCCCACAGCTTCGCGATGGTCGGGGTCACGAGGTAGCCGTCGCGCGCATAGCGGATCGCCGGCTCGAGGATATCGGCGAACGGCAGCTTGCCCCACTTGTCGTGCAGCATCTTCCAGGCGGAGATGCAGCCCGGAACGGTGATCGCATCGACGCCCCGCTCGGGCATCTTGCCGCTGTACTTCTCGAAGTACTTCGGCGTCCATGCGGCCGGCGAGCGCCCCGAGGCGTTCAGGCCGTGCAGCTTGCCGCCGTCCCAGACCAGCGCGAAGGCATCGGAGCCGAGGCCGTTGCTGCACGGCTCGACCACGGTCAGCGTCGCCGCGGTGGCGATGATCGCGTCCACGGCCGAGCCACCGCGCGCGAGCATCTGCAGGCCCGCCTGGGCGGCGAGCGGCTGCGAGGTGGACACGACGTTGCGCGCAAACACCGGGCTGCGCTGCGATGCGTACGGGAGGTGGGGATCGATATGGCCCATGGAAGGCTCCTGCATGGATGGGCGGCGTGCGCGGGTGAGGCATGCCGGGAGGCGAATGATACACCGCTGCCCATGGCCTCCCTGGCCCTGGGCAGGTCCCGTGCGCGGTGTGGCGGCGTCCCCGGGACGACGATCCCGGATCGCCGCCCGGTTGCGGCTAGTTCGCCGCGCGCTGCTGCTGCGGTTGCGCCTGCCGTTGCGGGCCCGCGGCGGCGCTGAGCGCAGCAAAGTCGTCGGCATAGGCCTGCAGCCGGTCCATCGCGTTGCGGCGCTGTACCGGCGTGAGCAGGCGGTCGATGTCGGCATAGAGCTGCGCGCGCTGCAGGTCGCGACCGCGCTCCCAGCTCGGTGCCCACTGCCTGAGCCATGTCGCCATTTCGGCACGGTTGCGGCCCGACTGCAGCGCGGCAATCAGTTCGCGCTGGCGCCGCTGCCGTTCCGCGAAACGCTGGTCGTTCGTGAGGGGCAGCGCATCGGACAGTTCGGTCACGCGCTCGAGCTGGTCGCGGCTGAGCTTGCCGGTCAACCGCTCGACCTGCCCGACCAGGCGCTCGGTGCGCAGCCTCTGCTGTTCCGCAACCGGCCGCCCGATGCCCCAGGATTGCGCCATTTTCCGGTTCGCGCGGGCGAATGCGCGTTCGAGCCCCTTCACCTGCTCCGGCGTGAGCGACAGCATCAGGTCGGCTGCGTCGCCTGCGCCCTGTTCGATCAGCGCCTCGAGCCGGCCGCGGCCGCGCGCGATCACCCAGTCGACATCCTCGCGCGTCAGGCCGTCCTCGACCCGGGTGCGCGTCTCGCGCGCCAGGCGCGCGTACTCGGGCAACTGCTCGCGCCGGTGCCAGTCGTGCATCTCCCGGAACCTGCGTCCGAACAGATCGCGCTGGTGCGGCTCGAGGTCGACGTAGTCGGACAGCGTCCAGTTGGCCAGGATCTCGGCCTGGTTGTAACCGAGCCGCAGGCCCGAGGAACACCCTGCAGCCAGCAGCAGGGCCAGCAGGGCGAGCATCAGGCCGCATAACCGGCCGCACAACCTCCCGCACAACCGGCCGGGGCCGGCTGCGTGGGGGGAGCCCGGGAAGGTGCTCATGCTGCGGCGATCGCCTGCGCGATCCGGCGCGCCAGGCTGGCGTCCGGCGCGGGCCGATCGGCGGTGATGCAGGCCGCGTCGAAATTGTCCGCGAGGTGCGCGGCGTCGCCAGTCGCGGGGATCACGCAGGTCACGGCCGGATGCGCGATCACGAACGCCAGTGCCAGCTGCGCCCAGCTGCGGTAGCCGGCGCGGGTCGCCCAGGCCGGCAGCGGGCGGCCGCGCGTGCGGCGCACCAGTTCGCCCTGTCCGAGAGGCCGGTTCACCAGCACCGCGGTCCCGGTGTCGGCCGCCGCGGGCAGCAGCCGCTGTTCGGCCTCGCGGTCGAGGGCGTGGTAATTGAACTGCACGAAATCGATCGGCCGGGTGCGCATCACCTTCTCAAGTGCGGCAAACGCGCCGCCGTGGTAGTGCGTGATGCCGATGTAGCGGATGCGGCCTTCCTGTTTCCAGGCGTCGAGCGTGTCGAGGTGGGTATCGACATCGACCAGGTTGTGCACCTGCATCAGGTCGATGCGCGGTGCCCGCAGCCGCTGCATCGAGCGCTCCATCTGGGCGATGCCCTCGCGCGCGCCCTGCGTCCAGACCTTGGTCGCGACGAACATGGGGTCGGTGGCAACGGCACCAGCGCCCACGGCCTGCCCGGCGCTGGCTGTGCGCCGGGCGGCCCGCAGCAGCCCGACCACCGACTCCGCTTCACCGTACATGGGCGAGGAATCGACCACTCGTCCACCGCTGCGGCCGAACAGATCGATCACGTCCTGCAGTGCATCGGCCGCGGAAGACCGTGGCGACACGTCGAACGCACCGAAAGTGCCCAGCCCGAGTACCGGCAGGCGCTCGCCCGAGGACGGGATCGTGCGTTCGATCAGTGTCGTATCCATGCCGGCACGCTCGCGCGCTGGGATTGCAGAAACTCCGAGTCTAGGCCAGCCGGGCGGGTGCGAACAGCGGCAAGCGTCCGTCCTGCGCCGTGCTCAGCGCTTGGTGAACTGGCTGGCGCCGAACATGATGTCGCGCTGCTTGTCGTCGATCGGGGCGGTGTGCACGTCGGCCAGCACCTGCAGCGCACGCTTGACCGCCGGCCGGGCGTCGATTGCGTCGAACCAGCGTTTCACGTTCGGGTACTCATCGATGTTCACGCCGCGCTTCTCGGAGCCGCGCATCCAGGGGAAGATCGCGATGTCGGCGATCGTGTACTCGGCGCCGCCGACGTACGGGGCTTCCGACAGCCGCTTGTCCAGCACCCGGGTCAGCCGGTTCGACTCGTTGGTGTAGCGCTCGATCGGGTACGGCTGCGGCTCTTTGGCGTACGCGCGGAAGTGGTTGGCCTGGCCGAACATCGGGCCGACGCCGCCCATCTGCCACATCAGCCATTGCAGCATCGTGTAGCGGTCGCGGTCGGCCGCCGGCATCAGCTTGCCAGTCTTGCTGGCCAGGTAGATCAGCATCGCGCCCGATTCGAACAGGGTTATCGGCTGGCCGTCGGGCCCGTCGCTGTCGACCATCGCCGGGATGCGGTTGTTGGGGCTGATCGCGAGGAAGGCCGGCTGGAACTGCTCGCCGGTGCGGATGTTGACCGGATGCACCGTGTATGCGAGCCCCAGCTCCTCGAGGGCGATGCGGATCTTGTGACCGTTCGGGGTGGGCCAGGTGTAGAGATCGATCATGTCGGGTCCTCGGGGGTTGGGTACACTGCGTCGCGTGGATCACTGCCTTAGATTAGCGCAAATATGAAGCAGGACGAGCCGCGCTGGTCGCTGCTGCCGCCCTTGTCGGGCGGTGACCTGCGCCGGCTGCCTGCGATGCGCACGCTGCGCGCGTTCGGCGACGGCTTCGTGGTCCTGCTGCTGCTCAGGCTGTTCCGGACAGTCAGGCCACCGGAGGAGGAGAAACGATGAAACTCGTCGATTGCGCACGGGTGATACGAAGCAAGAACGCGGGTCCGACCACGCTCACGCTCGACCTGATGTTCGAGGATGAGCGCCGGTTCCGGCTCGCGCAGGCCTCGCCGGCGCTCACGCCCGCGGCACTCGCGCCGCTCTACGGCGTGGCGGCAGCCAGGGTCCGGGTGATCGCGTACGCGCCTGCGTTCGCGATCAAGATCGTGCTGCCGCGCACCACCATCGCCGGCGATCCGGGCGACCGCGACGTGTACGGCGCGCAACAGCACGGCCCGCTGCTCGGGGTGGAACTGTGAGCCGCGCCACGCATCTCGACCGGCTGCGCGACCGGCTGGTGAAGGGCGACCGGCGCGAGCCGTTCCTGGCGCTGTCGGGCTCCGGCCAACTCGGCAATGGCGTGCTCGAGAAGGCCTTCCGCGCCGGCCTCGAGCGGCGTCCGCATTCGATCGGCGCCGACATGGGCTCGGTCGACCCCGGTCCCAACTACCTGGGCAGCGGCCGGATGGCGGCCTCGGACACCATCGCGCGCCAGGACCTCGCGCTGCTGCTCGAAGGGGCGCGTGCGCACGACATCCCGCTGCTGGTCGGCTCGGCCGGCACTGCGGGCGCGCGCCCGCACCTCGACCACACGCTCGACCTGGTGCGCGCGATCGCGCGCGAACGCGGGCTGCATTTCCGGCTGGCGTCGATCGCCGCCGACATGCCGCGCGAGGTGGTGAAGGCGGCGATCCGGCGCGGCGAGGTGACATCGATCGGCGCGATCGGCGCATTGACCGAGGCCGATGTCGACGCTGCCTCGCACCTGGTCGGACAGATGGGCATCGAGGCGTTCCAGCGCGCGCTGGCGACGGGCGCCGACGTGGTGATCGCCGGGCGCGCCTGCGACACCGCCGTGTTCTCCGCCATCCCGGCGGCGCTCGGCTATCCGATCGGCCCGGCGATGCACATGGCGAAGATCATCGAGTGCTGCTCGATCGCCTGCATGCCGGGCGGCCGTGATGCGGCACTCGGTACGCTGGACGATCTCGGCTTCACGATGGAGAGCCTGAACCCGGCTCGCCATGCAACGCCGCTGTCGGTGGCCGCGCACAGCCTGTACGAGCAGGCCGATCCATACACGGTGAGCGAACCCGAAGGCACGCTGCATGTCGAGGACGCGCGCTACACCGCGCTCGACGAGCATCGCTGCCGGGTCGAGGGCGCGCTCTGGGTGCCGGCGGCGCGGCCCTCGGTGAAGATCGAGGGCGCGACCCGGGTCGGCGAGCGCGCGCTGCTGCTGGCCGGCTGTGCCGACCCGTCGGCGATCGCCCGCATCAAGGCGATCCTGCCGGAGGTCGAGCAGGTGGTGCGCAGCATCGTCGCCGGCGACTACCGCATGTACTTCCGCGTCTATGGCATCGATGGCGTGGTCGACTGGCCACTGCCGCCGGCATCGCCTCCGCGCGAGATCTTCATCCTGGGCGAGGTCATCGCCGACAGCGCAGACCTCGCGAAGGCGGCGACCACGGTGCTCAAGCAGTACCTGCTGCACCACGGCTTTCCGAGGCGGGTGTCCACTGCCGGCAATGTCGCCTTCCCGATCACCCCGCCGGAGGTGCAGGTGGGTACGGCCTACCGCTTCAGCGCCTATCACGTGATGCAGGTCGATGCGCTGGCACCGCTGTTCCCGGTGACGATCGAGGATGTCTGAGCGCCCGGCATGCCGGCAACGTCGACCGGGCCTTTCCGGCGAAGATTCATCCGGCATGTGACGGGCTGCAACATGTTGCGGTCATGATCTCGGCCTTCCGTTCCGTCACCGTGCCGCGCAATGCGAGGGTCGGTGTCGGGTTGGTGTCGCTCGGTGAAGTCTCGGGGAGCCCTGCTTGAAACGTCTGACTGTCCGGTCGCCCAGGGGCCAGCGCCGCACGCGTGCCGCACGCACGCTGTGTGGCACGCTGGCGCTCGCGTTGCTGCTGCCGTCGCTGCCATTGCGGGCCGCCCGACCCTACTTCACCGACGACGCCCGCATCACGCCCGGCGGTGGCTGCCAGGTCGAGTCGTGGGTGCAGCACCACCGTCCGGCCGGCGGTGGCACGGAATTGTGGGCGCTGCCGGCGTGCAACCCGGGGGGCAACCTCGAGATCACCGCCGGGGTGAACCGCCTGCCGTCCGAGGGCGGCGAGCCGTGGACCGGCAATGCGCTCGTGCAGGCCAAGACACTGCTGCGCTCGCTCGACACCGGCATCGGCACTGGCTTTGCCGTCGGCGCGACGGCCCGGATGCGCGGTCCGTCGGATGCGTCGTCGCCCTCGTCGATGACCAGCGCCTATGCGTACAACGTGACCAGCATCTCGTTCGCCGACGAGGCGTTCGTGCTGCTGACGCTGGCCGGCATCAAGCGCGACCGCGAGACGCAGCGAACGATCGCGATGTGGGGCGTGGGCAGCGAGACGCGGCTGTTTCGCCGCGGTGACCAGGAACTGCTGCTCGCCGCCGAGGTGTACGGCAGCGACCGCGGCAGCCCGTCCTGGCAGGGTGGCTTCCGCTTCTGGGTGGTGAAGGAGAAGATCCAGGTCGATGCCGTCCTCGGACGGCAGATCGGCAGCCAGGCGCTGGACCGCAGCTGGTGGTCGATCGGCGTTCGCCTGATCGGCGACGGACTGCTGCACTGACCCCTGGCACCCGAGTTCGGGCGCCAGGGGTCAGGCCTTGGGCCGGTAGCCGATGGTGCCCTCGTACTTCGCCAGTTCCTCTGCCGGCATGTAGGCCTCCTCGAGCCTGCGGATGCCATCGAGGCCGGAGAACTCGTGCAGGTCGCCGACCGGATGGCTGGCGATGCGGGCCATCAGGGCGGCCTCGGCCATCGGGCCCTCGTCGCGCATGGCCACCGCGACGTCGTACATCGACGTGAGCGCGGCACGCAGCAGGGTGTTGGCGGTGATCGTCATCGCCATGCCGTAATCGTTCATCTGCTGCAGCGTGAAGCGCGGCGACACCCCGGTCATGTTGTAGAACACCGGGCCGCGCACCTCGCGGCAGATGCGCTCGACCTCGGCCACCGAGGTCGGGCCTTCGACGAAGCCGAGATCGGCCCCGGCGTCGAGGTAGGCGTTCACCCGGTCGATCGCATCATCGAGCGAGCCGCCGACCGCGCCGCGGGCATCGCTGCGTGCGATCAGCACGAAGTCGGGATCGATCTGCTGGCGCACCGCGTCGGCCGCGCGGATCTTGCCTGCCGCCTCGGCACGGGAGATCACCTGGCGGCCCGCCACATGGCCGCAGCGCTTGGGCAGCGACTGGTCTTCGAGGTGGATCGCAGCCACGCCGGTCTGGATGTATTCACGCACCGTGCGCGTGACGTTCACCGCGTTGCCATAGCCGTTGTCGGCATCGGCGATGACCGGGATCGAGACCGCGTTGGCGATCCACCGGGCATTGGTGTGCATCTCGGTCATCGTCGCGAAGCCGACGTCGGGCATGCCCAGTTGCGCGACCGACGTGCCGTATCCAGTCATGTAAACTGCCTCGAACCCGGTCATCTCGATCACGCGCGCGCTGACGGCGTTGAAGCATCCCGGCACGAACACGGTACGTCCGGCAGCGAGCAGCCGGCGCAGGCGGGTGGTGGCGCGCAGGGCGGGGGCAGCGGACGGGGTGGCAGCATCGGTCATCGGGATCCTCGGCGGGTATGGTCGGCGTTGCGCAGGCGCTGCGCGCGGCCCTGATTCAAGGGTTCGGCAAGACGACCGAAAGTGTACGTGGGCGGGGCGGTGTCCGCTGACGGGGCAATCGCGGGCATGGTCATGGGCAGGGGCGGGGGCAGCCGGGCTGCGGGCGGCAGGTGACAGGCTACAGGTGACAGGCTACAGGTGACACGTGATGTGGAAGGCGATTCGGATAGTCGTGCTGCTGTTCATCCTGGCGACGGTCGCGCAGGGCGCCTGGCTCGCCCAGCGCGATGCGACCAGCTGGAAGAATCCGGTGATCGTCGTCCTGTACCCGATCAATGCCGATGGCAGCGATCGCTCGGAGCAGTACGTCCGCGGCATCGACCTGGCGCGCTTCCAGCCGATGGCGGAGTTCATGCGCGAACAGGCGGCCGTGTACGGCGTGGCCGCGAAGGATCCGATCGAACTGCGGCTGGCACCGCGCATCGACCGGGTGCCACCGCAGCCGCCCGCGTCCGGCAACTGGCTATCGGCGATCGCCTGGAGCCTGCGTTTCCGCCTCTGGGCCTGGCGCCATGACACCTACACCGGCGCGCGCGCGAACGTGCGCCTGTTCCTGCTCTACCACGACGACCGCCGTTCGCCCAGGCTGCCGCACTCGACCGGCCTGGAGAAGGGCCTCATCGGGCTGGTGAACGTGTTCGCCAGCGACGCCATGGCGGGCACCAACAACGTCGTCATCGCGCACGAGATGCTTCACACGTTCGGGGCGACGGACAAGTACGACCTTGCCACCAACATGCCGCTGTTCCCGGACGGCTACGCCGAGCCGGAACGCATGCCCCGGGTGCCGCAGCAGTTCGCCGAGATCATGGGCGGGCGCATCCCGATCAGTCCGCTGCGCGCCGACCAGCCGGACGGGCTGCACCGGGTGGTGATCGGCCCGCTGACCGCACGCGAGATCAACTGGCGCGCACCCTGAGCGTGCCACCTGCCGCACGGCCACCCTCCGCCGCGCCGCGCGTGCAGTCGGACGCCGTTCAAGGGACAATGGGGCCGTCGAAACGCAGGGCCTCGCCACCATGAAGAAACAGATCGAGTACGTGTCCGAGATGACGCGTTTCATCCGCGAACTGCATGAGCAGAAGCCGCACCTGGCCGAAGAGCAGCGCAAGGCGCGCGCGCGCTGGTGGGATCGTGCGGCCGATCCCGTGCTCGGTGCCGCCGAACAGAAGGAACGCGACGAGGCCAGGCTGCAGCAGAAGGCCTACGTCTACCAGACGAAGGGCTGACCGCGCCGCTCCCGGCGCCTCACGCGCCGGTGGCCGAGCACCTTCAATCGAACGACGACCAGTCCGGCTCGTCCCGGTCGAGCAGCCGGCGCAGCGCGGCGAAGTGAAGCGGCGCCTGCCGCCGATCCTGCACCATCTGTGCCGCGGTGAGCTTGACGATCTCACCCGGAATGATGCGCGGCGGCTGTCCGGTGCTGCGCCCTAGTACCTGCAGCATGCAGGCGCGCTCGAGGTAGTAGAGGTCGTCGAAGGCCAGCGCCATGTCCGGCCCGCAGACGATCACGCCGTGGTTGGCCAGGAACAGGATGTCGGCATCCAGGAACGCGGCTGCCATGCGGTCGCCCTCGGCCGGGTCCATCGCCAGCCCGTTGTAGGCGTCTTCGTAGGCGACGCGGCCGTAGAACTTGGTCGACTGCTGGCTCACCCACTCGAGGCGGCCCGGCAGGATGCCGGTGAGCGTGGTCGCGTGGGGCATGTGGGTATGCAGCACGACCCGCGCCGACGGTTTGGCCCGGTGGATGCGCGAGTGGATGTAGAACGCCGTGGGCTCGACCGCATGCCGGCCCTCGATCAGGTTGCCGTCGATGTCGACGGTGACGATGTCGGCGGGCGTCACCTCCAGCCAGTGCAGGCCCTGCGGGTTGATCAGGAAGCGGTCGTCGCGCCCGGGTACCGCGATGCTGAAATGGTTGCAAACGCCTTCGTGCAGGTTCAGTCGGGCGGACCAGCGCAACGCGCAGGTAAGGTCGAGCTTTGCTTCCCGGATCGGATCGGTCATGGCGCTGGCGTGTGGGTCTATTCCCTCTACGATACACAGTTCGCACCCGCCCCGGCGCGATTGCAAGGTCGGCAGGCCGGGTGCACCATCGGTCCATCGTGACCCGAGGGAGGCAGGCGATGGAACCCGAGCGCCATCCGATCATCTACGTCCGCGGCTATGCCATGACCGAGGGCGAGCGCAACGAGACTGCGGCTGATCCCTTCTGCGGCTTCAACCTCGGCTCGACGGTCTACCGGGCGAACATCGACAAGACGGCGCCGGCGAAGAAGTTCGTGTTCGAGTCGCCGGTGCTGCGGCTTGCCGCCGACTTCGGCTACCGCACCATCTACGAGAACGGCCTCGACATCCTCGACCCCGACTGGCAGCCGCGCACCGGCGCCGATGGCGTGCCCGCGAAGGGGCTGCCGCCGGAGTCGATCGTGATCTACCGCTACTACAACGACGGGTCCGGGCTGCTCGGAGACGGCAAGGCGAGGGCCATCGAGACCTACGCGCGCGGCCTTTCCGACCTCGTGCTGCGGGTGAAGGCGCTGGTCTGCGAGCGGCGCGGCAGCGACCATGACCCGGCCGCGTTCCGCTGCTACCTGGTCGCGCATTCGATGGGGGGGCTGGTGGTGCGCGCGTTCCTGCAGAACCGCAAGCTCGGCGATGCTGCCGCGCGCGCCAGCATCGACAAGGTGTTCACCTACGCGACGCCGCACAACGGCATCGACGTGGGCGGCTTCAACACGCCGTCGTGGCTGTCGCTGAACGAGATGGACACCTTCAATCGCGAGCGCATGGCCGGCTTCCTCGACCTGAAGGCGTCGTTCAAGGCGACCGGCCGGGTCGACCATGTTCCCGAGAAGGTCTTCCCGGTGTCGCGCATGTTCTGCATGGTCGGCACCAACCGGGGCGACTACGAGGTCGGCATGGGCCTGTCGCGCACCTTCGCCGGGCACGGCAGCGACGGCCTGGTGCGCGTCGAGAACGCGACGGTGTGGGGCATCGATGCCGCCGGTACGCCGACCGTACCCGCCGCCGTCGCCTACGCCTACCGGTCGCACTCGGGCCCGTTCGGCATCGTCAACAGCGAGGAGGCCTACCAGAACCTGACCCGCTTCCTGTTCGGCGATGTCCGGGTGGATGTCTGGGTCGACATCACGGGCGTCGCGCTGCCGCAGGCCCTCGAGGGCCGGAAGGTGCAGGCGCTCTACCAGGTCGAGTTGCTGACCGGCCCGCGTGGCAAGCGCTGGTACCTGAGCCGCCGTACGGCGGAGGAAGATTCACCCGCCTGTCGCACCCACGCGGAGCTCACCGAGGCGTCGAAGAAGGATCGCCGCTCGATCTACCTGTCGACGGTGTTTCTCGCGAACCGGGCGCGGGTCGACCAGGAACGGCCGTCGCTGGCGTACGCGATGAACCTGGGCGTGCGCGTGCCGGACTACCAGGTCGAGAAGGTGTTCTGGCCCGACCAGCACTACGAGGGCGGCTACCTGTTCCGCGACACCGCGATCGTCGAGATGGTGCCGCCAGCGGCGGCCGGCGGCGACTGGAGCGTGAAGTTCAGCTGGCAGGGCGGCGGTGCCGCCCAGGCTGCGACCGAACTGCCGTACCGCAAGCTGAAGGAGGGCAAGGTGCAGGTGCTGATCCCGTTCGACAGCGGCGGCAGGCCGGGTATCAGCGGCAAGGTGCGACTGGTGATCGGCGCCTGGAACACCTGAGGCACCCGGACGCGCGGCATGCCATGATCGGGCGTCCGTTCCCGAGTACTGCCGGAGCCGTTCGATGACGCCGCCAACCATCCCCGTCGCCCGTGCGCTGGTCGAGCTGCTGGCTGCACGCGGCATCGACCGCGCGTTCTGCGTGCCGGGCGAAAGCTACCTGCCGCTGCTCGATGCGCTGATCGATTCGCCGGTCGAACTGGTCGTGTGCCGCCACGAAGCGGGTGCCGGCTTCGCCGCGCTGGCCGATGCCCAGGCCACGCGCCGCCCCGGGTTGTTCCTGGTCAGCCGCGGTCCGGGTGCGACCAACGGTTCGATCGCGATCCACTCGGCGATGCACGATGCGCTGCCGCTGGTGATGATCTGCGGGCAGGTGTCGCGCGGCGAACTGGGACGCCATGCCTTCCAGGAAGTCGACTACCGCCAGACTTTCGCCGATCTCGCCAAGTGGTCGACGCAGGTCGACGACCCGTCGAAGCTGCTCGAAACCGTCGCCCGCGCCATCGACATCGCGACATCGGGGCGCCCGGGGCCGGTGGTCGTCGCGGTACCCGAAGACGTGTTCGAAGGCCAGGCCGCGCCGTTCGATCCGGCCACGGCGGCCCTTGCCGGCCTTTCGGTGGATACGGCCACGGTGCGCGACGTGGCCGCGCGGCTGGCCGCCGCCGAACGCCCGCTGCTGATTGCCGGCAACCTCCTCAACACGCCGCGCGGGCGCGAAGCGCTGGCGACGGTCGCGCGTGGCTTCGGCGTGCCGGTGGTGGTCGAGTTCCGCCAGCAGGACCTCTTCCCGAACGCCGACCGCCTGTTCGCCGCGCAACTCGGGTTCAAGATCCCGGCCGAGCAGATCTCGGTACTGAGGGGCGCCGACTTCCTGCTCGCGGCCGGTACCGACCTGGGCGACGTACCGACGCAGGGCTTCACCTTCCCGCGCGCCCCGGTGCCGGCGCAGCCGATGGTCCACGTCTATCCGGATGCGTCGGTGGCTGCACGCGTCTACCAGCCACAGCTGCGCTGCATCGCCGATCCGGTCGCCTTCCTGGAGGCGCTGGCGCAGCACCTGCCGGCCCGGCCGGATGCGCGCGAGGGCTGGGTCGAGTCGCTGCAGGCCTACCTGCGCAAGATCCGCCGCTTCGATCCGTCGACACCGCCCGACGGTGTGTCGTTCGGGCACGTCGTCGCCGCACTCGAGCGGCGCATGCACGATGACGGCGTGCTGGTGGTCGACGCCGGCAACTTCAACACCTGGACGCAGCGCTACTTCATGTTCCGCGGCGAGCGCCGGATGTCCGGCACGATGGCCGGCGCGATGGGCATGGGCGTGCCCGGCGCGCTCGCCTGGTCGCTGCGATTCCCGGGCCGGCAGGTGGTCGCGCTGGTGGGCGACGGCTGCGTGATGATGACCGGCAACGAACTGGCGACCGCAGTCCAGTACGGCGCGAAGCCGAAGGTGTTCATCGCCGACAACGGGTCCTACGGCACCATCCGGCTGCACCAGGAAAAACGCTACCCGGGACGCATCTCCGGCACCCGACTGGGCAACCCCGACTTCGCGAAATGGGGCGCGTCGTTCGGTGCCGGGGCGTTCACGATCGACGCAGCCAGCGACGTCGACGAGCAGGTCGCCGCGGCCCTGGCCCATGACGGACCTGCCGTCGTGCATGTACGCACGAGCCTGCAGCAGTTGTCGGCGTTCCACTCGATGGTGTCGCGATGAGCCCGCGCGCCGCCGTGGCCGTGGCCTTCGTGCTGCTGGCGCTGCCGCCCTCCCGGGCGCTCGCGCAGCCGGCCTGGCCAGCGAAGCCGGTGCGCATGCTGGTCGGCTACGCGCCCGGCGGGCCGGTGGATATCGTCGGCCGCCTCACCGCGCAGCGGCTTTCCGAGCTGCTCGGCCAGGCCGTGCTGGTCGAGAACCGTCCGGGCGCCGGCGCGACGATCGCGAGCGAAGCGGTGGCACGCGCGGTACCCGATGGCTACACGCTGCTCACCGCCGGTGGTGGTGAACTGTCGATCGCACCGAGCATCTATCCGGCGCTCGGCTACAACCCGTTGAAGGACCTGGCCGCCATCGGGCTGATCGCCTCCAGCCCGCTGATGCTGGTGGTCAATCCGCGCGTGCCGGTGCAGGACGTGAAGGCACTGGTCGCGCTGGTGCGTGGCCAGCCGGGCAAGGTCAACTTCGCGTCGTCCGGATCGGGCTCGACCGCGCACCTCGCGAGCGAGCTGTTCGCATCGATGACCGGTACGCAGATCGTGCACATCCCGTACAAGGGCGCGGGCCCGGCGCTGGCCGACCTGGTCGGCGGGCAGGTCGACATGATGTTCACCGGCGTCTCTGCGGCACTGCCGTTCGTGCGCGGCGGCAAGCTGCGCGCGCTCGGGGTGTCGGGCACGCGCCGGCTCGCGGCGTTGCCCGAGTACGCGCCGGTCGCCGATACCGTGCCGGGCTTCGAGGCGACGACGATCTACGCGCTGATGGGCCCGTCCGCGCTGCCGAAGGACATCGTGCAGCGGCTGAGCACCGAACTCGGGCGGCTGGTGGCCGAGCCCGGCCCGCGCGAGCGCCTGCTCGCGCTTGGCGCCGAACCCGGCGGCGGCACGCCCGAGCAGCTCGCCGCCTACATTGCACGCGAGATCCCGAAGTGGGCGAAGATCGTGAAGGCCGCGAAGATCAGGGGCGAGTGAACCCGCCCCTGCGCGCGCACCGACCGACCCTGACGTAGAACGTATCGACTCGATGGACCTGCAATGACCACACCGGCGCCTGTTCCTGCCCCCGCATCCAGCGCCGGCCCGGCGGTACCGCGTCCGGCGGCGACGCTGGTCGTGCTGCGCGACAGCGCGCATGGCCCGGAAGTGCTGCTGCTGCAGCGAAGCCCGCACCTCGACTTCATGGCCGGTGCCTTCGTGTTTCCCGGCGGCGGGGTCGATGCGACCGACCATGCACCGGACATCGCCGCGCGCTGCGTCGGCCTCGACGATGCCGCCGCGAGCGCGCGCCTGTCACTCGACCGCGGCGGGCTCGCCTACTTCGTCGCCGCGATCCGCGAGACCTTCGAGGAGGCGGGGCTGCTGCTCGGCTACGAGCCGGCCGGGCACCTGCTCGACCTGCAGCCCGCGCTGGAGGAGACCCGCTTCGCGCAGCACAGGCATGCAGTGCACGACCGCAAGCGCACGCTGGCCGAGGTCTGCGCGGCCGAGTCGCTGCAGCTGGCCACCGACCGCATCGCCTACCTGAGCCACTGGATCACCCCGGTGTCGGAGAAGAAGCGCTACGACACCCGTTTCTTCGTGGCTGCGGTGCCCGAGAACCAGGCGAGCCTGCATGACGACATCGAGAGCGTGAGCCAGCTGTGGATCACGCCCGCCGACGCGCTGGCGATGCAGTCGCGCGGCGAACTGATGCTGCGCTTCCCGACCATCAAGACACTCGAGATGATCGCCGGCTACGCGACCACCGCTGAGGCGCTCGAAGGCGTGCGCGCCCGCGGCGATATCCGCGCCCAGTTGCCCTGGGTGATCCGCCGCCGCGACAAGGTGCTGCGCATCCTGCCCGGCGAGCCCGGCTATGACGAGGCGCAGTGGGTGAATCCGTCCGGCTCGGAATCAGTCTGCAGCGAAACCACGCCGGGCGTGGTGACCGTGCTGTCACGGCGCGTGCGGCGCCTGGTCGCGCCGAACCCGGGGATGATGACCGGCCCCGGCACCAACAGCTACCTGGTCGGCGATGCCGAATCCGGCGACCTCGCGCTGATCGATCCGGGCCCCGCGATCGATGCCCATGTCGAGGCGCTGCTCGCGCTCGCCGGCCAGCGCCTGCGCTGGATCCTGTGCACGCACACCCATCTCGATCATTCGCCCGCGGTCGCCGCGATCAAGGCCGCCACCGGCGCGACGGTGATCGGCAGGCCGCCGCCGTCGCAGTCGAACCACGACCAGACCTTCGTGCCCGACCGCGTGTTCTCGCACGGCGACCGGGTACAGGTCGGCGGCACCACGCTGCGCGCAGTGCACACGCCCGGCCATGCATCGAACCACCTGTGCTGGTACCTGGAGGAGGAGCGCCTGCTGTTCACCGGCGACCACATCATGCAGGGCTCCACCGTGGTGATCTCGCCGCCGGACGGCGACATGTCAGCCTACCTCGCGTCGCTGGAGGCGCTGCTGTCGCTGGACATCGAGGCGATGGCACCTGGCCACGGCTATCTGATGGTGGATGCGCACGCAGCCATCCGGGCGCTCGTGCTGCACCGGCTCGGCCGCGAGGGCAAGGTGGTCGCTGCGCTGGCGGCGCTGGCGCAGCCGGCCGGCGTCACGCTGGACGCACTGGTCGCGCGGGTGTACGCAGACACACCCGCGCAGTTGCACCCGGTCGCGCGGCGCTCGCTGCATGCACACCTGATCAAGCTGGCCCGAGACGGCCGGGCGGTCGAGCGCGAAGGACGCTGGTTCACCCTCCCGACCTGCTCACCCCAAAACCCGGGTCAGACACGCTTTTCCAC
>CAIQON010000391.1 GCA_903873475.1 uncultured bacterium
CGATGCCGAACGCCGGCAGGATCATGATGTAGACCTCGGGGTGCCCGAAGAACCAGAACACGTGCTGGAACAGCACCGGGTCGCCGCCGCCGGCTGCATTGAAGAAGTGGGTGTCGAAATGGCGGTCGGTCAGGATCATGGTGATCGCGCCCGCGAGCACCGGCATCACGGCGATCAGCAGGTAGGCGGTGATCAGCCAGGTCCAGCAGAACAGCGGCATCTTCATCAGCGTCATGCCGGGCGCGCGCATGTTCAGGATCGTGGTCACGATGTTGATCGAGCCCATGATCGAGGAGGCGCCGAGGATGTGCAGCGCGAAGATCGCGAGATCCATGCCGGGGCCCATCTGCACCGACAGCGGCGGATACAGCGTCCAGCCGCCGGCGGCAGCGCCACCCGGCACGAAGAACGAGATCACCAGCAGCAGCGCCGCGGGGGGCAGCAGCCAGAAGCTCCAGTTGTTCATCCGCGCGAACGCCATGTCGGCCGCGCCGATCTGCAGCGGGATCATCCAGTTCGCGAAACCGACGAACGCCGGCATGATCGCACCGAACACCATGATCACGCCGTGCATCGTGGTGAGCTGGTTGAACACTTCGGGCTCGACCAGTTGCAGGCCGGGCTGGAACAGCTCCGAGCGCAGCATCAGGGCGAGGACGCCGCCGACCAGGAACATCGTGAAGCTGAACCACAGGTACATCGTGCCGATGTCCTTGTGGTTGGTCGTCGTGATCCAGCGCATCAGCCCGGTAGGCTGGGCGTGTGCGCCGTGGTCATGGACGGCCGGATGGGAATGGGTGGCCTGCATGTCGTGTCTCCCTGATGTGCCTGATGCAACTGGTATGGCGTGATGTACGAAGGATTCTGTCTGTGGGGGCCGGGGCAGAACGTCGGCCTCGGGCAGCCGTGCTAGCCGCCGGCGGCGCCACGGGCGGGAACGGCCGCCGCACGCGCCGCAGCCCCGGTGGCCGGCGCCGATGCCGGCACTGCGGCCGACGGCGCTGCCTGCCCGGCCGGAGCCGAAGCGGCGGCCGGGGCTGCAGCACCGCCCGCCGTACGGGCCTTCTGGCGCTCGGCCGCCCAGGCACGGAAATCCTCGACCGACTTCACCTCGACCACGATCGGCATGAACCCGTGCTCCTTGCCGCAGAGTTCGGCGCATACGCCGCGGAAGACGCCGATGGTATCGGCCTTGAACCAGGTGTCGCGGATGAAGCCGGGGATGGCGTCCTGCTTGACGCCCAGCGCCGGCACCCACCACGCGTGGAGCACGTCATTCGCGGTGGTGAGTATCCGCACCTTCTTGCCGACCGGCACCACCAGCCGGTTGTCGACGTCGAGCAGGTAGTCGGCCGCCTTCGGCTTCACGTTGGTACGTTCTTCGTAGGTGGTCGCGATCGTGGAATAGAACGCGATGCCGTCGGCGATATCTTTCAGGTCGCCCTCGCCCTTGAGGTAGTCGTAGCCCCACTTCCACTGGTAGCCGGTCGCCTTGATGGTGAGGTCGGGCGACGAGGTGTCCTTCATCGCGATCACCGTCTTCGTCGCCGGCCAGGCCATCAGGATCAGGATGACGAACGGCACCACCGTCCAGACGATCTCGACCGTGGTGTTCTCGTGGAACTGGGCCGGCTGGTGGCCTGCCGATTTCCGGTGGTAGATGATCGCGTAGAACATCATGCCGAACACCAGCACGAAGATCACCGCACAGAAGATCAGAACGAGCGTGTGCAGGTCGTAGATCTGGTTGGCAATGTCGCTGACCGGCGGCTGCAGGTTGAACTTCGACGTCGCCTGGTAGGCAGAACCGGCCGCATCCTGGGCGAACGAAACCGCCGGAAGCAACAGGCCGGCGGCGCCGGCCAGGGCCGGGAAGAGAGGGGGGTGGTGCGGACGATTCATGAAGACTCCGGTGTGCGATGCGACCTGCAGCCGTGGCATGGAAGGAGAGAGGATATCGGAAGCGGTTCTTGCGTAAGCGGTTCGATGCGGGAGTTCGATGCGTCGGATCAGGCAGCGGCGGCGCGCGCGTGCCGGATGCGGGCGACGAGATAATCGGCCGCTGCGCTGCGCTCGGCCTCGGTCATCAGGTTGCCGATCGGGTGCGTCCGACCGTGCGAACGCAGCGCCAGCACGCTCTTGCGCGCGATGCCCGCCGGTTCGAACACCACCTGCACCCAGTGCAGGTTGAAGCGCGCTTCGGCGAACTGTCCGCGCACCGAGCGCTGCACGACGAGTTCATGGCCGAGGGTGGTGACCGTTTCGAAATCGCTGTCGCCGGCCCGCAGCCAGCGGAACGCGAACACGATCATCGCCACCTCGATCCCGGCAAAAGGCATCACCAGCCAGGCCCCCTGGGCTGCCACGACCAGCGCCACGACCAGCACCGGCACGCACATGGCTGCGGCCACCCAGCGCCGCGCGGTGGGCGACAGCGAGCGGTTCGGACGCGCAGTCAGGCTCAGGCCGACTGTCGGGTCAGAACGCTTCCGGTCTTCCGGTGGCACCGTGGTGATCGCAACGGCGCCCACATCGGCCTCGATCGTAGTGATTTCGAATCTCCCTGCGCGGCTGGCGACCGACAAGCCAATACAGGACACCAGCCTGGCCGGCGGCGGACTTCTCGAACAGGCCCGCTGGCCGGAATGTGCGGCCGGATCGGCCGCGCCAACTGCGTACAGGCACGCCGCTTCCGTACCTGCATGCAGCGTGATGCGGACAGCATCCGGCGGTTCGCCGCCGCTGTCCGGATGTGTCCCGGTGGCCGATGCAGCCTTTGACAGGAGGCCTGCAACGACATTCGGTGGAACCCCGGGTTGAACTTCGAGCCGGGTCAGACACGGCCCTTCGACACGGAGAATTTAGCACAGCCGGCAGGCGCCCTTCAACCGCGCTGCCCTGTCTCAGGTCGGGCGGACAGCAGCCTCGATGCGTTCGACCCGTACCTGCGCGACGGCACTGGCCCAGTCCGGAACAGGCGCATGGGCCAGGCGCCCGACACAGGGCGCTGGCAGCCAGCGTTCGAGCGTGCCGAACACCTCGTCGGCCCGCGCCAGGCCGGGATCGATGTCGTTCCCGAGCCATCCGGCCAGCGACAGCCCCCGCCGCTGCACGGCCTCGGCGGTGAGCAGGGCATGGTTGATGCACCCGAGGCGCAGGCCGACCACCAGCAGCACCGGGAAGCCGAGTTCCACGGCGAGCGCCGCGGTATCGGCACCCGGACCCGGGTGGTCAGCCAATGGCACGAAGAAACCGCCGACGCCCTCGACCAGCAGCCAGTCGACCTGTGCCTCGGCGGCCCGCGCAGCCTCGGCGATCCGCGCGGTGGACAGCACGACGTCGGCCTGCCGGGCAGCCAGGTGCGGTGCGACCGGCTCGGCGAACCGGTACTGGTTGACCCACTCCGCCGGCAGTGCCACGTTCGCCGCGGAAACCGCGGAATCGATGTCCTCCCACGCCAGGGCGCTGCCATTGCCATCCGGCGGACAGGCGCCAGAGGCAATCGGCTTCATCACGCCGACCCTGCGACCGGCGGCGCCGAGCGCACGCGCGACCACCGCGCAGCCGCGCGTCTTGCCGATGCCGGTGTCTGTACCGGTGACGAACAGCCCGCGCATCGGCATCAGCCCCCCCCGCTGCCGGGGCGCGCACGTTCGAAACGCACGATCGAGTGCCCATCGGGCGTGCGCCGCGGCTCGCCGCGCCAGGCATGGCCGTAGACGACTTCATAGGTTGCAGGAAGGCGACCGTCGCTGCGGAAACGTTCGTAGGCGGCGACCACCCGGTCGAACGCATGGCGGCCCATCATGCCCTGGCGCCTGCCTGCGGTGGCGTTGTGTGCGCCGATCGCCTTCAGGTCGCGCATGAGTTCCGGCAACGACGGATAGGTGAGCGTGATCCGCTCCATGTCCACCACCGGCGTGACGAACCCGGCCTCCAGCAGCATGTCGCCGATATCGTGCATGTCGGTGAAACGGCTGACATGGCTGTAGCCATCGACCTGCGCGAACGCCATGCGCAGTTCCTTCAGGGTATCGGGTCCGAAGGTGCTGAACATGACAAGCCCGCCCGGCCGGGTGACGCGCGAGAACTCGCCCAGCGCGGCCGGCAGGTCGTTCACCCATTGCAGCGCCAGGTTAGACCACACCATGTCGATCGATCCGGAGGCGAGCGGCAGCCGCTCGAGGTCGCCGCACACCGGCAGGGTGCGCGCACGCCCGCCCAGCGCCGAGCGCCAGCGGCCCGGCTCCTTTGCCAGCGCGGTGCGCAGCATCGCAGGCGCGATGTCCAGCGCGATCCGCTGCGCCTTCGCATAGCGCGCAGCCAGCGCCAGCGTGCCATGCCCGGTGCCGCTGCCGGCGTCGAGCAGGCGCGACGGCTCGATGCGGACGTAATCGAGACGTTCGGCCATGCGGTCGCCGACCTCGCGCTGCAGGACGGCCGAACGATCGTAGTCGGACGCCGCGCGCGAGAACGAGGTGCGGGTCGCGCGCTTGTCGATCAGGTGCGGCTCGGTCGGGGGAAGGCTCATCTGGGGGCTGCGGTATCCGGCAGGCAGTGGCGCGCGGCGCACGCCATCGACCCGATCGTAGCGGCAAGCCGGCCGGCCTGTACGACGGGTAGCGCGTGCCCATCCGCGGCCACCGCAAGCCGGCATGCGTGCGGCAGTGCATCGGCGAGTGCATGCGCGGCTGCCGGGGGTACCAGGGCATCCCGCTCGCCATGCACGACGGCAACCGGCATGTCCAGCGCAGATACCCTCCCGCGCAGGTCGGTGCCGCGCAGGCAGTCGAGCCCCTGCCTCATTGCCTCGGCGAACTCGCACGCCGCCTCGGCGGGCCGCGCACGGTCGAAAGAACGGCGCAGCCGGCGCACCAGTGCCGGCGCATCGGCCGACCCCAGCGCACAGAGTGAAGCCAGGCGCGACTGTGCGGCTGGTATCGAGACGGCCGCGACGGCCGCGAATGCATCGAAATCGGCAGCGGGCATGGCCGCACTCCAGCCCTCGCCGGCAACGAAGCGGGGCGTGGCACCGACCAGGACCAGTGCCGCGACCGCGCCAGGGTGGGCCAGTGCACGTTCGACCGCGAGGGTCGCACCGAGCGACCATGCACAGATGCCGAAGGGCGGGGCGTCGCCGGCACGCACGGCCGCCGCGCGGCGGTCGATCACGGCCCCGGCGTCCCGGCAGGCGACCGCCTCGGCGAGGATAGCCGGTGGCAGTGCGGCGCGCAGTTCGTCGAACACCGACGGTCCGAAACCCCAGCCAGGTACCAGCAGCCAGTCGTCCGTCTGCGCGCGCACGGGTTCATCCATGCCGCGCATCGACCTCATGCATGGCCGCGCAGAGGCGGTCGACCTGCTCCAGCGTATGTGCGGCCGACAACGAGATGCGCAGGCGGGCGCTGCCCGCCGGCACCGTCGGGGGCCGGATCGCCGGCACCAGCAATCCGTGCTCGGCCAGCGCTGCCGACAACGCGACCGCCTCTGCGGCGGCACCGACCACCCACGGCTGTATAGCGGTCGACGACGGCAGCGCATGCCCTCGGCGCAGCCCGCGCACGCCCGCCTGCCAGCGCCGGATCAGGGCGCCCAGGTGTTCGCGCCGCTGCGGTTCCTGCTCGATCAGCGCCAGGCTCGCCCGCAGGGCGCAGGCGATCATCGGCGGCAGCGCGGTGGTGAACACGTACGTACGCGCCGACTGCACCAGGGTGTCGATCACCTCGGGCGCGGCCGCGACGAATGCGCCGAATACCCCGGCCGCCTTGCCCAGCGTGCCCATGTAGATCACCCGGTCGAGCACGTCGGACGGCTCGATGCCGAAGTGCGCCAGGCAGCCACGCCCGCCCCCGAGCACGCCGAAACCATGAGCGTCGTCGACCAGCAGCCAGGCGTCGTGGCGAGCCGCCAGGTCGAGCAGTTCAGGCAGCGGGGCGATGTCGCCGTCCATGCTGAACACGCCGTCGACCATGATCATGCGCACCCGTGCATCGCTGCCTGCGAGCTGGCGCTCCAGCGCCGCGAGGTCGCCGTGCGGATGGCGGTGGAAGGTGGCGCGCGACAGCAGTGCGCCGTCGTTCAGGCAGGCATGGTTCAGCCGGTCGCCGAACACGGCGTCGCCACGGCCGAGCAGTGCCGTGGCGATACCGAGGTTGGCCATGTAACCGGTCGAGAACAGCAGGGCCGCGGGAAACCCCGAAAAGCGGGCGAGGTCGTGCTCCAGCGCCTCGTGCGCATCGGTATGCCCGGTCAGCAGGTGCGAGGCTCCGGCCCCGGTACCGTAGCGCCGCACGCCCTCCTCGACCGCGCGGGCAATCCCGGGATGCGCCGCGAGGCCGAGGTAGTCGTTGCTGCAGAACGACACGCAGTCGCGGCCATCGATGGTCACCGACACGCCCTGTGGCGACTCCAGCCGGCGGCGGGTGCGCTTCAGTGCGTCGGCCTCCAGCCCGGCGAGCCGCGCTGCGAGGTCGGACAGCCTGGTCACTGCGCCTCAGGCTCCTGGCGCGGGGTTGGCAATGGGGACGGGGATGGGGACGGGGATGGCCGGCGCCGCCGGGTCGAGCCCGTGGATGCCGAGCCGGTCGAACAGCGCATGATCGCGCTCGACGTCGGGATTGCCGGTGGTGAGCAGCCGATCGCCGTAGAAGACCGAGTTGGCCCCGGCGAGGAAGCACAGCGCCTGCACCGATTCCGACATCTCTTCCCGGCCCGCCGAGAGGCGCACCATCGCCCGCGGCATCGCGATTCGGGCGACAGCCACGGTGCGCACGAACTCGAGCGGGTCGAGCGCGTCCTCGTTCTCGAGCGGCGTGCCCGGCACCCGCACCAGGTGGTTGATCGGCACGCTCTCGGGATACGGCTCGAGGTTGGCGAGCGTCACGATCAGCCCCGCCCGCTGGCGCCGCGTCTCGCCCATGCCGACGATGCCCCCGCAGCAGACGTTCATGCCGGCCGACCGCACCTGCGCCAGCGTATCGAGCCGGTCGTCCTGGCTGCGCGTGGACACGATGTCGCCATAGAACTCGGGGGCGGTATCGAGGTTGTGGTTGTAGTAGTCGAGGCCGGCTTCGCGCAGCTTGCCGGCCTGGCCCGGCTTCAGCATGCCGAGCGTCGCGCAGGTCTCCAGGCCGAGCGCGCGCACCTGGCGCACCATCGCGAGCACGGGTTCGAGGTCGCGCTGCTTCGGGCTGCGCCATGCAGCGCCCATGCAGAAGCGCGTCGCGCCATTGGCCTTCGCGGCGCGGGCCGCTTCGACCACCGAATCCACCGAAAGCATTGCCTCGTTGCCCACGCCCGTGTCGTACCGGGCGGCCTGCGGGCAATAGCCGCAGTCTTCGGGGCAGCCACCGGTCTTGATCGACAGCAGCGTCGAGCGCTGGACCGCGTTCGGATCATGGTGTTCGCGATGGACGGTCTGCGCCCGGAACATCAGGTCGGCGAATGGCAGGTCGAACAGCGCCACCACTTCGTCGACCGACCACGATCGCGGGCGGGACGGGGAATCGGGGCGGTGCGGATGTTTCTCGAGGGTGTCCATGGGCTCGGGCTGTCGAACAATGAGGGGCATTCTGCGTCGAACGATGATCGGTCGCCCATGCCTCGATGTCAAACCTCGTTCAATACCTCGTTCAAACCCTCGTTCAATCCTTCGCCCTCCGGCCTGTCCGGCGGCGCGCCGCACGCGTCGGCCTGGGCTCGCCTGCGCAGGCTGTGGCCCGACCGCGTGCCCTGTGCGCTGTGCGGTGCATCGGGCGACGCGGGCGCATGGCTGTGCACAGGCTGTCATCGCGACCTGCCCTGGCTCGATGGCCCTGCGTGCCTGCGCTGCGGCGAACCGGCCGACACGCCGCCTCCAGCGCCGGGCAGCGCCGCACCGGCGCGCTGCAATCGCTGCGCGCGCGAACCGCCGCCGTTCGAACGGCTGGTCGCCGCGGTCGATTACCGCTTTCCGGTCGACGCGATGATCCGGCGCCTGAAGTTCGAGGGCGAACTGTGGCTGGCACCGGTACTGGCCGGGCTCCTGCTCGAGCGCTGCGCCAGCGCCGATCGCCCGCAATGCCTGCTGCCGATACCGCTGTCAGACCTGCGGATCGCCGGGCGCGGCTTCAACCAGTCGGCCGAGATCGCGCGCCTGCTGTCGAGGCAGACCCGCATCCCGATGCGGCTGGAGGTCCTGCGCCGCGCGCGCGACACCCTGCCCCAGTCGGCACTGCCACTGTCCGGGCGCGCCGACAACCTGCGCGGCGCCTTCGTGGTCGACCGTCCGGTGGATGGCCTGCATGTCGCGCTCGTCGACGACGTGGCCACCACCGGCGCGACCGGCGCCGAGGCCGCGCGCGCGCTGCTGCGCCAGGGCGCAGCACGCGTCGACCTGTGGACGGTCGCGCACACGCTGCGCAGAGGTCCCGGATGACCACGCGGCCCGGCGCGTGCACTGTCGCCGGCCGACGACCGGCAAACAACGGCCATGCCCGGCCCACTACGGAAATGGACGGCAATGGCCAGCAGAGGTAATGTCGCAGCGGTCAGGGTCTGTTTTCCTGATTCTTTCAAGCAACCCGAGGCATTCCGACATGACCCTGCTGCTCCTGGGCCTGATCCTCTTCCTGGGCATCCACTCGACGCGCATCTTCGCCAGCGGCTGGCGCGAGGCGATGATCGCCAGGCTCGGGCCCAACGGCTGGAAGGGTGTCTGTTCCGTCGTCTCGCTCGCCGGGCTGGTGCTGATCGTGATCGGCTATGGCGCCACCCGCGCCGATCCGGTCATCCTGTGGCAGCCACCGGTCTGGACGCGCCATGCCGCGTCGCTGCTCACGCTGGGCGCCTTCGTGTTGCTGGTGGCCGCCTACGTACCGTCGAACCGGATCAAGGCCGCGATCGGCCATCCGATGGTTGCCGGGGTGAAGCTGTGGGCATTCGCCCACCTGATCGCCAACGGCACGCTGGCCGATCTCGTCCTGTTCGGCAGCTTCCTGGCCTGGGCGGTGGCCGACTTCATCTCGGCCCGGCGGCGCGACCGCGCAGCCGGGGTGAACTACAACAGCGCCACGATCCCGACGCTGATCACCGTCGTGCTGGGCATCGCACTGTGGGCAGTGTTCGCGTTCTGGCTGCACCGCCTGCTGATCGGGGTCGCCCCCTTCGCACGCTGAGCAAGGCGGTCCGCGGCGGGCCGCTCCTCAGCCCTTGGCCCCGGCATGCCACTGCGGCCAGCGTTCCAGCACCGCCGGGCCGTCACTGCGGTAGATGTGGCAGGAATCGATCTGGTAGGGGCGCTTGTCCGAAGGACGCTGCAGGTCACGGGCCGCACGCGCGCGGCCGGTGGACTGGTAGGCAGTGGTCGCCATCGGGCCGAGCAGTTCCAGCAGGTGGGTGCAGCCGCGCGTGCCGCCGAGCACTTCCAGCGTCCGGCGGCGCCAGCCCGGCCCGATCTTCAGCCCGACCAGCGCCTTGAATGCCGGCGCGATGTCGCCGCAGCCGCTGTAGGGCGATGCTTCCGTCACAGCCTCGCAGTCGTGGATCAGGAAGTCGAGGTCGATGGTCAGCCGGATGCGCATCTGGTGGATCGGCTCCCCCGGCGCACGGGGCGTACCGCCATCGCGCCGCTGGTGGGCATGGGTCTTCGCATCGACCATGAGGCCCTCGATGTCCCACAGGCCATCCTCACGCTCGAAGCCATGGCATTCGACGCGGCGGACATGGATCGCGGTACGCGGGGCAGGTTCGGACAGTGGCATCTGGAAAACGTCGCTTCGGCGGTTGGGGGGACTGCGATCAGCCTGCGGGCTGCACCTCGGAACGGCTGCGCCGTGCGGCCACCCGCTCGAGCACGGCGCGCTGCTCTTCGGCGGTGTAGATCGACCAGTGGGCGATCTCGTCGAGGGACCGGAAGCAGCCACGGCAGGCGTCGAGGCCCTTGTCGTACAGACAGACCAGCACGCAGGGCGATGCCACTGGCGCCTCTGCGTCCGCCGCATCGGCAGTCCCGGGCAGCGATCGGGAAGTCGGAAGCGTCACGGCCATGGCCTCGGTGTCCTGCAGTCTGGAAGCGCGCCTGCGGCGCGCCGGGCATGCATTGTCGGGCATGCCGCGCTGCAGCGCCAGCCTGCGGCGCGCGCTCAGGACCCCTGGCCCCGCGCGCGCTCGGCCAGCCGCGCGCGCGCTGCGCGTGATCCGGTCTGGCGTCCCAGGGACTCGCTGATGAAGCAGCCGGCGTCGACCAGCCGGTCGAAATCGACGCCAGTCTCGATGCCCATGCCGTGCAGCATCCAGACCACATCCTCGGTCGCGACATTGCCGGTCGCCCCGGGCGAATACGGACAGCCGCCCAGGCCGGCCACCGAGGCGTCGACCGTTGCCACCCCATGCTCGAGCATCGCCAGCGTATTGGCCAGCCCCTGTCCCCAGGTGTCGTGGAAATGTCCGGCCAGCCGTGCGGCCGGCACCTGCGCGAGCAGCAGGTCGAACAGCCGGTGCACGGATCCCGCCGTGCCGATGCCGGTGGTGTCGCCGATCGACACCTCGTAGCAGCCGAGGTCGAGCAACCGGCGCGTCACGTCGAGCACGCGCGCGGCAGCCACCGCGCCTTCGTACGGACAGCCGAAGGCCACCGAGACGTATCCGCGCACCCGCCAGCCCTGCGCGAGCGCGGCGCGGGTGACCTCGGCGAATCGCGCAAGCCCTTCGTCGATGGTGCAGTGGGTGTTCTTCAGCGAAAACGCCTCGCTGGCCGCCGAGAACACCGCGATCTCCTCCAGCGCGATGCCGCTCGCCTGCTGGTACGCGAGCGCGGCCTCGAGCCCCTTCATGTTGGGCACCAGCACCGGAAACCGCGTGCCGGGCCGCCGCGCGATCGCCGACAGCACTTCCGCGGTCCCGGCCATCTGCGGCACCCATCTGGGCGACACGAACGCCCCCGACTCGACCATCGAGAGGCCGGCCGACGCGAGCCGGTCGATCAGTGCCACGCGCGTGGCCACCGGAATGCTGCCAGGCTCGTTCTGCAGCCCGTCGCGCGGCCCGACCTCGACCACGCGTACGGCAGCGGGCAGCCCGCCAGCCATCTTCGCGACCGCGCTCACCGCTTCGCTTCGGCGACCCAGCGGGCGGCACGCTTTTCCAGGAAGGCAGTGACGCCCTCGCGGCCCTCGGGGCTGGCGCGCAGCGCGGCGATCCGGCGCGCCGATTCGACGACAAGCGCCTCGTCGATCGGGCGCGCGGCCGCTTCGGCCACCCACGCCTTGCACTCGGCCAGCGCACCCGGGCCGCCGAGCAGCAGTTGCCCGGCCAGTGCGTCGATCCGGGCATCGAGCGCCGCCGCCTCGACCACCTCGTGCACCAGCCCGAGCCGCAACGCCTCGGCGGCGTCGAACTTCTCGGCGGTGAGGCAGTAGCGCCGCGCCTGTCGCTCGCCGATGGCAGCCACGACGTAGGGCGTGATCACGGCAGGGATCATGCCCAGCCGGACTTCCGTCAGGCAGAACGTGGCCTCGGGCGCCGCCACCGCGATGTCGCAGCAGGCAACCAGCCCGAGGCCGCCAGCGAACGCCGGCCCGTGCACGCGCGCGAGGGTCGGCTTGCGGAACGTGTAGAGCGCATGCATCAGCCGTGCCAGCCCCAGCGCATCCTCGACGTTCTGCGCCTCGGAGTAGCCTGCCATGCGCTTCATCCAGTTGAGGTTGGCGCCTGCGGAAAAACTCCGGCCGTTGGCCGCGAGCACCACCACCCGCACCGAGGCCTCGGCGTCGAGGTCATGCAGCGCGCGCGTCAGCGCCGCGATCATCGCGTCGTCGAACGCGTTGTGTATGTCGGGCCGGTCCAGCGTCACCGTGGCGATGCCCCGGGTATCGGTGGCGACGGTGATGCCGGTCAGGGTGTCGCGTGATTGGGCCATGGCAGATCCCTTCGGGAAAAGGGGATTGTGCCGCGGGCAGGGCCGTTACGAATACGCCATGGCCCGCGGCGCATCCGCCGGGACCACCCTGCGCCGCGCCGCCGTCAATCGGCGAATTGACCCGCCTTGACGATGATCGGGCCCCACAGCGCGATCTCCTTCGCCAGGTGCCCGCGCAATCCTTCGGGTGTCGCCAGGGCAGGCGCCACGCTGACGGCGCCGAACTCGGCGATGCGGGCGTTGAACGTTGCATCCCTGATGGTGGCGTTCAGTGCCTTGTTCAGGCGCTCGAGCACCGGGCGGGGCGTTCCCCGGGGCGCATACAGGCCGTGCCAGACGTTGAGTTCGAACCCGCTCAGGCCTTGTTCGGCCAGCGTCGGCACATCGGGCAGCTGGGTCAGACGCTTCGGCGACGTGACGCCTATGGCGCGGACCTTGCCCGCCTTGATCTGGCTGACCGTATTGCTGGTCTGGTCACAGAGAATATCCACCTGCCCGCCGAGGAGATCGCTCATGGCCGGCGCCGTCCCCTTGTAGGCGACGGTGGTGAGGTCGATCCCGATCGAGCTCATGAACAACAGGCCGCAGAGGTGCGACGCCGCGCCCAGGCCCGCGTTGGCGATGGTGGTCTTGTCACGGTTGGCCTTCAAGTAGGCGACAAGGTCCTTCATGCCGGTCACCGGCAGGCTTGCGCGCGTCAGCAGCGTCATCGGCACGTCCGCGACCTGGCCGATCGGCTCGAGGTCTTTCAGCGGATCGAAGGGCAGGCGCTTGTAGAGTGCGGGCGCGGTCGCCATGCCGATGTGCATCAGCAGCACCGTATAACCGTCGGGCGTGGCGCGTGCGACCTTGTTGACGCCGATGGTACCGCCGGCGCCAGGCGCGTTCTCGACCACGACGGTCTGCTTGAAGGAAGCCTGGAACTGCTGCGCGAGCAACCGCGCCATCGTGTCGGTCGGCCCGCCGGCCGCAAAGGGCACGACCACCGACACCGGACGCGTCGGATACTCTTGTCCGATGCTTGCAGCGGAAAACAGGCACAGGGGCAGCCCGACAGACCAGGCGGCGGTTTTCAGTTTCATGGCTATTCCTCCGGCGGCAATGTCAGCAAGGAAGCGGCGTGTCTTTGCACGCGGGTTGCTGACTGATGCCAAGACTTCGATCTGGTTTTTTACAGCATTATTAGCAGTTTATTACAGTCTGTCGGATTTTCTTTTTGCATTCAATTTGTTTTCCGCGAAACAAGGCTCGCAGGGGCACTGGACGCTGAACGAACCGACTCGCCATGGCGTACGGCCTGGCGTTCATGCAGCGGGGATCGGTCGGTCGATCGGTCGATCGGTCGATCAGTCGATCAGTCGATCAGGACATCCGCGCCGCGGCAAAGCCATCCTGGTCACCGGCGCTTCGGGCATCGCATGGCCGGGACGGCCCGCTCGCAGATCTAGAACCGACCGTCAGAAAGCCAGCGAGCCACCTGGTCGAGCCGGTCGTTGCCCCAGAATGGCTCGCCGTCGACGATGAAGTAGGGGGAACCGAACACGCCGCGCTCGATCGCGCGCTGTGTCTCGGCGCGCGGGCGTTCCTTCACCGCCGGGTCGGACAGAGCCTCTGCAAGCGCCGGGCCCGGAACGCCCATCTCCGCCGCCACGTCGATGCTGACCTGCGGACTGGAGATGTCCCGGCCGTCGGCGAAGTAGGCATGGAAAAGGGCCAGTGCCAGCCGGTTCGCCTTCTGCGGATCCTGCGCCGCCAGCCAGTAGAACGCGCGGCAGGCGGCCTGTCCGCTGATCGGGAACTTCGACGGCTGCCGCCATGCGATGCCGTGGAAACGGGCGGTGCGGGCGACGTCGATGCGGGCGTAGTCGCCCTTCATCGGGATGGACGGCAGCGGACGGCCACCGCTGACCTCGAACACCAGCCCGAGGAGGATCGGCCGCCACTCCACCACCCGTCCGTGCGTCTTTGCGATCGCATCGATGCGATGCGCCGCGAAGTAGCCGTACGGCGACGAGAAGTCGAAGTAGAAATCGATCGGGCTGGCAGGCGCACTGCCGGCCCGGCCCGCCTCGTTGGAAGCCATGTTCAGGCCAGTTCGATCGCCATTGCAACGGCTTCGCCGCCACCGATGCACAGCGTGGCCATGCCGCGCTTGCCGCCGCGCGCCTGCAGCGCCGAAAGCAGCGTCACCACGATGCGCGCACCCGAGGCGCCGATCGGATGGCCGAGTGCGCAGGCGCCGCCGTTCACGTTGACCTTCTCCTCGGGCAGCTTGAGGTCGTGGATCGCGGCCATCGTCACCACCGCGAACGCCTCGTTCACCTCGAACAGGTCGACATCATCGACCGTCCAGCCGGTAGCGGCGAACAGCTTCTGCATCGCGCCGACCGGGGCGGTGGTGAACCACTGCGGCTCGTGCGAGTGGCTGGCCTGGGCGACGATGGTGGCCAGCGGCTTGAGGCCACGCTTCTCGGCTTCCGACTTGCGCATCATCACCAGCGCAGCGGCACCGTCGGAAATCGAGCTCGAATTGGCCGGGGTCACCGTGCCGTCCTTCTTGAACACCGGCTTGAGCGACGGGATCTTGTCGATCTTCGCCTTCAGCGGCTGCTCGTCGATCTTGATGACCGTCTCGCCCTTCGAGGTCTTCAGGGTGATCGGGGTGATCTCGGCATCGAACGCGCCGCCGTTGATCGCGGCCTGGGCGCGGGTGGTCGACTGGATCGCGAACCGGTCCTGGGCTTCACGGCTGAACTGGTAGCGCGCCGCGGTCTCTTCCGCGAACACGCCCATCAGCTTGCCCTTGTCGTAGGCGTCTTCCAGGCCGTCGAGGAACATCGAATCCTTGATCTCGCCATGGCCCAGCCGCATGCCGCCGCGCGCCTTGGGGATGAGGTAGGGAGCGTTGGTCATGCTCTCCATGCCGCCGGCCACCATCACCGATGTCGAGCCGGCGAGCAGCTGGTCGCGCGCGAACATCATCGCCTGCATGCCCGAGCCACACATCTTGTTGATGGTCGTGCAGTGCGTGCCCATCGGCAGGGCGGCGCCGAGCGCCGCCTGGCGGGCCGGGGCCTGCCCCTGCCCCGACATCAGGACGTTACCCATGATCACCTCGTCGACATCCGCCGGCGTGATGCCGGCGCGCTCGACGGCGGCCTTGATGGCTGCGGCGCCCAGTACCGAAGCAGTCACGTTCGAGAAATCGCCCTGGAACCCGCCCATGGGCGTGCGGGCGGCGCCGACGATGACGACCGGATCGTTCATGCTGATGCTCCTCGTGTATGTGAGTGGCCGCGCCGCACCGGGATTTGTGCCATGCAGCAGAGGCGCCTAATATACGCCCCGCCGGCCCCCCGGACAATGAACGCAGGGGGCGCCCGGCCACCGCCCGCTGCGGGCCGATCGCCGGCAGCCGCGGATCGCAACGCCGGGCCACCCGCCCGCCGCCCCCAGCATCAGGACCGAGAGAAGGCAGGAACCACGATGGCCGATTCCATACCCGCCGGCGCAGCAGCGACACCCGCCGATACCGCCGAAATGGCACGCCAGTTCACGGACCTCGCGCAGCGCAGCTCGCAGCTGGTGATGAAGTATTTCGAACGCATGGCGAAGGAACCCGGGGCCGCCGGCATGGACGAGACGGGCGTCGGACGCGCCTTCACCGAGGCGTTCCAGCAGATCTGGAGCGATCCGATGAAGCTGATGCAGCTGCAGATGAACATGTGGGGCGACTACATGAACCTGTGGCAATCGACCTGGCTGAAAGCCATGGGAATGGGCGCCGCACCGGTGGCGGAGGCGGCCACGGGTGACCGGCGGTTCAAGCACGAGGACTGGGAGAACAACCTCGTCTTCAACTACCTCAAGCAGTCGTACCTGCTCGCCGCGCGCCATACGCACGGCGTGATGACCAGCGTCGAGGGGCTGGACGAGAACACGCGCAAGAAGGTCGACTTCTTCACGCGGCAGTACATCGACGCCCTGGCGCCGACCAACTTCGCGATGACCAACCCGGAAGTCCTGCGTGCGACGCTCGACACCGGCGGCAGGAACCTGCTCGACGGCCTGGAAAACCTCCTCGGCGACCTCGAGCGCAGCGGCGACAGCCAGCTGCGCATCAGCATGACCGACAGCACCCAGTTCAAGCTGGGCGAGAACATCGCGGCGACCCCGGGTAAGGTCGTGCTCCAGAACGCGCTGATGCAGCTGATCCAGTACACGCCGTCGACGGCGAAGGTACTGAAGCGGCCGTTGCTGATCGTGCCGCCGTGGATCAACAAGTTCTACATCCTGGACCTGCGAGAGAAGAACTCATTCATCAAGTGGGCGGTGGGCCAGGATCACACCGTATTCGTGATCTCCTGGGTCAACCCAGACGAGAAGCTGGCGGACAAGGGCTTCGACGATTACCTCAAGCTCGGCCCGCTGGCGGCACTCGACGCGATGCGCGACATCACCGGCGAGCCGGATGCGAACGTGATCGGCTATTGCCTGGGCGGCACGCTGATGGCGAGCTGCCTGGCATGGCTCAAGGCGAAAGGACAGTCCGCCCGGGTGGCCAGCACGACCTTCTTCACCGCGATGATCGATTTTTCCGAGCCGGGCGAACTCGGCGTGTTCATCGACGAGGCACAGCTCGAGAACCTCGACCGCAAGATGGCCAAGCGCGGCTACCTCGAGGGCCACGAGATGGCAGCGACGTTCAACCTGATGCGCGCCAACGACCTGATCTGGTCGTTCGTGGTCAACAACTACCTGATGGGCAAGGATCCGTTCCCGTTCGACCTGCTGCACTGGAACTCCGACTCCACGCGCATGCCCGCGGCGATGCATGGGTTCTACCTGCGCAACATGTACCTCAAGAACCTGCTGCGCCGGCCCGGCGGGATCACGCTCGACGGCGTGCCGATCGATGTCTCGAAGATCGACACCCCAGCCTATTTCCTGTCGACCATCGAGGACCATATCGCGCCATGGATGTCGACCTACGCCGGTGCCGGGCTGCTTGCAGGCCCGGTGCAGTTCACGCTGGCCGGATCGGGACACATCGCAGGGGTGATCAACCCGCCGGCGGCGAAGAAGTACCAGCACTGGACCAGTCCCGCGCCGCTGACGGCAGGCGCCGGCGAATGGCTCGCGCAGGCACAGTCGCATGAAGGCTCGTGGTGGCCGCACTGGCACCAGTGGGTTTCCTCAGGCTTCGGCAACGGCGAAGTCGACGCCCGCGCGCCCGGCAGCGCGGCGCACCCCGTGCTGGAAGATGCGCCCGGCTCTTACGTGAGGCAGGTGATAGCCCCCGCCGCGCAGGCGGCACCCGTCCCGGCGCCAGTCGTACCGGTTCCAGTCGTACCGGTTCCAGTCGTACCGGCGCCGGCGGCCCGGGCCGGCCGGTCGGCGAAGCGATGATGCGCATCGCCGTGCTCGGCGCCGGGCAGATGGGCAGCGGCATCGCCCAGGTTTGTGCGGCGGCCGGCCACCCGGTGGTGCTGCGCGACCTGGACCCCGCGGCACTCGAGCGCGCACGCACGGCCATCGCGTCCAGCCTCGACCGGCTGCTGGCGAAGGCGCGCATCACCGAGGCGGACAAGGCGGCCACGCTCGGACGCATCACGACCGCCAGCGCGGTCGAGGCGCTCGCCGATGCGGACATCGTGATCGAGGCGGTGACCGAGAACCTCGACGTGAAGCGCGCGATCTTCCGCGAACTGTCCGCGACCTGCCGCCCCGATGCCATCCTGGCCAGCAACACCTCTTCGATCTCGCTGACCCGCCTTGCCGCTGCCGTCGAGCATCCGGAACGCGTGATCGGCATGCACTTCATGAATCCGGTACCGATGATGCAGCTGGTCGAGGTGATCAGCGCGCGCCAGACCTCGCCGCAGACGCGTGACACGGTCGAGGCCCTGGCCCGCGCGCTGGGCAAGGTGCCGGTCGACGTGAAGAACAGCCCCGGCTTTGTCGCCAACCGCGTGCTGATCCCGATGATCAACGAGGCCGCGTTCTGCCTGTACGAAGGCCTGGCGACGGCCGAAGAGATCGACACCGTGATGAAGCTGGGCATGGGCCATCCGATGGGTCCGCTGGCGCTGGCCGACCTGATCGGCATCGATACCGTGCTGGCGATCATGCAGGTGCTGCTCGACGGCTTCAACGATTCCAAGTACCGGCCCTGCCCGCTGCTGGTCGAGATGGTCGACGCCGGCCACCTCGGCCGCAAGAGCGGACGCGGCTTCTTCGACTACCCCGGCAAGTGAAGCGAGCCGGGCAACCCCTGCCCCCCGGACCCAGATGACCCTCGCCCGATATCAGAACCTGCGCCACGAGCAGCCCGAGCCAGGCCTGCATGTCGTGACGATCGACCGGCCCAGGGCGCTCAATGCGCTCGACAGTGCGACGCTGGCCGAACTGGCCTGCGTGGTGGGCGCCCTGGCGGCTGACCGGACTGCGCGCGCGCTGCTGCTGACCGGCGGCGGCACGAAGGCATTCGTGGCCGGGGCCGACATCTCCGAAATGCAGTCGCTGTCGCCGGACCAGGCGCGCGCGTTCTCGTGGAAGGCATCACGGCTGTTCCTGGACATCGAGGCACTGCCGATGCCGGCGATCGCGCTGGTGAACGGCTATGCGCTTGGCGGCGGCTGTGAACTGGCGCTCGCCTGCGACTGGATCGTCGCGGCGGATAACGCGGTGTTCGGACAGCCCGAGGTCAACCTCGGCATCCCTCCGGGCTTCGGCGGCACGCAGCGCCTGCCGCGCCGGATCGCCCCGGGCAAGGCGATGGAACTGCTGATGACCGGCCGGCAGGTCAAGGCGGATGAGGCCGTTGCCATCGGCCTCGCGAACGAGAAGGTGGCGGGCGATGCGCTGCTCGCTCGCGGGCTGGAACTCGCGCGCACGATCGCATCGAAGGGACCGTTCGCGGTTCGCCTGGTCAAGCAGGCCTGGCACAGGGGCCAGGCGCTCGACCTCGCGCAGGCGTGCGCGGTCGAATCCGACCTGTTCGGGCTCGCGTTCTCGAGCCCAGACCAGACCGAAGGCATGCGCGCCTTCCTCGAGAAGCGGCCACCGGCGTTCGAAGGCCGCTGACCGCTACAGCAGCCGCCCGGCACGGCCGGTGCCGGGCGCGGGTACTGTGCAAGCCGTCAGTCGGCCCGGATGCCGCGCTCGCGGATCAGCCGGCCCAGGCGTTCGGCGTCCGACTTCATCAATGCAGCGAACTCGGCCGGGGGGCCGCCGAGCGGCTCGGCACCGATGCCGACGATCTGCTGGCGCACCTCGGGCTGCTTCAGCGCACCGACGATCTCGCGGTTGAGCCGGTCGACGAGCGGCACCGGCGTACCGCGCGGGGCCAGGAAGCCGAACCAGATGTTGGCCTCGAAACCCGGCAGCCCGGCCTCGGAAACAGTCGGCAGATCGGGCAACGCATCGGACCGCTTCAGGCTGGTGATCGCCAGTGCGCGAACCCGTCCGGCCTTCATCTGCGGGATGCCGACCAGGAGGTTGGGGAAGGTCATCGGGATCTCGTTGCCCAGCACCGCGGCGAGCGCCGGGCCGATGCCCTTGAACACGATGGCGGTCATGTCGACCTTGCCCATCTGGGCCATCAGTTCGCCAGCGAGGTGCGGCGGGCTGCCGACGCCGGAGGTGCCGTAGTTCATCCTGCCCGGGTTGGCGCGCGTCCAGGCCAGCAACTCCTGGATGTTGTTGACCGGCAGCGACGGATGGACCACCACGATGAACGGCGAACTGGCGGCGAGCGCCACCGGGGCGAAGTCGCGCAGCGGGTCGAACGAGAGCTTCGGATAGAGCGCCGACATGATGACGTGCGAGTTGTTCACCACGATCATCGTGTAGCCATCGGGCGCCGCGCGCGAGGCGATCTCGGTGCCGACGACGCCACCGGCTCCGGGCCGGTTGTCGACCACGACCGACTGGCCGAGGCGATCCTGCAGCCTCGACCCGACCATGCGCGCGATGGCGTCGTTGCCGCCGCCGGGTGCGAGGGGCACGAGGATGCGGATCGGCTTGACCGGGAACTCGCCGGGCTGCGCGGAGGCCGCGGACGGTGCGAGCATCGCGCACAGTGCACACAATGCGGCGCCCGGCGCTGAGGTCCTGGATGTCGTGGATGCACGGGCATTCGCCTGCCGCACCGGCCCGACTGCAGTGGTCTTGCGTGTCACTGGGTATCCTCCATCGATGGCGCCGCGTCGGGGCGCTGTCTTCAACGGGCATCCTGCAGGCGCCCTTCCACGGAGTATATGTGCGATGCGCACCGAACTGATCACCCTGGCCACGGATACCACCCCGATCGACGGCGCGTTCTATCAGCCGGATGACAAGCCTGCGATCGGCAGCGTGCTGCTGTTCCACGGCAACCGGATGAACTTCCTCTGGGGCGCGCCGCGCTTCCTGCCGCCAGTGCTCACCCGCCTGGGCTACGCGTGCCTCGCATTCAACCGGCGCGGCCACGACATCATGAGCATCCGCGACTCGCGCCAGGCCGAGGGCGCGGCCTGGCAGATGACGCACGAAGCGATCGAGGACAACCGTATCGCCGCGCGCTGGCTGGCGCAGCAGGGGCTGCCAGACCCGGTGGTGATCGGCCACAGCAATGGCGGGATGCTGGCGGTACGGCATGTCGCCGACCATCCGCGCACGCCCGGGCTGGTGCTGCTGTCGGCCCAGTGCGGCGGCACCGGGATGGTGCGGCACGCAGCAGCGGCCGGCGCGCTCGACGGACTCGACCTGGACGCAGTCGCGGAGACGGCGCGCCGGAAGGTCGCGCAAGGCTGCGGACGCGACCTGATGCACCTTCCCGGCTGGTGGTACGTGTCGAGCGCCGAGAGCTTCCTCGACCGGATGGACGCCCTGCCCGACACGCTCGGCCTGGCACCGCAGGTACGCTGTCCCACCCTGTACCTGCGCGGCGACAGCGAACCGGAAGACCTCTATCCGGCCGAGGCCTTCGCGCGGCGCTGCGCGGGACCGTGCACGGTGTCGATCGTCGATCGCTGCGACCACTTCTATCGCGGCCGCGAAGCGGAGGTCGCCTCGCGCGTCGCCGGCTGGCTGGAACGCACCTTTGCCGCAGCGCGACAGGAAAGCGCAGCTGTCGTGGGCACGGCCGATGGCGCGTTGCAGCAAGTTTCCCCGGGTCACGAGATCGTTTCCCCGGGAGAGCCATCGACGAGCCGGGACGCGAAATAGTGCGCGCTATACTCGGCCGCGATCGAGTGATTCGTTCGCCGATCGAAACAGCGCCACGCGTGCCACAAGCGCGCGCCGGCCTCGTCCCAGCGGACGACAGTTCAACCTCTACCCAAGGTCACCCCCCATGGATTTGACGGAGATGCACGCCGGCGCGACGACCGACCCCGATCCCGCCGAGACGCAGGACTGGATCGAAGCGCTCAAGGGCGTGCTCGAGAACGAAGGACCTGAGCGCGCGCACTTCCTGCTCGAGAAACTGGTCGATGTCGCGCGGCGCAGCGGCGGCTACCTGCCGTTCAGCGCGCAGACCGCGTATATCAACACGATCCCGCCCCACATGGAGGCGAAGTCGCCGGGCGACCACGAACTCGAGCACCGGATCCGGTCGATCATCCGCTGGAACGCGATGGCGATGGTGGTGCGTGCGAACAAGCATTCGTCCGAACTCGGTGGTCATATCGCCAGCTTCGCCTCGGCGGCCACGCTGTACGACGTCGGTTTCAACCACTTCTTCCATGCGCCTACGGAAACCCACGGCGGCGACCTTGTGTTCTTCCAGGGGCACTCTTCGCCCGGGGTCTATGCGCGCGCCTTCCTCGAAGGCCGCATCACCCACGACCAGCTCGACAACTTCCGCAAGGAGGTCGAGGGCAAGGGCGTTTCGTCCTACCCGCACCCCTGGCTGATGCCCGACTTCTGGCAGTTCCCGACCGTGTCGATGGGCCTGGGCCCGCTGCAGGCGATCTACCAGGCGCGCTTCATGAAGTACCTGCACGACCGCGGCATCGCCGACACCGCGAACCGCAAGGTGTTCGCCTTCATGGGCGATGGCGAAATGGACGAGCCGGAATCGCTGGGCGCGATCTCGCTCGCGGCGCGCGAGCGCCTCGACAACCTTGTGTTCGTGATCAACTGCAACCTGCAGCGGCTCGACGGCCCGGTGCGCGGCAACGGCAAGATCATCCAGGAACTGGAAGCCGACTTCCGCGGCACGGGCTGGAACGTGATCAAGGTCATCTGGGGCTCGTACTGGGATCCGCTGCTGGCGAAGGACAAGTCCGGGCTCCTGCTCAAGCGGATGGAAGAGTGCGTCGACGGTGAATACCAGACCTTCAAGTCGAAGGATGGCGCCTACGTGCGCGAGCACTTCTTCGGCAAGTACCCGGAACTGCGCGAGATGGTGTCGACCATGTCCGACGAGGACATCTGGCGCCTGAACCGCGGCGGCCATGACCCGCACAAGATGTACGCGGCCTACAAGGCGGCCACCGAGCACAAGGGCCAGCCGACCGTGATCCTCGCCAAGACCATCAAGGGTTATGGCATGGGCGAATCGGGCGAAGGCCAGAACATCACCCACCAGCAAAAGAAGATGGGCACGGTCTCGATGCGGGCGTTCCGAGACCGTTTCGGCATACCGATTCCGGACGACCAGCTCGACGAAGTGCCGCTCTACAAGCCGGCCGAGGACAGCGCCGAGATGCAGTACCTGCGCAGTCGCATCGCCGCGATGGGCGGCTCGGTGCCCCAGCGCCGGCGCAGTGCAGGTGCGCTCGAAGTGCCGCCACTGTCGGCGTTCGAGTCCGTCCTCAAGTCCACCGAAGACCGCGAGATCTCGACCACGATGGCCTTCGTGCGCATCCTCGGCACGCTGGTTCGCGACAAGGCGATCGGCAAGCTGATCGTGCCGATCGTCCCCGACGAATCGCGCACCTTCGGCATGGAAGGCATGTTCCGGCAACTGGGCATCTACTCGTCGGTGGGGCAGTTGTACAAGCCCGAGGACGCAGACCTGCTGATGTTCTACAAGGAAGACAAGAAGGGCCAGATCCTGCAGGAAGGCATCAACGAGGCCGGCGCGATGTCCTCGTGGATCGCCGCGGCGACCGCCTACAGCGTGCACGGGGTCACGATGATCCCGTTCTTCATCTTCTATTCGATGTTCGGTTTCCAGCGTGTGGGCGATCTCTGCTGGGCCGCGGGCGATTCACGCGCCAAGGGTTTCCTGCTCGGCGGCACTGCGGGGCGCACCACGCTCAACGGCGAGGGGTTGCAGCACGAAGATGGCCACAGCCACCTGATGGCGGCGACGATACCGAACTGCATCACCTACGACCCGACCTTCGGCTATGAACTCGCGGTGATCATCCAGGACGGCCTGCGGCGGATGTACGCCAACGGCGAGGATATCTACTACTACATCACCGTGATGAACGAGAACTACACCCACCCGGCGATGCCGGCGGGCGTGGAGCCGGACATCCTCAAGGGCATGTACCTGTTCCGCGAGGCCGCGGTGTCGAAGAAGGACAAGGCGCCGCGGGTGCAACTGCTCGGCAGCGGCACCATCCTGCGCGAGGTGATCGCCGCGGCGGAACTGCTCGAGCAGGACTTCGGGGTGAAGGCCGACATCTGGAGCGCGACCAGCTTCAACGAACTGCGGCGCGAAGGCATCGACGTCGAACGCTGGAACATGCTGCACACGGCGGAACCGCCGCGCGAATCCCACGTGCAGAAATGCCTGAAGGACCGCGCGGGGCCGGTGGTCGCGGCAACCGACTACATGCGCAACTTCGCCGACCAGATCCGGCCCTACGTGCGCGGGCGCTACGTGGTGCTCGGCACCGACGGGTTCGGGCGTTCCGACACCCGGAAGAACCTGCGCCGCTTCTTCGAGGTCGACCGGCACTATGTTGCGGTGGCGGCGCTCAAGGCGCTCGCCGACGAGGGGACGATCACGATCGAGAAGGTGGCCGAGGCGATCGACCGCTACGGTATCGACACCGACAAACCGAATCCGACGACGGTGTAGACGCATGGCAAACATGATGGAAGTGAAGGTCCCCGACATCGGCGACTTCAAGGACGTGCCGGTGGTCGAGATCATGGTCTCGGCCGGGGCGCGCGTCGAGAAGGAAGACCCGCTGATCTCGCTCGAATCCGACAAGGCGACGATCGAGGTTCCCGCCCCGGCCTCCGGAACGGTGAAGTCGATCGAGCTGAAGGCCGGGGACAAGGTGTCTCAGGGCAGCCTTGTCCTGATGCTCGAGGTGGACGATGCCGCCCCGGCAGCCCCCGCCCCGGCTGAGGCTGCGACCGTCACGCCCGCCTCCGCAGCCGCCAACACGCCCCCGGCAGCCGTCCAGCCCCCGTTGCCGGTCGCGGCCGCACCTGCCACGGCCGCGCCGGTCGCCGCAGCACCGGCTGCCGCTGCCGCATCCGCCGCCGGCGACGCAACGGCGCCGCAGGCCTCGGGCCTGCACGCCTCGCCATCTGTGCGCAGGTTCGCTCGCGAACTCGGCGTCGACCTGTCGCGCGTGGCCGCCTCCGGCCCGAAGGCGCGCATCCTGAAGGATGACGTGCAGGCGTTCGTGAAGCAGGCGCTCAGCGCGCCCCCGGCGCCAGCCACGGCTGCTTCGGGAGGCCTGCCGTTCAACCTGCCGCCGATGCCCCAGGTCGATTTCTCGAAATTCGGTCCGGTAGAGTCGCTGCCGCTGAGCCGCATCCAGAAGCTTTCCGGGCCGAACCTGCATCGCAACTGGGTGAGCATCCCGCATGTCACCCAGTTCGACGAGGTCGACATCACCGAACTCGAGGCGTTCCGCAAGGCCCAGCTCGAGGCGCTACGCAAGCAGGGCGTGCGCCTGACGGTACTCGCCTTCCTGGTGAAGGCGGTAGCCGGGGCGCTGCGCGAGTTCCCGACCTTCAATGCCTCGCTTGCCCCCGGTGGCGACACGCTGGTGCTGAAGAAGTATTTCCACGTAGGCGTGGCGGTGGATACGCCCGACGGGCTGGTGGTACCGGTGATCCGCGACTGCGACCGCAAGGGCGTGGCCGACATCGCGCGCGAGCTGGCCTCGCTGTCCGATGCGGCGCGCGAGCGGAAGCTGAAACCGGCCGACATGCAGGGCGGCTGCTTCTCGATCTCCAGCCTCGGTGGCATCGGCGGCACCGCCTTCACGCCGATCATCAACGCCCCCGAGGTGGCGATCCTCGGCGTGTCGAAGGCGACGATCCGGCCGGTGTTCGTCGATGGCACCTTCGTGCCCCGACTGATGCTGCCGCTGTCGCTGTCCTACGACCACAGGGTGGTCGACGGAGCCACCGGCGCGCGCTTCATCACCCACCTGAACGGGTCTCTGGCCGACGTACGCAGGCTGCTGCTCTGATGCCCGCCGGCGCCGCCAGGTACACCCGACGGTGAGGCCGATCGGCCTCCTGGGGGGCACGTTCAACCCCGTTCATTTCGGGCACCTGCGCATTGCCGAGGAACTCGGCGATGCGCTGGACCTCGACGAGGTGCGGCTGATGCCGGCCAACATGCCGCCACTGCGCACCGTGCCGGTCGTGTCGGGTGCCGAACGGCTGCACATGGTCCGGCTGGCGATCGCCGACAACAGCCGGCTGGTCGCCGACGAGCGCGAAGTCGCCAAGACATCTCTCTGCTATACCGTCGACACCCTGGCCGAACTGCGCGCCGAATTCGGCCCCGAGCGGCCGATCTGCCTGATGCTCGGTGCCGACGCGTTCGCCCGGCTGCACCGCTGGCACCGCTGGCGCGACCTGTTCGCGCTGGCCCATTTCGCGGTGGCTGAACGCGGCGGTCATGCCTCGATCGCCACCGCCCCGCTCGACCACGAGCTGGCCGCCGAGCTGCGGGCCCGCCGTGTATCCGAGGTGGGGTTGCTCGCAGAGCAGCCCGCCGGCGCGATCTACCTCGCGCCCACCAGCGTGCTGCAGATCTCCGCCACGCGGATCCGCGGCCTGATCGCGCACGGGGCAAGTGCCCGATACTTGCTGCCGCAGCCCGTGCTCGACTACATTCATGAGCGTGGCATCTACCGGCAGGCTGAAGATCAATGATCGAGTGCGCATGAGAATAGACACGATGAAGCGCGCGGTGATCGACGCGCTGGAGGACGTGAAGGCCAAGGACATCGTCGCCTTCAACGTGACCAAGATGACGACGCTGTGCGACTGGATCGTCATCGCGTCGGGCGACTCGAACCGCCAGACGAAGGCGCTCGCCGCGAACGTGCGCAACAAGCTGAAGGACGCCGGCGCCGAGGTGATCGGCGTGGAGGGTGAGTCCGTCGGCGAGTGGATCCTCGTCGACCTCGGCAAGGTGATCGTGCACATCATGCAGCCCACTGTCCGCGCGCATTACACCCTGGAAGAGCTCGGGGCGCCGCCGCCGCGCG
>CAIQON010000392.1 GCA_903873475.1 uncultured bacterium
CACCGCGCGCGCTTGCTCGAAGGAAGTCGGCGAAAAGCTGATCGAGCGCATCCGCTGGTGGAAGGACGAATACACCCCGGGTCGCGACACCCAGATCAACGGCGTGGTCAGCCCGGGCAACCAGTCGGGCGGCCTCGCCAACATCTTCGAGAAGTCGCTCGGCTCGTCGATGAAGGGCGGCACCGGCCCGCTGATGGAGGTCTACCGCTACGCCGAGCCCGTGACGCAGAAGGGCTTCGTGTTCATGGACACGCCCGGCTTCGACCCGGTCTCGGCCACTGGCCAGATCGCCGGCGGCGCGAACGTGATCTGCTTCACCACCGGCCGCGGCTCGATGTTCGGCGCCAAGCCGGTACCTTCGATCAAGCTCGCCACCAATACCCCGATGTACACCCGGCTGACCGAAGACATGGACATCAACTGCGGCGGCATCCTCGACGGCAGCCACACGCTGCAGGAGATGGGACAGGAGATCTTCGAACACATCCTTCGCACCTGCTCGGGCGAGCGCAGCAAGAGCGAACTGCTCGGCCTGGGCGACCACGAGTTCGTGCCGTGGAACATCGGCGTCACCGGCTGAGCGGACTGAACTTCATGAGCGCCTGGCGCGCCGTCGCGGCGATCCCGCTGTCCCTGTCAGCGGTGCGCCTGGCGTCCGGGCTGGCGGGCCAGGGACTGGCTGCAGGTCAACGGCGTACCTGATCCTGCGCCATCCGGTCGGCGCAGGCCTGCGCGCGTTCAATCGAGCCGCAGGTTGGTGCCTTTGAGCAGTTCCGCCCAGCGCTTGATCTCGTCCAGCTGGAAGCGCCGGAACGCTTCCGGCGTGGAGGTGACCGGCTCGACCTCGGCCTTCTCCATCCGCTCGCGGGTGTCCGGGTTGGACACCGCCTTCGCCCAGAGGCCGTTCAGCCGGTCGATGATCGGCCGTGGCGTGCCGGTCGGCGCGAGCAGCGCATGGAACGAGTTCACCCGGAAGTCCGGATAGCCCGCCTCGGCGGAGGTCGGCAGGTCCGGCAGCGCGGTCGAGCGCTTCGGGGTCAGGGCCACGACCGGCCGGACCTTGCCCGACTGGATCTGTACCAGCGCGGTGGTCATGCCGATGGTGACCAGGTCGACCTCGCCTGCCATCACCGCGACGAAGGCCTGCCCGGCGCCCTTGTAGGGCACATGCAGCAGGTCGATCTTCGCCAGGTGCTGCAGCATCTCGCCGCCCAGGTGGTTGCCGGTGCCGACGCCGCCCGAGCCATAGCTGACCTTCAGCGGGTTGGCACGCGCGTAGTCGACCAGTTCCTTCAGGTTGCGCACTGGCAGGCCGGGGCGGCTGACCAGCAGCTGCGGCGTCTGGCCGAGGAAGGTGATCGGCGTGAAGTCGCGCACCATGTCGAACGGCAGCTTGCGGTAGAGCACCGGCAGCACCACCAGCGGCTGGCCGGCGACGACCAGCGTGTAGCCATCGGGCGGCGCCTTTGCCGCGAGATGGAAGCCGATGGTGCCGGCCGCACCCGGCCGGTTGTCGGTCACCACCGGCTGGCCCAGTCCTTCGCCGATCTTCTGCGCGGCAATACGGCCTACGGTATCGGTGGCACCGCCCGGAGGGAAGGGCAGCACCATCCGGATCGGGCGTGCAGGCCAGGCCTCGGCAGCCCGTGCGCCGGGCGCGGAGGGCAGCGACAGCACGACCACCGCCAGGGCGATCGCTCGACGCAACAGCGGCAAGGGCATGAGGACATCCTCCAGGAGGGGACCGACCGATCTGTCGTCGGGCATGCCCCGCATCGATGGTAGGCGTCCCGCAGACGCCGCGCAACGCGCCGCGACGCCGTTACACTGGGCCGATGCTCAGCTACCGCCACGCCTTCCATGCCGGCAACCATGCCGATGTGCTCAAGCACATGGTCCTGGTCGAACTGATCGGCTACCTGAAACAGAAGGACAAGCCCTTCTGGTACATCGATACGCATGCCGGCGCCGGGCTCTATCCGCTCGACACGCCGACCGCGCTCAAGACGGGCGAGTTCCGCGACGGCATCGGCCGGCTGTGGACCGAACCCGGCCTGCCAGCGCCGGTCCAGGCCTATGTCGAACAGGTGCGAAAGGTGAACCGCAGCGGCCGGCTGCTGCACTACCCCGGGTCGCCACAGTTCGCACTGCAGCTGCTGCGCCCGGATGACCGGCTGCATCTGTTCGACCTGCACTCCACCGACAGCCGCCTGCTGCGCAAGCAGTACGACGGCGAACGGCGAGTGCGCGCTCTGGCTGGCGACGGCTATGCCGGGCTCAAGGGACTGCTGCCACCGCAGCCCCGGCGCGTGCTGGTGCTGGTCGATCCCGCCTACGAGGACCGGCAGGACTATCGGCAGGTGGTCGACACGGTCGAGGACGCATTGCGCCGCTTCGCCACTGGCGTCTACATGGTCTGGTATCCGCTGCTCTCGAAGCGGGAGTCGGTCCGGCTGCCGGTCGCCCTGGCCGCGCTGCGCGAGCGCGACTGGCTTCAGGTCGAACTGCAGGTGAAGGCACCGGCCGAGGACGGCATCGGCATGCATGGCAGCGGCCTGTTCGTGTTCAATCCGCCCTGGACGCTGCCATCGACACTCGAGGCCGCGCTGCCGGCGCTGGTGCGGCTGCTCGGCCAGGACACTGGCGCAGGCCACCTGCTGCGCCACACCATCGCCTGATCGGGGCCGCGTGGCGTCCGTGTGTCCGTTTGCGGGCGCGGCTGTCATGCTGATAAGCTCACCGCCACGAGACGGAAGGGCCGTGGACAAGACATGCGCGGGACAGCGCAAGGGCCAGCCTGCCGTCCCACCGGTACGTCGACAACGGCGCCGGGCAACCACGGCACCGCCCACCAGCGGTCCAACGGAGGAGAAACTCGATGACGCGATCAACGTCCGTCCTGCGGCGCGGCGAGCTGCTGTCCGCCACCGCCGCCGCGACACTCTGCCTGCTGTCGGCCGTCGCCGTCCAGCCGGCTGTCGCCCAGGTCTTTCCGGCAAAGCCGCTGCGACTGATCCTGCCCTTCCCGCCCGGCGG
>CAIQON010000393.1 GCA_903873475.1 uncultured bacterium
AGGGTTTCCCCCATTGTCCAAAATTCCCCACTGCTGCCTCCCGTAGGAGTCTGGGCCGTGTCTCAGTCCCAGTGTGGCTGATCATCCTCTCAGACCAGCTACCGATCGTCGCCTTGGTAGGCTTTTACCCCACCAACTAGCTAATCGGACATCGGCCGCTCCCATAGCGCCAGGTCTTGCGATCCCCGGCTTTCTCCCTCAGGTCGTATGCGGTATTAGCCCACCTTTCGATGGGTTATCCCCCACTACGGGACACGTTCCGATGCTTTACTCACCCGTTCGCCACTCTACTCAGGATTGCTCCCTTTCGCGTTCGACTTGCATGTGTAAGGCATGCCGCCAGCGTTCAATCTGAGCCAGGATCAAACTCTTCAGTTTAAATCCCATGCAAATAGTTTTCGCTCGCAGAAATTTCCGAAGCCAGACTTCCAACTCACCCAGGCTCTCACCCAGGCGCGCCAGACGCCTTTCTTCATGTTTCGTGCAAGTACTCGATCTCTTCAAGCTTCCAGCTACACCCCAGTCTTTCAACCAGAACGCAACCTTCCACCCGCCTGCATCAAGCACCCACACCTATCGGCTGTAGTTTGTTAAAGAGCGTGCAGCGGGACCAGCTGCTTCGGTGGACGTTTCGTACACCGCCGGGTCTTCCGTCGCCCTGCGAAACTTTCGTTTCGAGAGGCTTCATGTGCTGCAAAGAGATCGAAGTATAGCGGCTGAATTCGAGTCGTCAAGCACTTTTAATCACGATGACACACTAATTTTCGACACTTGTCGGTTGCCAGTTGCATTTATGAGACGGAAGCAGCCGTATCGACGCCGTCAGCTCAGGCGTACGCGCGCGAAACGTCGCTTGCCTACCTGCAGCAGGACGCCTGCTCCCTGGGCGAGCACGCGCCCCTTGTCCTCAAGGCGTTCGCCATCGATCCGGACCGCCCCCTGACCGATGAGGCGGATCGCCTCCGAGGTACTGGACACGAGTCCGGCGGCCTTGAGCACGGCGGGCAGGGCCATGCCCGGCGGCCCGGCCATGAGCTCAAGTTCGATCAGGTCTGCTGGAACTTCATCACGACGGAAGCGTGCATCGAAGGCCTCGATCGCTGCCAGCGCCGCTGCCGCCCCGTGGAAGCGGGTGACGATCTCGCGCCCCAACTCTACCTTTACCTCGCGCGGGTTGCGGCCGTCCGCCACCTCGGCGCGCCACCCCGAGATGACATCGGTGGGCTGCAGCGACAGCAGATCGAGGTAACGCCACATGAGTTCGTCCGAGATGGACATCAGCTTGCCGAACATTTCGCCGGGGGCATCCGTGATCGCGATGTAGTTGCCGAGCGACTTGGACATCTTGTTCACGCCGTCCAGCCCCTCCAGCAGCGGCATGGTCAGCACCACCTGGGGCACCTGCCCATGGTGGCGCTGCAGTTCCCGGCCCATGAGCAGGTTGAAGGTCTGGTCGGTACCGCCCAGTTCGACGTCGGCGCGCAGCACCACCGAGTCATATCCCTGAACCAGGGGATAGAGGAACTCATGGATCGCGATCGGTTGTTCGCCCCGGTAACGCTTGCTGAAGTCGTCGCGCTCCAGCATCCGGGCCACCGTGTGGGTGCCGGCCAGCCGGATCATGTCGGCGGCGCTCATCTGGTCGAACCAGGTGGAGTTGAACGCCACTTCGGTGCGCGACTCGTCCAGCACCCGGAACACCTGCTGCCGGTAGGTCTCGGCGTTGGCGGCGACCTGCTCGCGCGTCAACGGAGGGCGGGTCGCGGACTTGCCGGTCGGGTCACCGATCATCCCGGTGAAGTCGCCGATCAGGAAGATGACCTGGTGGCCCAGTTCCTGGAACTGGCGCAGCTTGGTGAGCAGGACGGTATGGCCGAGATGCAGGTCCGCTGCGGTCGGGTCGAAGCCGGCCTTGACGCGCAACGGGCGTCCGCTACGCAAGCGCTCCGCGAGATCGGCGCGTGAAATCAGGTCCACCGCCCCGCGCGCGAGCAGCGCCAGTTGCGACTCGACCGGCGTGGTGATGGCCGGCAGCGAACCGGCTGCAGCGGCGGGATCGCCGGCCGCCAAGGGGGAATTGCTTTTCTGCTGGGTATCCACGGCGTTCCGCTGGTCGACGCCAGCGCCTCGGCCTGCGGCCCCGGTGCTGGCGGATTTTCTGTTAGTCTTCGGAAAAATTCAGGCGCATCAATGACTAAACCTTCAAATTACACTTCGCGCCCGCGGATTCTAGCCGAAAAGGTTTTCAATTCAGGCCGACGTCGCGGGTGGGCCCTGGTCGCCGCCATTCCCTTGTTCGGCGTGGCTGCGGCCTTCGGTATAGCGCCCGACACCGAGACGCGTCCCCTCGAGTTGCGTGCGGTGATCGAGTCGATCCAGCTGCCGACGCCGCAGGCGATCGACGATGGCCGGTACTTCGTGCGCGAAGAGCGTGTGGTGCGTGGCGATACGGTATCGGCAATGCTCGACCGCCTCGACATCCGCGAACCGGCTGCGATCGATTTCATCCGCAACGATCGTGCGATGCGTCCGCTGCACCAGCTGGCCCCGGGCCGCGCCGTGCGTGCCAGGACAGATGCCGAGGGTGACCTGCACTGGCTCGAGTATGCGACCGGCCAGGGTACGGTACTGCGGCTCGAGCGTGGCGAAGGCGATCGTTTTTCCGCATCAGAGCGCCCCCAGGAACTCGAGCGCCGCATCGAGATGAAGTCGGGCGAGATTCGCAGTTCGCTGTTCGCGGCTACCGATGCCGCGAACCTGCCCGATGCGATCGCCACGCAGATGGCGGAGATGTTCTCCTCGGACATCGACTTCCACCGCGACCTGCGCCGCGGCGACACCTTCACCGTGGTCTACGAATCCTTCTACCATCACGGTGAACGGGTTCGTGTCGGCCGCGTGATCGCAGCCGAATTCCTGAATGGCCGGCGTGTCTTCCAGGGCGTCTGGTTCGAGGCCGAGCCCGGCCAGGGCAGCTACTACACGCCTGGCGGCCTGAGCCTTCGGCGTGCGTTCCTGCGCTCGCCGCTCGAGTTCAGCCGCATCAGCTCGGGCTTCAGCAACGCCCGCTACCACCCGATCCTCCAGGAGATGCGTGCGCACCGTGGCATCGACTACGCAGCGCCGATCGGCACCCCGATCAAGGCGGTTGCCAACGGCACGGTCGATTTCGTGGGCCGGCAGGGCGGCTACGGCAACCTCGTCATCCTCGCGCATGCGAACAGCGTGACCACGGTCTATGGCCACCTCAACAACTTCGCGTCGACGATGCGCAAGGGAGCCCGCGTGAACCAGGGCGACATCATCGGCACCGTCGGCATGACCGGCCTCGCCACCGGACCGCACCTGCACTTCGAATTCCGGATAGCCGGCGTGCACATGGATCCGCTGAAGGTCGCGATGCCCCAGGCCCTGCCCATCACCAACGCGCTGCGTCCCGCGTTCGAACAGGCCACCGCGCAATACTCGGAGCAACTGAGGGTGCTGCGCGGCTCGAACCTCGCGCGCCTCGAGTAGCAGCGCCGCAGCCCCCACTGCTGCAGCCCGCGACGAACGCATGGCAGGGCGGCTATTCATCGGGCTGATGTCGGGTACCAGCATCGACGGCGTCGATGCGGTACTGGCCGACTTTTCCGGTGTACGGCCAGTCGTGCTGGCCACACACCACCGGCCGTTCGACGCGGCATTGCGTGCACGGCTGCTCGCACTGGCGCAACCGTTCGCCGGCGAACTGGATGCGGCGAACGAGATCGGGCTGACGCTCGCTGCGGCCTATGCTGAAGCGTCGCTGGCCGTCGTCGCGGACGCCGGGGTGACGCCCGCCGCGGTCGCGGCGATCGGCTGCCATGGACAGACGGTACGCCACCGGCCCGAGCGTGGGTATACCTTGCAGATCGGCGCACCGGCCGTCCTCGCGGAACGCACGGGCATCGATGTGGTCGCGGATTTCCGCTCGGCAGACATCGCGGCCGGAGGACAGGGCGCGCCACTGGCGCCGGGCTTCCACGCGGCCATGCTGTCCGACCCGGTCATCCCGCGCATCGTGCTGAACCTCGGCGGCATCGCCAACATCACCCGGCTGGTGCCCGGGCAGGCAGTGACTGGCTACGACTGCGGACCCGCCAATATCCTGATGGACGGCTGGACGGAGCGCCACCTGGGCCTGCCTTTCGACCGGGATGGCGCGTGGGCACGCAGCGGCAGCGTGCTCGCCCCGCTGCTGGCCCGGATGCTCGACGAGCCGTTCTTCGGGATGCCGCCGCCGAAGAGCACTGGCCGCGATCTGTTCGACCTCGGCTGGATCGAGCGCAGGCTGGACGGCAGCGAGTCGCCCGAGGACGTACAGGCGACACTGCTGGCACTGTCGGCAACCACCATTGCCGCAGCCATACGCTCAGCCATTAACCAGCCCTCGACGGCACTGGAAGTCGTCGCGTGCGGTGGCGGCGCGCGCAACACCGCCTTCATGGAACGACTCGCCGTGCTGCTCAGCCCGGCACGCGTGCTGTCGTCGGCGGCGTTCGGCCTGGAGCCTGAATCGATCGAACCGCTCGCCTTCGCCTGGCTCGCCTGTGCACGGCTCGATGGCAGGCCGGGCAATCTTCCGGCTGTCACCGGAGCATCCGGTCTCCGGGTGCTGGGCGCGGTATATCCCGCCCCGGCCTGAACGCTGGTGCGATCAGGCGGAGAACGACGAACCGCAACCGCAGGTGCTGGTGGCGTTCGGGTTCTTGATCACGAACTGGGCGCCTTCGACGCCCTCGCTGTAGTCGATCTCGGCACCCTGCAGGTACTGGAAGCTCATCGGATCGACCAGAAGCGTCACGCCGTGCTTCTCGAGCGCGGTGTCATCCTCGGCGACCGCTTCCTCGAACGTGAAGCCGTACTGGAAACCCGAGCAGCCGCCACCACTGACGAACACACGCAGCTTGAGTTCGGGATTGCCTTCCTCGTCGATCAGCTGACGCACCTTGCTCGCGGCATTCTCGGTGAACACCAGCAGGTTTTTCATTTCGGTCATGGCATTCATGTTCGACTCCCGATTCAGGCACCGTGGCGCCAGTGAGTTCCATTATATGCGGCCGGAGTGCGCAGCCTGCAACCCCGGCCGACGTCCGGACCTACGCGGCAGCCTATTCTGCGGCTGCCGACTTGAACTGGACCACCTTTTCCGATCGCGCATCGTCTTCATGCAGCAGCCTGCCCTGCAGGACCGCGCCGAGGTGTATCTCGATCGTGCGGTAGCTGACGTCGCCGGTGACCACGGCCTTGGGCTGCAGCTCGAGGTATTCGGCGCCGATGATCGGCCCGACCACCGTACCGTTGACAACCACGTGCGACACGCGGATTTCGCCCTCGACACGTGCCTTCTCGGACAGCACGACCGTGCTCGGCTTGCCGTCGACGGCAACGATGTCGCCGCGTACGTTGCCGTCGATGCGAAGACCGCCGCTGAACGTGATGTTGCCGAGGATATCCGTGCCAGCGCCGATCAGGCAGTCGATACGGTTCTGCGGCTTGCTGGCGGATTTGCCGAAAATCATTGAGGCCCCCTTGCGAAGATGCAGCCACGCACGGCCTTGCCGGCGAGGCGATGACGGTCAGGATACCAGCGCGGTCTGCGTCGCCCTGGGCTGGGCCGCACCGTTCTCGAACACGCGCACCTCGAGGCTGCGCAGCGATGCGTTGCCAGGCAGGCGAAAGGTGCCCTCCACCGGCTGGAACAGCTTGAAACTCAGTATGGTCGATGGTGCTGCCGCCCCACCGCTGGCCGGCAGTGGCAGCGCCACCGGCTTGCCGTCCTGGACCACGTTGGCCACCAGCTTCACCTGCCCCTGGAACTCGCGATCCCCGGCTGCATTGTGCACGAGGGTCAGGCGGTAGCGATAGCCATCCCCGTCGCGCTGTACCCGGAAGCGGCTGATGCTCACGCCGGGCGCCTTGCCATTCTGGGCAAGCAGTGCCTTGAGCACCGCCGACTCGTCGCGCGCCGACGCGGCCTCTTCGGCGAGGGTCTTCAACTGCCGGGTCATGTCGGTACGCATGCCGGCATCGATCTTGAGCGCGCTCTCGCTGGCTGCGAGGTCGGCCCGCAGCCGCGTGTTCTCCTGCTCGAGCGCTGCGACCTGTTCCTGCAGTTCGGCTACGGTCTCACCAACGCGGCCACTGGGGGCGGGCCTGCCCAGAGTCAGCGACCACGCGAACCAGGCCCCGAGCGCGATCGTACCGAGCACCGCAGCGATCCTGGCCCAGCGCCAGTACCAGGCGAGGTGCATCTGCACCGCGACCTTGCGAGAGGAGATGCCGAAGTGGCGGCGGAACTTGCGCAGCAGCATCAGCCCGGCCCGGTTCGTGGCCGCATGGCCCTGAAGATCGCACGGCACATGGGGGCGTTCAGGGGAGCAGCGCGATCTGGGTGAGGCCTGCGTCTTCCGGCAGGCCGAACATCAGGTTCATGTTCTGCACGGCCTGACCCGCCGCCCCCTTCACCAGGTTGTCGATCACCGACAGCACGGTCAGCGTATCGCCTCCCTGCGGCCGGTGCACCGCGATGCGGCAGGTGTTCGAACCACGCACAGACCGGGTGTCGGGCATGCTGCCAGCCGGCATCACGTCGACGAACGGCTCGCCCCGGTAGTGGTCTTCGAACAGCTGCTGGAAATCAGCCTCCCTGGTGATGCGGGCGTAGAGCGTCGAGTGGATGCCGCGGATCATCGGCGTCAGGTGCGGCGTGAACACCAGCCCGACATCGCCGCCGGCGACGCGGCGCAGGCCCTGGACGATCTCGGGATGGTGCCGGTGCCCGGATACCCCATAGGCCTTCAGGCTGTCCGCCGCCTCGGAGAACAGCGTGCCGACCTCGGCCTTGCGCCCGGCGCCGGAGACCCCTGACTTGCAGTCGGCGATCAGGTGCAGCGGATCGACCAGCCCGGCGGCAAGCAGCGGCTTGTAGCCGAGCTGGACCGAAGTCGGGTAGCAACCGGGCAGGCCGATGATACGCGCGGTACGGATCGCCTCGCGATTGACCTCTGGCAGGCCGTAGACCGCCTCTTGCAGCAGCCCCGGGCACGCATGCGGCATCTTGTACCAGCGCTCGAACTCGGCCGGATCGCGCAGCCGGAAGTCTGCCGCCAGGTCGATCAGGCGCACGCCAGCCTCGAGGAGCGCCGGTGCGGCGTCCATCGCCACGCCGTGCGGGGTGGCAAAGAACACCACGTCGCAGTCACTCAGCCCGGCCGAGGACGGATCGGAGAATGCGATGCCCACCCGCCCGCGCAGGCTGGGGAACATCTCGGCCACCGGCATCCCGGCCTCCTTGCGCGACGTGATGGCCTTCAGGTCGGCATTGGGATGGGCAGCCAGCAGACGCAGCAGTTCAACGCCGGTGTAGCCTGTGCCACCTACGATTCCGATGCGCAGGCGCCGCTCGGTCGCGCCAGATGGATCAGCCCGGCGGGTACCAGCTGTCGTGTTCGCGGTCGTCATGGAAAACCTCCTCGGGTAGTCCGATGAAAAAAGCCGCCCGCAGGCGGCTTTTCCGGGTGGCCGCCGCGGCAGCCAGGCCGGGCGTCAGCGCTTCGAGAACTGCTTGGCGCGCCGGGCCTTGCGCAGGCCGACCTTCTTGCGTTCGACCTCGCGCGCATCGCGCGTCACCAGCCCGGCCTTGCGCAACGGCGGCTTCAGCTCCGCATCGTATTCGATCAGTGCGCGGGTGATGCCGTGGCGAACTGCACCGGCCTGCCCGGACTCGCCACCACCATCGACGTTCACGAGGATGTCGAACGTGCCGATGTTGTTGGTCAGAACGAGCGGTTGGCGCACGATCATGCGGCCGGTCTCGCGCGAGAAGAATTCGTCGACCGGCTTGTCGTTGACGATGAACTTGCCGGTGCCGCTGCTGATGAACACACGGGCGACCGCGCTCTTGCGCCGGCCAGTGCCATAGAACTGTTTGTTCGCCACGATGGGTGACCTTTACTTGAGATCGATGGGTTTCGGCTGCTGCGCGGCATGCGGATGCGCTTCGCCCTTGTAGGCCTTCAGCTTCTTGATCATGGCGCGGCCGAGAGGACCTTTCGGCAGCATGCCCTTCACCGCCTTCTCGAGCACCCGTGCCGGGTGCTTGGCCTGCATCTTGTCGAAAGTCGTCTCGTAGATGCCGCCGGGATAACCGCTGTGGCGATAGTACTTCTTGTCGGTGGTCTTGCTGCCGGTCACGCGCAGCTTGTCGACGTTGACGACTACGAAGTAGTCACCGGTATCCACGTGGGGGGTGAAGATCGCCTTGTGCTTGCCGCGCAGGCGCAAGGCGAGCTGGGAGGCGAGGCGGCCGAGCGTCTTGTCGGCAGCATCGACTACATACCAGTCGTGCGTCGTGGTCTCGGCACGGGCGGAAAAGGTCTTCATGCGGGTATCCTGAAATCGTTCAGCGCCCGTGGCTCAAGGGAATCCAGTGACCCGGGTGCGCAGAGGAAAGCCGCGAATGATATGAGTTACAGGTACGTGCTGTCAAATGCGCGGCCCGATCGAGGGCCCGGCTGGCCAGGCGAAGCGCGATGAGCGTGTTCCTGACCGCCCTGGTGGCGTCACTGCTGCTGCCGCCGCTGTGCTTCATCCTGCCCGCGCTGGGCGGGCTGGCGCTGATGCGCCGCCACCGCGCCGCAGGCGCGATGCTCGTGCTGACGGCGCTCGTCGCGCTGGCAGCCGCGTCGACGCCTTTCGTCGGCGACCGGCTGCTCGCCGCGCTGGAGACGCCGCCACTGATGGCACCGCCCGCCCGGGCGCCGGGGGCAACACCGCATCCGCCAGCGGCTTCGGGCGCAGCCATCGTGGTGCTCGGCGGCGGCCTGGGCCGGGAGTCGCCCGAATACGGCACCGACACCGTGAACCCGGCGACGCTGGAGCGGCTGCGCTATGCCGCCTGGCTGCATAGACGCACCGGCTTGCCGATACTGGTCAGCGGTGGCTGGCCGATCGACACCCGCCTGTCCGAGGCCGAGACCATGCGCGATTCATTGACGGCGGACTTCAATGCACCGCCACGCTGGATCGAGGCCGATTCCCTGAACACGCGCGAGAACGCGGCGCGTGCCCAGGCCCTGCTGGCGCCCGAGGCGATCCGCAGCGTCTACCTCGTCACCCACGCCTGGCACATGCCGCGCGCGCGCCGCGCATTCGAGCAGGCCGGCTTCGAGGTGATCGCCGCACCGACCGGCTACACGTCCATCACGCCGTCGCCGATGGCCTGGATCCCGTCGGGGCAGGCGCTGCGCAACACCCATATCGCGCTGCGCGAGTGGCTGGGTCAGGCCTGGTATCGACTAAACTCCGCCGTCCGGGGCTGACGGCGCGGTGCGCCCGGCTCGATCTGCAGCGAGACGGCGATGAAACTCAGGGTAAAGCTGGTCGAAGGCGTCACCTTCCTCGGTGAAAGCGAGTCGGGTCATGCCATCGTGATGGACGGGCCGCCGGACGGCGGCGGACGCAACCTGGGCCCGCGGCCGATGGAGACCGTGCTGCTCGGTACCGGCGGGTGCACCGCCTATGATGTCGTGCACATCCTGCGCAAGGGGCGGCATGCGATCACCGACTGCGCGGTCGAGATCGAGGCCGACCGTGCGGACGAAGACCCGAAGGTGTTCACCCGCATCCATTTTCATTTCAAGGTGACCGGGCGCGCGCTCAGGCGCGAGGTCGTCGAGCGGGCGATCCATCTGTCGGCCGAAAAGTACTGCTCGGCGTCGATCATGCTGGCGAAGACCGCCTCGATCACCCACGACTTCGAGCTGATCGAAGCGGCGTAGCCAGCCTCAGACCCAGTACGCGCTGCCGGTCATCACCTTCGAGGTGACGCGCATCGCGGTGGCGATCGGTTTCGGCAGCTTCGCCGCGCCGCGCGCGATCGCCTGCCGTGCATGCTCGATCTCGTCCAGCCGCATCTGTTCCAGGATGACCCGGCTGCGGCCATCGTTCGCCGGCAATGCGCCCAGGTGCTGGTCGAGGTGGGCCTCGACCTGCCGCTCGGTCTCGACGACGAAGCCGAGGCTCCAGCGGTCGCCTGCAAGGCCGGCGACTGCACCGAGCGTGAACGATCCGGCATACCAGAGCGGGTTCAGGAAACTCTGGTGGGCCCCGAGTTCACGCAGCCGGTCGCGCGTCCAGGCGAGATGGTCGCCCTCTTCCCGGGCCGCCTGCAGCAGTGCCTCGCGCCTGGCCGGATCGCGCGCGGTCAGCGCCTGGCCGGAATACAGGGCCTGGGCACACACTTCGCCGGAATGATCGACCCGCATCAGCGCGCCAGACTTGCTGCGCTCTTCCGGCAGCAGGTCGGTGAGGTCTTCGCCGGCGGCCGGCGACGGCCGGGACGGGTGCGCGACACCGGACAGGGTGCGCAGCGCACGATCGAACTCCACGATCCAGCGATCGGCCAGCGACAGCATCGGCAACTCCTCAGTCGAACAGTGCGCGCAGCTGGGTACCGGGGTCGGGGGCACGCATGAAGGCCTCGCCGACCAGGAAACCGTACACATCGTGGGCGCGCATCGCATCCACATGCGAGCGTTCTAGGATACCGCTCTCGGTAACTACCAGGCGGCCGTCGCCGATCTGTCGCAGCAGGCCGTAGGTGGTGTCGAGCGAGGTCTCGAAGGTGCGCAGGTCGCGGTTGTTGATGCCGATCAGCGGCGTTGCCAGCCGCAGCGCCCGTTCCAGCTCGGCGGCGTCATGCGACTCGACCAGCACCGCCATGCCGAGCGACTGCGCGATCGCCTCGAATGCCTGCATCCGTGCATCGTCCAGCGCAGCGACGATCAGCAGGATCGCGTCGGCACCGGCTGCGCGCGCTTCGTACACCTGGTATTCGTCGAGGATGAATTCCTTGCGCAGCACCGGCAGCGAACACGCTGCGCGCGCCTCGGTCATGTACGCCAGCGTGCCCTGGAAGTACTGTTCGTCGGTGAGCACCGACAGGCAGGCTGCGCCGCCGCGCTCGTAGCTGCGCGCGATCTCGGCCGGCCGGAAGTCTGCCCGGATCACGCCGCGGCTCGGGCTGGCCTTCTTGATCTCGGCGATCACCGCCGGCTGCCGGGCCTCGACCCGCGCGCGGATCGCGCCGGCGAAGTCGCGCACCGGCGCCGCGCCGGAGGCCCGCGCCTTCACCTCGGCCAGCGGTACCGCTGCACGCGCCTGCGCGACCTCGACCGCCTTGGTCTGCAGGATGCGGGCGAGGATGTCGGGAATGTCGGGGGCCGTGTTCATGCCGCCGCCTGGCGCGAGAACGCAACCAGTTGCTCGAGCTTCGTCTTCGCCGCGCCGGAGGCGATCTGCTCGAGCGCGCGCCGGACGCCGGCCTCGAGCGATGGCGCCAGCCCCGAGACGTAGATCGCCGCGCCCGCATTGAGTGCGACGATGTCGCGCGCTGCCCCGGGCCGGTCGTCGAGCACGCCAAGCAGCATCGCCTTCGCCGCCTCGACCGAATCAACCTGGATATCGGCGATCGTCGAAACCTCGAAACCGAACTGCACCGGGTTGACCCGGTATTCGGTGACCTTGCCGTCGCGCAGCTCGGCGACATCGGTACTGCCGGTGATGGTGATCTCGTCGAGCCCGTCTGCGCCATGCACGACCATCACGTGCCGGCTGCCCAGCGCGTGCAGCACGCGGGCCTGCAGCCCGACCAGTTCGCGGCGGAATACGCCCATCACCTGGTTCGGCGCGCCGGCCGGATTGGTCAGCGGGCCGAGGATGTTGAACATCGTGCGCACGCCGAGTTCCTTGCGCACCGGGGCGGCGTGCTTCATGGCCGCGTGGTGGCTGGGCGCAAACATGAAGCCGACCCCGACTTCGCGGATCGAACGCGCGACCGCGGCCGGATCGAGGCCGAGGTGCACGCCCAGCGCCTCGAGCACGTCGGCACTGCCGCAGAGCGAGGACACCGACCGGCCGCCGTGCTTCGCGACATGCGCGCCGGCCGCCGCGGCGACCAGCGCCGAGGCGGTGGACACGTTGAAGGTGTGCTGTGCATCGCCACCGGTGCCGCAGGTATCGACCAGGTTGTCGACGCCAGCGACATCGACCCGGGTCACCAGTTCGCGCATCACCGATGCCGCGCCGGCGATCTCGTCGACCGTCTCGCCCTTGGCGCGCAGCGCGACGACCAGCCCCGCGATCTGCGCCGGCGTCAGTTCGCCCTGCATCACCTGGCGCATCAGCAGCACCATCCGGTCGCGGTCGAGGTCGCGCCGCTCGATCAGCGCGGTCAGGGCTTCGGCATAGGTCATCGCGGTTTCTTCTTCGGTGTACGCCGCGGTGGGCGGCAGGATCAGGCGGTCGTCTTGAGGAAATTGGCCAGCAGCGAATGGCCGCACTCGGTGAGGATCGACTCCGGATGGAACTGCACGCCCTGCACTGGCAGCGTCCGGTGGCGAACCCCCATGATCTCGCCGTCGTCGCTGGTGGCGGTGACCTCGAGCACATCAGGCAGCGACTCGCGTTCGATCACCAGCGAATGGTAGCGCGTGGCGAGGAACGGACTCGGCAGTTGCTCGAAGACGCCCAGCCCTTCATGCCGGATCGCCGACGTCTTGCCGTGCATCACCTGCCTGGCATGGACGATCTTTCCGCCGAAGGCCTGCCCGATCGACTGGTGGCCGAGGCAGACGCCGAGGACGGGCACCTTCCCGGCGAAATACCGGATGGCCTCGACCGACACACCCGCCTCGTTCGGCGTGCAGGGCCCGGGCGAGATCACCAGGTGCTTCGGGCGCAGCGCCTCGATGCGGTCGACCGTGATCTCGTCGTTGCGGAACACCTCGACCTGCTGCTCCAGTTCTCCGAAGTACTGGACGAGGTTGTAGGTGAACGAGTCGTAGTTGTCGATCATCAGCAGCATGTCTGCTCCATCCCCTTGAATTCACAGCGATCCGTAAGAAGCCATGCGGGTCTGGCCCGCCTCCGGCCGCGTTCAGGCGCGGCGGCAGTCCGGCCGCCATCGGCGGGCAGTGCGGGAAGCAGGGCGGTCCATCGGGGTCGACATGTCCCAAGGTTATCACGCGGGTGCATGGGTCCAGCCTGCTTGCGGCCGGCGTCCCCTCGCGCGACGCAGCCTGGGGGATGGGCGATGCGCCCCCACGCCAGGTCAGGCTTGAGGCATGATCGCCCGCGAACCTTCATGCATGTGTGGGGATGGCCAGTGAGACTCGAAGACGAACGCGAAAGCAGCAATGTGGAGGACCGGCGCGGCGCGCGCGGCGTCGGCGGCACCGGCAGGCGCATCGGTATCGGTACGGTCGCGATCGCGCTGATCGCGATGCTGATGGGCGCCGACCCGTCGACCGTGATCTCGCTGCTCACCGGCGGCGGACAGGGCGCACCGCAGTCGGTGCAGCAATCGGCGCAACAGTCGACACCCGTCGACGACGAGGCCAGCCGCTTCGTGCGCCGCGTGCTGGCGAAGACCGAAGACACCTGGGGCGCGATCTTCAAGGCGAGCGGCGCGCAATACCGGGAACCCACGCTGGTACTGTTCAGCGGCGCGACGCGTACCGCCTGCGGCGTCGGCGAAACGGCAATGGGTCCTTTCTACTGCCCGGCCGACGAGAAGGTGTACATCGACCTCGCGTTCAACCGCGAACTGGCGACGCGCTTCGGCGCGCCGGGCGAGTTCGCCCAGGCCTACGTGATCGCGCACGAGGTCGGCCACCATGTGCAGAACCTGCTCGGCATCGCGGCCAAGGTGCAGGAGGTACGTTCCCGGGCAAGCGCTCGCGATGCCAATGCGCTGTCGGTGCGGCTGGAACTGCAGGCCGACTGTTTCGCGGGCGTCTGGGCCCGCACGGCAGATGAAATGAAGGCCTTCCTCGATCGCGGCGATGTCGACCAGGCCCTGCGTGCGGCGGCGGCCATCGGCGATGACCGCCTGCAGCAGCAGTCCGGCGGCCGCGTGGTACCGGACTCGTTCACGCACGGCTCTTCCGAACAGCGCAAGCGCTGGTTCAGCCGCGGCTTCGAGACCGGCAGCGTAAAGGCCTGCGACACGTTCAGCAGCCGGACCCTGTAGCGGAGCAAGGCTGCGGTCTGGGGGGCAGTCTGGGGGGTCAGGTCTTGGGTCTAGGGGGTCAGGTC
>CAIQON010000394.1 GCA_903873475.1 uncultured bacterium
AGGGCCGGTCACGCGTTGCCGCCGGCGCTGGCAATATCCGATCCGGCCCTGTGCCGGCGAACCAATAAACGGGAGAATTCGATGGACCTGCAACTTTCCGGGAAGAAGGCGCTGATCACCGGCGCCAGCATGGGTATCGGCAAGGCGATCGCGCTGTCGCTGGCCAGGGAAGGCTGCGACGTGGCGCTGTGCGCGCGCGACAAGTCCAGGCTCGACCTCGCAGCGGACGAGATCCGCCGGGAAACCGGGCGCACGGTGTTCACCATCGCCGCTGACCTCACGCGCGCGGCCGACGCCGAGGCGTTCATCCGCGAATCGAACCGGGTGCTGGGCCGCATCGACATCCTGGTCAACAATGCCGGCTCTGCTCCCGGCGGCGTCATCGAGACACTCAGCGAGGCTGACTGGGAGCAGGCGCTGCAGCTCAAGTTCATGGGCTACATCCGCTGCCTGCGATATGCCTTGCCGATCATGGTCGCGCAGGGTGGCGGGCGCGTCGTGAACCTGATCGGCAATGACGGCATCAAGGAGTCCTACTGGGAGATCGCGCCCGGTGCGGCGAATGCGGCAGGGCAGAACATGAACAAGGCGCTGGCCGGCCAGTACGGGCGCAACAACATCAGCTTCGTGGCGGTCAACCCGGGTCCGGTGCGCACCGAGCGCTGGGACGGCCTGGTCAAGGCGATGGCGCGCGACATGAAGCTCACCTACGAGCAGGCCGACCAGCTCGCCCCGCGCAGCATTCCGCTCGGGCGCATCGCCGAGGTCGACGAGGTGGCGAACCTGTGTACCTACCTGGCGTCGCCGCTGGCCTTCTTCGTCAACGGCACCATGATCGAGATCGATGGCGGCCAGCAGAAGCCGTTGATGGACCAGCTGCGCGACCGCTAGCCAGCCCGCGCGCATGAATCCGGGCAGCGGGCCGGTGCGGCCGCTGATCGAGGCGCTGCTGCAGCGCGTCAGCCGGGAGGATGCCTCGTTGCATGCGCTGAGCGCGCGCATGGACCAGGCTGCACTCGCGGCTGCCGAGCGCCTCGATGCGCTCGAGCCGGCAGTGCGTGAGGCACTCCCGCTCGCCGGGATGCCGGTGGTGGTCAAGGACCTCATCGACACGCCGCCGGCTGCCTGCAGGGGTGGGCTCGACCTGTTCGCTGGCTGGTACCCTGCAGTGCCAGCCGAGGCGGTGCGCCGGCTCGAGGCGGCCGGGGCGGTGGTGGTCGGAGTCGCCGAGACCGACAACGCCGGGTTCGGGGTGCGTACCGCGCAGGTCGGTCATCCGCTCGCGCCGGGGCATACCGTGGGCGGCTCCAGCGGAGGATCGGCCGCGGCCGTCGCGGCTGGCTGGGTACCGGCCGCACTGGGCACCGATACCGGCGGCAGCATCCGGATCCCGGCGGCCTGCTGCGGCGTGGTCGGCTTCAAGCCGACCTGGGGGCGCGTGCCGGCCGACGGCGTGCGCACGCTGGTCGCGTCGCTCGACCATGTCGGCCCGATCGCCTGCGATGTCGCGACCGTCCGGCGCCTGCAGCAGGTACTCGACCCCGACGGTGTGCCGGCGCGCGAACGGGGGCCTGGGCGCGCGCCCTGCTGGGGGCAACTGCGGATCGGCATCGCCCGCGCGCAGGTCGCCGATTGCGACACGGCTACCGCCGCGGCGATCGACCGGGCGGTCGAGCGGCTCGAGGCTGCAGGCGCGTGCGTCGTTCCCGTGGACCTGCCTGGCGATCCGCTGCTCGAACAGGTGCACGAGACCGTGTTCTGCCATGAGGCGGCGCAGGCCTGGCGCGCGGTACTGCGCGACCCGCCGCGCCTCGCCCGGCTGCCCGCGATGGTCCGCAACACCTTGCTGGCCGGCATGGCCATCGCGCCCGAGTCCTACCTGGCGGCCATGGCTGCGCGCGCAGGCCTGCGCGCAAGCGTCGACCGGCTGCTGGATTCGGTGGACTTGCTGCTGTGTCCGACGGTGCCCGTGCTGGCTCCCCGGGTGGATGCCCGGCAGGTACGCGTGCGCGGCCGTGATCACGGATTCACCGGGCTGCTGATCCGTGACACCCGGCTGTTCAACCATACCGGTCATCCGGCGCTGGCGCTGCCACTGCCTGCGGCCGACTCCGGCGACCGGCGGCAGGCCAGCCTGCAACTGGCTGCCGCGCGCGACCGTGACGCCTGGCTGCTCGATGCCGCGCAAGCGGTCGAGGCATTGCTCGGCGGTCGCTCGACTTGTCTGCCCTGACCGTGCACCGGCACCTGTGGCGTGCCCGAGGTTGAACCTGACGTGTTGCTGGCAATGCCAATGGCAACGGCAATGGCCACCATCGAAGCTTCGTGTTCAACGGCATAAATGCCTGTTCCGAAGCATCACGATCGTGTAACGATCAGCATGTCCGTGCCTGCCGTCTTCGAGGCTGCGAGACTCAGGGCGGCGGATTGGCGCCCATTGCTCAAGATGGGCAGGCGCAGGTCGATAAATCAGAGGTATCCGCTCA
>CAIQON010000395.1 GCA_903873475.1 uncultured bacterium
CAGTCCGGGATGCGGGCGGCGATCTTCGGGTCGTCCACGTCGGAGATCAGGATGTCCGTGTTCCGGGTCAGCGCCGCGAAGAACACGTCTGGCTTGAACTGCATCGCGAAGTTGAACCGCCTGGCGATCGCCAGCACGTCTTCACCGAAGCCGAAACGCCCGTTCATCGTGTCGGCCCTGGCGTCGCGCACGCACAGCAGCACGCGGCGGAATCCGATCGCGCGGTACATCGTCTCGAGGACGATGCGCAGCACCTCGTTCCTCGGCATGCCTTCGACCAGAGCGTCGCTCAGGTCCTGGATGCCCGCGGAGAGTACCGCCTGCACGTCGATCGGCTCTGACGAGGCCGGTGCGAGCCGGGTCTGGTCGAGGTTGCCCGGCAGCGCGAGGCCGGGGGTATCCATGGTCGCGTCGACGGCGGCATCGGTCGTACCCGCAGCGCGCCTGCGTGCCGGCTGCGCCGGACTGCCCAGCCCGAGCAGCATGCGGCCGAAGCCGCTCTGTGACACGTTCAGGTTGAACGCCGACGCGTAGATTTGCAGGCTCGACAGCGAGTCAGCGACCAGCGTGCCGATCTGGACTCCGTCGACCGCCAGTGCACTCTTGTAACGGTTGCCGATCCGGGCGAACTCCGCAAGCCGCGCAGCCTCGTCCATGCCGGTGGCGTTCGTGATTTCCGCCGCGAAGGTCGACACGAGGCGCAGCCTGTCGTGCTGCAACGTTGCCTTGCGCACCGGCCCCGACGGCAGCGGCCGCATGCTGTGGCAGATCTGCTTCGGGAAACCCCACGCCTCGGCTGTTCCGGTGCCCAGTTGCTCGAACGAGGCGCCGAGCACGCGCCGGGCGGCCACCGCTTCGTCCTTCCGTTCCTCGGCCACGAGCCGCTGGACCTCGGCCCACTCTTCTGGGAAGTAGAACAGGCACAGCAGCCGTCCGAGGTTGTGGAAGAGCGCGCAGACGAACGCCTCCTCAGGGTCGCGCAACGCAGCCCGGGGCGCGGCGGCGCGGGCAATCACGGCGGAGAACAGCGCCTTCACGAATTCGTTGCGCAGCGCGCCCGCCTGCGCCTTGTTCTGCAGGTGCTCGAACAGCGTCAGGCTGATGGCGATGTTCCGTACCTGGTCGAAGCCCAGGAGGTGTACTGCGCGCGAGATGGTGCTGATGCACCCGCTTCTGCCGCCGAAGCCGGCGGAGTTCACCACACGCAGGATCTTGTTGGTCAGGGCGAAGTCCTGCAGGATCGCGTTGGCAAGCGTCGCGATGTTCTCGCTCTCGGCGCAGAGCGCCTTGTTCACGGCCAGGAGGGTGGTAGACAGGGCGGGGAAATCGGTGCGGTGGCGCATCCGCCGCAGCAGGAACGCCAGCGTGCTGTTGCCGGTCTTGCCCTTGCCGCCGGCGTCGGCGTCGGGTGCGCAGGTGTCGGCGAGGCAACCCTCCAGCGCCGCTTTCATCTGCGCTGCCGAAGCGAACCGTTGCGCCGGTTCGCGGGCGATCGCCTTGCGTACGACAGCCACCAGGCGCTCGTCGATCGGCTGTGGCGAATCCGGTATCTCGATCGGTCCGTTTAGCAGCGCGTGGAGCGCCTGCATCGGGTTGGCAGCGATGATCACCCGACGGCCGGTCAGCATCTCGGCCAGCAGCAGGCCGCAGGCGAACAGGTCGTTGCCCGCGGTGCTGGTACCCGTCTCGATGTACTCGGGCGCCATGTACATGGACGTTCCCACCAGCGCCATGTCGGGCGTGGTCTCGCTGCTCATGCGCAAGGCGATGCCGAAGTCCATCACCCGCGGAAAGTCGTCAGCGTCGACCATGATGTTGGCCGGCTTCAGGTCGCGGTGCACCACCCCCTGCTCGTGTGCATGGTCGACCGCATCGAGGATGCGCGTCATCATCGACACTGCGCGCGCGGGCGGCATCGCGCCGTTCTTCTTCAGGAAGCCGGCAAGCGTGTCGCCGTCCACGAACTCGAACACGAGGTAGGGATGCCCTTCGTGCTCGCCGACATCGAAGGCCGGCACGATATGCGGGTGGCGCAGGCGTCCGGCAATCCGGGCCTCGGCGAGCAACTGGTGGGCATCTGCGGCAACCGTGTTCGGCAGCGCCTTGATCGCCACTTCGCGCTCGAGCATGGGATCGGTCGCGAGATACACGATCGATTGCGCACCCCGGCCAAGTACCCGGATCACCTCGAAGCGGCCGATCCGCGCCGGCATCGGGTAGCGAGCCAGCAGGCTGACGGTCGATGACGAAGACGCTGTCAGCGCCTCGCCCGTGGAAAGGCCGGTGCGGGGGGCGGTCGCGCTGGCATTGGCTGCGGGAACTGCGGTGTCGGGCATCGGATCGGATACGGTGCGCTGAAGGAGGCGCGGATGTCCTCTTATCGTCCTGCCCGTGGCCGACTTGAGTCCCGTAAGCCCCGACCGTCGAGCGCCGTGGCCCCGCCGGAAGGGCCGGAACGCGCGCCGGCCAGCCACCGGGCGCCCGGGATACCTGCCTGCGGCCCTGGTCTGCCTCAGTGATCGCGGGCGGCAGGCGGGGGACGGGGATCAGGAAGCCGGCGTTGCGGTCGTGCGTACGCCGTCGATGGCCCGCATCCGCAGCGCGGCGTAGTCGATCTTCCCGGTGCCCAGCAGCGGCAACGCGTCGACGAGCACCAGCGAGCGGGGTACGGCGATCTCGGGCAGGCCGCCAGCTCTCGCGCCCTGCTGGAGCCGCTCGCGGGTCAGGCCCGCATCGGTCGAGAAAAGCACGATCGTCTCGCCCCGCTGCGCGTCGGGAATCGCGGTGGCGGCATGCTGGGCTAGCGGTGCCGCAGCCGCAGCGAGCTTCTCGACCCCTTCGAGAGAAACCATCTCGCCGGCAACCTTGGCGAACCGCTTGACCCGGCCGAGGATGGTGACGAAGCCATCCGCATCGATGTCGCAGATGTCGCCGGTCTCGTACCAGCCGTCGCCCAGGCACGACCTCGGCGCTTCCAGCACGCCGGGTCTCTCCGCGCGCAGGTAGCCCGACATCAGGTTCGGCCCGCTCACGTGCAGCATGCCGCCGCGTTCGATGCCGGGCACCGGCACCAGGCGTCCCTGTATCGACGGCAGCAATTGCCCGACCGTGCCGCGCCGGAACGCCATCGGCGTGTTCACCGCGATCACCGGGGCGGTCTCGGTCGCCCCGTAGCCCTCGAGGATACGGATGCCGAACTTCTCGACCCAGGTGTCGCGCACCGCTTCGGACAGCTTCTCGGCGCCGGCGACGACATAGCGCAGCCGATAGAAATCGTACGGATGCGCATGCCTGCCGTAGTTGCCCAGGAAGGTGCTGGTGCCGAACAGCACGCTGCAGCCGCGGTCGTAGATGACCTCCGGTATCACCCGGTAATGCAGTGGCGACGGGTAGAGGAAGACGCCGGTGCCGGTGGTCACCGGCAGCAGTGCGCCGCCGGTGAGCCCGAACGAGTGGAACATCGGCAGCGCGTTGAGGACCTTGTCGGTCGGGGCGATGTCGATCACGGAACGCACCTGCGCGATGTTCGACAGCAGCGCCCGGTGCGACAGCACGACCCCCTTGGGCTTGCCCTCGGATCCGGAGGTGAACAGCACGACTGCCGCGTCCTCCGGGTCGACCTCGCGCCCGGCCAGCCGCGGGAAGGCCATCATTGCCAGCAGCCATAGCCGGTCGCGCAGTCCCAGGTCGCCGCGCAGGTCCTCCAGGGCGACCACCCGGATGCCCTGCAGCGCCGAGACCGTCGCCTCCAGGCGGGCCTGCTCGAGGAACTGGCGCGAGGTGAAGATCGTACGGATGCCCGCGGCGAGGCAGGCGTTCTGCAGGCCGTCGGTCCCGGCCGTGAAGTTGAGCATCGCCGGCACGCGGCCCGCCGCACCCAGGCCGACCAGCAGCCCGAGCGTGGTCGCCAGGTTGGGCAGAAGCACCCCGGCGTGTTCCCCCGGCGCCACATGGCGCGAGGCGAGCCGGCCGAGTGCCAGCGTCATCTTCAGCAGGTCGCCATAGGTGTATTCGATCTGCTTCACGTCCTCGACCACCCGGTGCCCGCGGCCGTGGATGTCCATCGCATCGAGCATCGACGAGTACAGGCTGACCTTCGGCTGGGAGCTGAACAGCATCTGCTGCATCACCCTGCGCATGGCCTCGCCCGCCTTGCGCCGGCGCACCTTCGCCGAGCCCTCGGGCGGGATGTCGATCCGCGTCGGCGGCTGGATCGACACGGTGATCTGCGGGAACAGCCTGCGCGGATACCGCCCGGACAGGCGGCTGAACCAGGTGCGCGCCGGGCCGTCCAGGCGCACCGGAACCAGCGTGGCGCCGGTCTTCGCCGCGACGAAGGCGGGCCCGTCGTAGACCTTCATGAGGCTGCCGGTGACGGTGATGCGTCCTTCCGGGAAGATCACGACCGGCCGCCCGGTGTCGACCAGCCGCACCACCGTCTTCATCGCCATCGGGCTGGTCGGGTCGACTGCGAGGTAGTCGGTGAGCGACAGCACGAGCCTGAACCAGCGGTTGCGGGCGATGCCGGTATGCACCACGAACACTGGATCGACCGGCAGGTAGAGGCCGAGGATCAGGCCATCGAGGAATGACTCGTGGTTGGCGACGATCAGCAGCCGCGGTGCACCGAAGCTGCCGGGGTCGCCCTGCACGCGCACCCGGAACAGAACCCTGAACAGGGCCCTCAGTATCGTCTTCAGGAGGCGACGCGCCGGGCGCAGTCCGGGTTTTGCACGTTCAGGATCGGTCATGGCTCTGGCAGCGGGAGCAGGGACGCTCGGCTCGCGGATTGTGGTCTGCCATGGCTTGCGCGTCAAAGCGCGCGCCGCAGGGTCTCGCCAGACCAGCCACCGACGCGGTATCGTCCGCGGCTTGCGAAAAGCGAAGCCCGTATAAACCCACCAGGAGCAGGGACGAGATGGCTGCAGGCAGGAAATCGGCGGTGCGCAAATCGGTGGCGAAGACGCCGTCGGCCAGGGGCATGGGGAAGGCCGCGTCGAAACCAGACACGAAGGCAGTGGCGCCCGGTGCGGCGCCGCGCGCGAAACCGGCTGCAGCCGCGAAGGCACCACCGTTCCGGAAGAACGGCATCGAAGGCGCGCAACTGATCATGGCCGGGCAGCCTGCGCGGCGGCTGGGCGTGCTGCTGGAGTCGGCCTCGCGCACGAAGATCGTGGCGCGGCTGCCGATTCGCGCGATTCACATGAACCGCGGCCAGCGGGTCAATGGCGGCGTGCTGATGGCCTTCGCCGACCTGCTGGGGGCAGCAGGCACGGTGATGAACCTGGAGCCCGGCTGGCGTACGACGACACTGGAGTCGAAGACCAATTTCTTCGCCGCCGGGCAGCCGCCGGTGCTGCTGGCCGAGTCGACGCCGCTGCATGTGGGGCGCAGCACCAACGTCTGGCAGACACGCATCACGAACGAGGACGGTCGCCTGGTCGCGCTCGTCACGCAGACCCAGATCGTGCTGCCGCCGGCAGTGGTCCGGTGACGGAACCGGCAGGGTATATTCCGTTGTCCATCTGATGCATTCGAGTACCGGAGACTCCGCATGAAACTGCAGCGCCCCCTCGCGCTCCACGTCGGCTTCTGCTGCCTGTCCGCCGTCCTGGCCACCAGCGCCTTCGCCGCCGCCGCTCCCGACTATCCGGTGAAGCCGCTGCGCGTGATCGTGCCGTTCCCGCCCGGCGGTGGCACCGACTTCGTGATGCGCGCGATCGCGCCCCAGCTGTCCGAGCAGCTCGGCCAGCAGGTGCTGATCGACAACCGTGCCGGGGCGCAGGGCGTGGTCGGTACGCAGATCGGCGCGCGCGCGATCAATGACGGCTACACGCTGACCATCGTCGATGCCGCGACGGTGATCGCGCCAGCACTGATCTCGCCGCCACCATTCGATGTGATGAAGGACTTCGCGCCGATCGCGATCCTGGTCGAGCAGCCTTACCTGATCACGCTGCATCCGTCGGTACCGGCGAAGACGATGACCGAATTCGTGAAGCTGGTGCAGGCCAACCCGGGCAAGTACAACTACGGCTCTGGTTCGGCCATCTCGCATGTGTCGCAGGCGCTGTTCTATTCGACGGCGAAGCTGAACATGACCCATGTGCCGTATCGCGGCACCGGCCCGCTGATGGCGGCCAGCCTCGGCAACGAAGTGCAGACCACGTTCACCGGTCCCGGGGCCGCGCTGCCTCAGGTCAAGGCCGGCAAGCTGCGGCTGCTGGCGGTGACCTCGAACAGGCGCTTCGCGCAGGCGCCTGACATCCCGACGCTGGACGAGTCCGGCTTCAAGGGCACCGATATCCGCGGCTGGTTCGGCATGCTCGCCCCGGCCGGTACGCCGCGGCCGGTGGTGACGAAGCTCAACGCCACGATCAACGGCATCCTCTCGGGTACGGGCCCCTCGGCGCAGACGCTGCGTGAGCGCGGCTACGACCTGAACCCGGTGTCGCCGGAAGCGTTCGGCAAGTTCCTCGGCGCAGAGGTGGCGCGCTGGTCGAAGGCGATCAAGGAATTCGGGGTCAAGGCGAGCGACTAGATACCCGCGCGAACGGCACCGGCAATCACGCATTCAAGCCTGGCCATGCGCCCGGCCATCGAACACGGACAGGAGAGTATCTGATGGGCAAGCTTCAGCTAAGCATGGGTGTCTGCGACTACGACCGCACGCGCGGGTTGTTCGACGGTCGTGTGCAGATCGAGGGC
>CAIQON010000396.1 GCA_903873475.1 uncultured bacterium
CCGGCCGTGCGCTGCGGCCGTCGAAGTAGCGCACCGCGACCGGTGCGTCGTGCCCGTCGTCTGCCGCGTCCTGCGCCGGTTCGCCCGTTCGTTCGCTCACAGCGCGATGTCGATGTCGAACAGGTCGACCGCGCCCTCGCCGGTGGCGTTTTCCTCGCCTGGCCGCGCATCGGCCATGAACGCGTCGAGCCCTGCGGGTGCGAGCAGCGTCATCGACTGCAGCCGGTAGCGCATCGTGTTGACGACTGCAAACGGGGTATACAGACCCAGCGTCAAGACCACCAGCAGCGCGTTCTTGATGTAAAGGCGCGCGAGCGGCATCGTCTCGACGGTGCTGCGGAACGACAGGTCGCCGATCGTCGTGCCGTTCCAGACGAGGTTCTGCAGGCGTGCGTTGAATACGGCCATCACGGCGAGGATGAACCCGTAGAACACCATGCTGAGCAGCAGCATGATCAGGAGGGCGCCGCCGCCGCCGACCGCTTCGCCCACCCAAAGCGCGAGCCACGGTGCGCTGGCGATCATGGCCCCCAGGCCAATGCCCAGCAGCAGCAGCAGTGCCCAGACCCGTCCGTAGATTCCGTAGAACGCGCGCACGCCGACCTCGAATGCGCTCCGGGTGGTACCGAAAGCGGCGTTGCCGTGCTGGTAGCGTTTCAGCCCGTGGTGGAAGCGGGGCACCAGCGCGGCGGCCACCAGCGACGCCAGCACCACCAGCGCTGCGAACGACGCCTCCGGCACTTCGCCGGGGCTGTGCTGCCCGAACATCACGCCGAGCGCGCCCGGCAGAAGGAAGAAGGCGATCGGCACCAGCACCACGCGGTAGGCATTGCCGAGCGTGCCGTGGAAGTGGAACCGGATGCCGCGGTAGCTCGACTGGTAGAGCTTGAACCGGAACGAGCGCTGGATCAGGAAGGGCATCAGCCCGGCGATGGTCAGCAGGACCGAGAGGGCGACGATGGGCGAGAAGTAGCCCAGGCCGGACCATCCCGCCACCAGCACCAGCGCGATCAGCCGGCCGCGCAGGATCGCCAGTGGCGACCCGTGGTAGTCGAACACCGATCCGGCCACCTGCGTACTGCGGTAGAAGTACTTCATCGAGCGCACCTTCGCCCAGGCCGAATAGATGCCGATGGTGACGATGGTGAGCGCCAGGTTCACGATCCAGATGCGGAAGTACTCGCTGCCGCTGGCGGTGAACGCTACGGGATGTTCGCTTTCGGTCATGTCCGCAGCCTGGTCGGGAAGATTGTTCAGCCTACCAGACACGCGGCATCGGGCACGCAGCGCCCGCAGACGATCCCCGGTCGTGCGCTCAGTCGTGCAGGCTGCCCGGCGCGGGCTCCATCTCGACCAGCGCGCCGAGGAACTCTTTCGGATGGATGAAGGCGATGGGCTCGCCATGCACGTTGCGCTGTGTCGACGGATCGCCCAGCACCTGCACGCCTCCGGCACGCAGCGCGCCGGCCGTCGAGGCCACGTCGCCCGTGCCCAGGGAGAAGTGATGGATGCCGCCGCGCGGGTTGCGCGCGAGGAAGGCGGCGATCGGCGACGCCGGGCCGGTGGGTGCCATCAGTTCGATGCGCGCGTTGGCCAGCTCGATGTAGGTCATCCGCACCTGCTGCTGCGGGTTCTCCATGATCTCGCCGGCCGCCAGGCCATAGCGCGCCGCGAGGGTATCGATCGCCGCCTGCAGGTCGGGGACGGCGATCGACACATGGGCGAGGTGGCTGAACATGGGTCAGCCTCCCACGACGTGCGCCGCGCGCAGTTGCGCGATCCGGGCATCGTCGAGCCCCAGTTCGCCGCGCAGCACCTCGTCGCCATGTTCACCGAGCCGCGGTGGCGCCTTGCGGTAGGTGGCCGGCGTGTCCGACAGCTTCACCGGGCAGCCAAGCGTACGGAAGTCGCCGTACCCCTCGTGCGCCATCGGGACCACCATGCCGCGTGCGGCGGTCTGCTGGTCGGCGAGCGCCTGCGCGACCGTGTTGATGCGGGCGCATGGAATGCCCGCGGCACGCATGCTGGCGATCCACGTGTCGGCCTGCCGCTCACGCGTACGCAGGCCTATCGCGGCGTCCAGATGCTCGCGGTTGGCGATGCGCTCGGCATTGGTCGCAAAACGGGGATCGTGCGCCCAGCCGGCTTCGCCGATCAGTTCGGCGAACTTCGCGAACTGGGCGTCGTTTCCGACGGCCACCGCCATCATCGCGTCGGCCGCCGGGTAGGTCGTGTAGGGCACGATGTTCGGATGCCCGTTGCCGAAGCGCCGCGCGTCGCGGCCGCTCGCGAGATGGTTCATCGCCACGTTGGCGAGCAGGAACAGCCCGGTCTCGTAAAGCGAGGCCTCGACCTTCTGCCCGCGGCCGGTTCGCTGGCGCGCGTTGAGGGCTGCCAGCACGCCGTTGGTGATGATCAGCCCGGTGGCGATGTCGACGATCGCCACGCCGTACTTCATCGGCTCGCCGTCGACGTCGCCGCAGATGCTCATCAGGCCGGATTCGGCCTGCGCGATGAAGTCGTAGCCAGGCAGCGCCGCCTTCGGCCCGGTGGTGCCGTAGCCGGTCACGCTGGCGCGGATCGCACGCGGTGCATGCGCGTCGAACCAGGCGTCATCGAAGCCCCAGCGGGCGAGGGTGCCCTGCTTGTAGTTGTCGACCACCACGTCGGCGCGCTCGATCAGCTGGCCGAGCAGTTCGCGCCCTGCCGGCTGCCCGAGGTCCAGGGTGATCGATCGCTTGTTGCGGTTGGCGCCGAGGTAGTACGCAGCCTCGGCATCGCCAGGCGCCGCGTCGGGCCTGGCGACCCAGGGCGGGCCCCAGGTGCGGGTGTCGTCGCCCGCACCGGGAGGCTCCACCTTGATCAC
>CAIQON010000397.1 GCA_903873475.1 uncultured bacterium
CATCAACAACGGCGGCGAAGCCTTCCTGAACCTGGGCAAGCCGAACAACGGCGGCACGAAGATATTCTCGGTCAGCGGCGACGTCGCGCGCCCGGGCAACTACGAAGTGAAACTCGGCACGCCGTTCGCGAAGCTGCTTGAGATGGCCGGTGGCATGCGCGATGGCGTGAAGCTGAAGGCAGTGATCCCGGGCGGCTCGTCGATGCCGGTGCTGCCCGCCGATACGATGATGGCACTCGACATGGACTACGACTCGATCCAGAAAGCCGGATCGTTCCTCGGGTCAGGCGCGGTGATCGTGATGAACGAGACGCGCTGCATGGTGCGCTGCCTGCACCGGCTGTCGTATTTCTATTACGAGGAATCGTGCGGCCAGTGCACGCCGTGCCGCGAAGGTACCGGCTGGCTGTACCGGGTGGTCGACCGCATCGAACACGGCAAGGGCCGGCAGGAAGACCTCGACCTCCTGCTGAACCTCTGCGACAACATCCAGGGGCGCACCATCTGCGCACTGGGCGATGCGGCCGCGATGCCGGTGCGGGCCTTCATCAAGGCCTTCCGCGACGAGTTCCAGTACCACGTCGACCACAAGCGGTGCCTGGTCGGCCCGTACGTCTGAGAGAGCGATAGCAACGATGGCCAAGCTGGAAGTCGACGGCAAACCGGTCGAGGTACGCGACGGCGCCATGGTGATGGAAGCCGCCAGCGCGCTCGGCATCTACGTGCCGCATTTCTGCTACCACAAGAAGCTGAGCATCGCCGCCAACTGCCGGATGTGCCTGGTCGAGGTCGAGAAGGCGCCCAAGCCGCTGCCGGCGTGCGCGACCCCGGTGACCGAGGGCATGAAGGTGTTCACCCATTCGTCCAAGGCCGTGCAGGCGCAGAAGGGCGTGATGGAGTTCCTGCTCATCAATCATCCGCTCGACTGCCCGATCTGCGACCAGGGCGGCGAATGCCAGTTGCAGGATCTTGCTGTCGGCTACGGTGCGAGCGAATCGCGCTACGACGAAATGAAGCGGGTGGTGCCGAACAAGAACCTCGGCCCGCTGATCGCCACCGACATGACCCGCTGCATCCACTGCACCCGCTGCGTGCGCTTCGGACAGGAGATCGCCGGGGTGATGGAACTGGGCATGGCCGGCCGGGGCGAGCACAGCGAGATCATGCCGTTCGTCGCGCGCACCGTCGATTCGGAACTGTCCGGCAACATGATCGATGTCTGCCCGGTGGGGGCGCTGACCTCCAAGCCTTTCCGCTTCACCGCGCGCACCTGGGAACTGACACGGCGCAAGTCGGTGAGCCCGCACGACAGCCTCGGTTCGAACCTGATGGTGCAGGTCAAGGGCAACCGCGTGCTGCGCGTGCTGCCGCTGGAGAACGAGGCAATCAACGAGTGCTGGATCTCCGACAAGGACCGCTTCTCGTACGAGGCCTTGAATTCCGAGACGCGGCTGGTGCAGCCGCTGCTCAAGCGCGACGGACGCTGGCAGCAGGTCGACTGGCCTCAGGCGCTCGAACACGTGGCGGGGCGGCTCAGGTCGATCGCGGCCAGCCACGGCGCTGAATCGATCGGTGCGCTGGCCTCGCCGCACCAGACCGCCGAGGAACTGCACCTGCTCGCGAAGCTGGTGCGCGGCCTCGGCTCGGACAACATCGACCACCGCCTGCGCCAGGTCGACTTCCGGCTCGACGGTTCGCGCCGCGGCGCGCCCTGGCTGGGCTTGCCCGTGGCCGAGGTCGGCCAGGCGGACGCAGTCCTGGTCGTCGGCAGCGTGCTGCGCAAGGATCATCCGCTGCTCGCGCAGCGGCTGCGCCAGGCGGCCAGGCGCCAGGCCCGGGTACACCTGCTCAATCCGCTCGCGCAGGATGCGATGATGCCGCTGGCGGGCGAACAGGTCGTTGCGCCGTCGGCGATGGTTTCCGCGCTGGCCGCGGTGGTGAAGGCCGCCGCCGAGGCCAAGGGCGCCGCGCTTGGGGCCGGCCTCGATGCGGCGCTGGCCGCGGTGATGGTGTCGCCGCAGGCCAGGCAGGCGGCCGACGACCTCGCTCGCGCAACGCGCGGCGTGGTCTGGCTGGGCAACCTGGCCGTGCAGCATCCGCGCTATGCCGAACTCGAAATCCTGGCGCAGGCGCTGGCGACGGTCACCGGCGCCCGCTTCGGCCACCTGGGTGCGGCCGCCAACAGCGTCGGTGCGGTCCTGGCGGGTGCACTGCCGTCCGGCGCCGGCCTCGATGCACGGGCGATGATCGCATCGCCGCGGAAGGCCTACGTCCTGCTCGGCGTCGAGCCGGAACTCGACTGCGCCGATGGCGCAGCGGCGCTGGCGGCGATGAAGTCCGCCGAGTTCGTCGTCGCGATGTCGCCCTTCGAACATCGTGCGCTCGACTATGCCGAGGTGATCCTGCCGGTGGCGCCGTTTACCGAGACCGCGGGTACCTTCGTGAATGCCGAGGGGCGTGCGCAGTCGTTTGCCGGCGTGGTACGGCCGCTGGGCGATACCCGCCCGGGCTGGAAGGTGCTGCGCGTGCTCGGCAACCTGCTCGGGCTCGCCGGGTTCGACCAGGACTCGTCCGATGCGGTACGGGCTGCGCTGTCGCTCGACGGCCTGCCGGTGGCCGGTTGCGACAATGCGTTGTCCGCGTCGCTGGCCATCGATGCGTCGCTCGCCGTACCGGCGGGCATCGAACGGGTCGCGCCGGTACGCATCCATGATGCCGATGCGCTGGCGCGCCGTTCGCCGCCCCTGCAGAAGACGCGCGATGCGGCACCCGTGGAAGCGGTGCTGGCGGCCGACCTCTGGCAGGGCGCAGGCCTGCAGCCCGGCGACTCGGTGCGCATCGGCAGCGCGGCCAGTGGCGCGAGCGCGCTGTTTCCGGCTTCGCTCGACCCGCGGCTGCCCGCAGGTTGCCTGCTGTTGCCGGCCGGGCATGCGTCGACGTTTCCGCTCGGCGCGCCTGCCGGCGCGGCCGCGCTCTCGATCGAGCGTGTTGCCGCGCCCGTGCGCGCCGCGCCTGCCGCGACCGTGAGCTGAGGGCGTGACGATGGAATTCTTCGAGAACCTGCTCGGACCCGCCTGGCCCGTCGTCTGGACCCTGGTGAAGATCCTCGCGATCGTGCTGCCGATCACGATCTGCGTGGCCTTCCTCACGCTCGCGGAACGCAAGGTGATCGGCTACATGCAGTTGCGCATCGGCCCGAACCGGGTGATGGCCTTCGGCATGGGCTGGACGGCGGGCCTCGCGCAGCCGTTCGCCGACGTCTTCAAGCTGATCTTCAAGGAGATCATCGTCCCGACCGGTTCGAACCGGTTCCTGTTCCTGATCGCCCCGACCCTGTCGATCATGCCGGCGCTGGCCGCCTGGGCAGTGCTGCCGTTCGGTCCGGAGACGGTGCTCGCGGATATCGACGCCAGCCTGCTGTACGTGCTGGCGCTGACGTCGATGGGTGTCTACGGCGTGATCGTGGCCGGCTGGGCGTCGAACTCCAAGTACGCATTCCTCGGTGCGATGCGCTCCGCCGCGCAGATCGTCTCCTATGAGATCGCGATGGGTTTCGCGCTGGTCGGCGTGCTGATGGTCTCCGGCACGCTCAACCTCGGGGGGATCGTCAATGCCCAGCAGGGCGGCGGTTTCTGGTCCTGGAACCTGCTGCCACTGCTGCCGCTGTTCCTGGTCTATTTCATCGCCGGCGTCGCCGAGACCAACCGCGCCCCGTTCGACGTGGCCGAGGGCGAGTCCGAGATCGTGGCCGGTTTCCACGTCGAATACTCCGGCACGGCGTTCGCGGTGTTCTTCCTCGCCGAATACGCGAACATGATCCTGATCTCGGCGCTGGCCTCGCTGATGTTCCTCGGCGGCTGGCTGCCACCGGTGCAGGTCGACTCGCTGGCCGCGATCCCGGTGGTCGGCCTGCTGTTCGGCCCTGGCGCGCACTGGCTTTTCCTCAAGATCGCGTTCCTGCTGTTCTGCTTCCTGTGGCTGCGTGCGACCTTCCCGCGCTACCGCTACGACCAGATCATGCGCCTGGGCTGGAAGGTGTTCATCCCGCTGACCCTGGTCTGGATCATGGTTCTCGGCGTCGCGCTGATGGAGCCGATTCGTACCTGGCCGCCGTTCAGCTGGTGGTTCTGAGCCATGCACATGCGCAGAGGCCCCCGATGATGACCCGCATCCACAGTTTCTTCCGATCGTTCCTGCTGCTCGAACTGCTGCGCGGCATGATGCTGACCGGGCGCAACCTGTTCGCCCGCAAGATCACCGTGCAGTATCCGGAGGAGAAGACCCCTCAGAGCCCGCGCTTCCGGGGCCTGCATGCGCTGCGCCGCTATCCGAACGGCGAGGAACGCTGCATCGCGTGCAAGCTGTGCGAGGCGGTGTGCCCGGCGATGGCCATCACCATCGAGTCCGATGTGCGCGATGACGGCACCCGGCGCACGACGCGCTATGACATCGACCTCACCAAGTGCATCTTCTGTGGCCTGTGCGAGGAGTCCTGCCCGGTCGATTCGATCGTGGAGACGCGCACGCTCGAATACCACGGCGAGCGCCGCGGCGACCTCGTCTATACGAAAGAGATGCTGCTGGCGATTGGCGACCGCCACGAAGAACAGATCGCCCGCGACAGGATGGCTGATGCGAACTACCGCTGACAACGCCACCGGCGCCGCGCCGGGGTGGCCGACGATTGCTGCACGCTGCACGCAGGGGAATCGATGAACTTCCAGGCTGTCGTATTCTTCACGCTCGCCACCGTGCTGGTGCTCTCTGCACTGCGCGTGATCACCGCGCGCAATCCGGTGCATGCGGTGCTGTTCCTGGTGCTGTCGTTCGCCTCGGCGGCCGGGCTCTGGATGCTGCTGCATGCCGAGTTCCTGGCCATTGCGCTCATCCTGGTCTACGTCGGCGCGGTGATGGTGCTGTTCCTGTTCGTGGTGATGATGCTCGACATCAACATCGACCGCTTGCGCGAGGGCTTCTGGAACATCCTGCCGATCGCGCTGCCGGTGGCGGTGCTGCTGCTCGCGGTGATGGGCGCGACGCTGATGGGGCCGTATTTCGGGCTGTCGCTCCGGCCGCCCCCGCCCGAGGTCGCCGAGGGCTACAGCAATACCCGCGAGATCGGCATGGTGCTCTACACCGAGTACCTCTACCCGTTCGAACTCGCCGCCGTGATCCTGCTGGTGGCGATCGTGGCTGCGATCGCGCTGACGCTGCGCACCCGCAAGAATACCCGTGGCATCGACCCGGCGGTGCAGGTCGCAGCCACCCGCGAAGGCCGGGTGCGCCTCGTTTCGATGCGCTCCGAGCCGAAGGGCGTGTCCGCCCCCCCGCAGGAAAACGCACAGGCCGAACCACCGCAGCCGAAATGAACCGGGCCGGGATGCCGTCAGGCACGGGCTCTACCGACATCTGGAACAAGCAAGAACACTAGGGGAGCGAAGCCGTTGGTGCCGCTGTCGTACTACCTGATTCTGGGCGCGATCCTGTTTGCGATCAGCGTGCTCGGCATCTTCCTCAACCGGAAGAACGTGATCATCCTGTTGATGGCGATCGAGCTGAACCTGCTGGCCGTGAACCTGAACTTCATCGCGTTCAGCTACTACCTGCAGGACATCGCCGGGCAGGTGTTCGTGTTCTTCATCCTGACCGTCGCTGCCGCCGAATCGGCGATCGGGCTGGCCATCCTGGTCGCGCTGTTCCGCAACCTGCGTACCATCCATGTCGACGACCTCGACACGTTGAAAGGGTGAGGGCGCAGCGATGACGATGCAGACGGTCTACCTGCTGGTTCCCCTCGCGCCGCTGTTCGGGGCGCTCGTCGCGGGCCTGTTCGGTCGCCAGGTCGGGCGTGCCGGCGCGCACCTGGTCACCATCGCCGGGGTCGCGGTATCGCTGGCCGCTTCGGTCTGCGTGTTCCTCGACGTGCTCGAGGGCAACACGTTCAACGGTACGGTCTACACCTGGCTCACCTCCGGCGACCTGCGCCTCGAGGTGGGCTTCCTGATCGACAGCCTGACGGCCACCATGATGCTGGTGGTGACCTCGGTGTCGCTGATGGTGCACGTCTACACCATCGGCTACATGCGCGACGACCCGGGCTACCAGCGGTTCTTCTCTTACATCTCGCTGTTCACCTTCTCGATGCTCATGCTGGTGATGAGCAACAACTTCCTGCAGCTGTTCTTCGGCTGGGAAGCGGTCGGGCTGGTGTCCTACCTGCTCATCGGCTTCTGGTACAAGCGCCCGACAGCCACCTATGCGAACCTGAAAGCCTTCCTGGTGAACCGGGTCGGCGACTTCGGGTTCCTGCTCGGCATCGGCCTGGTGCTCGCGTTCTTCGGCACCCTCGACTACCAGCAGGTGTTCGAGCGCGCGCCCGAGATGGCCACCGCCGGCATCGAGATCCTGCCCGGCATGAACTGGTCGCTGGTGACGGTCACCTGCATCCTGCTGTTCATCGGCGCGATGGGAAAGTCCGCGCAGTTTCCCCTGCATGTCTGGCTGCCCGATTCCATGGAAGGCCCGACGCCGATCTCGGCGCTGATCCACGCGGCGACGATGGTCACTGCGGGCATCTTCATGGTCGCGCGCATGTCGCCGCTGTTCGAGCTGTCCGATGCCGCGCTGTCGTTCGTGCTGGTCACCGGCGCGATCACCGCCCTGTTCATGGGCCTGCTCGGCATCGTCCAGAACGACATCAAGCGCGTGGTGGCGTATTCGACGCTGTCGCAACTGGGCTACATGACGGTTGCACTCGGCGCCTCCGCCTACCCGGTCGCGATCTTCCACCTGATGACCCACGCGTTCTTCAAGGCGCTGCTGTTCCTCGCCGCCGGTTCGGTGATCATCGGGATGCACCACAACCAGGACATCCGCTGGATGGGCGGGGTACGCAAGTACATGCCCATCACCTGGATCACCTCGCTGGTTGGGTCGCTCGCGCTCATCGGCACGCCGTTCCTGTCGGGCTTCTATTCGAAAGACTCGATCATCGTCGCGGTCTCCGAGGCCGATATCGCCGGCTCGGGCTTCGCGGCCTTCGCGGTGATCGCCGGCGTGTTCATCACCGCGTTCTACTCGTTCCGCATGTACTTCCTCGTGTTCCACGGCGAGGAGCGCTACCACCTCAAGCCGCACGATCCGCATGACGACCATGACCATGGAGACCACCACGGAGGCGGCAAGCCGCACGAATCGCCGTGGGTGGTGACGCTGCCGCTGATCGCGCTCGCGGTGCCGTCGGTGGCGATCGGCTACTTCACGCTGTCGCCGATGGTGCTCGGCGACTGGTTTGCCGGGCCGATCATGGTCGATCCGAGCCACGGGGCGATGGAGCACCTGCGCGTACACCTGCACGGGCCGCTCGAGATGGCCCTGCATGGGTTCACCACTGCGCCGTTCTGGCTGGCGGTGGCCGGCGTCGTGCTCGCCTGGTTCCTCTACCTGAAGCGCCCCGACCTGCCTGCAGCGCTGGCGGCGAAGATGAAGGGCCTGCACGCGCTGCTGCTCGGCAAATACTACATCGACGAGGTGTATGCCTTCCTGTTCCGCGACGGCCTGCGCAAGCTCGGCACCTTCCTCTGGAAGGTCGGTGACATCAAGCTGATCGATGGCGTGATGGTCAACGGCACGGCCTGGGTAGTCGGGCAGGTCGCAAGGCTCTCGCGCCAGTTGCAGTCGGGCTATCTGTACACCTACGCCTTCACCATGCTGATCGGCGTGCTCGGCCTGCTGCTGCTGTGGGTGGTGCGCACGCGCGCCGTGCTCTGACCTGGAACACGAATCCGAAATGACCAATCGAAAATGACACCGCTGCTGACACTGGCCATCTGGGTGCCCATCGCCAGCGCGATACTCGTGCTGGCCACCGGCTCCGACCGCAATGCCGGGATCGCGAGGGTCCTTGCGCTTGCCGGTGCCCTCGCCGGCTTCGCGGTGACGCTGCCACTCTGGTTCGGGTTCGACCCTCAGCGGCAGGGCCTGCAGTTCGTCGAATTCCTGCCCTGGGTGCCGGCGTTCAACATCAACTACCACCTGGGCATCGACGGCATCTCGCTGCTGCTGATCCTGCTCAACAGCTTCACCACCGTGCTGGTGGTGCTGGCCGGCTGGAAGGCGATCGACAACCGCGTCGCGCAGTACATGGCCGCCTTCCTCTTCCTGTCCGGGCTGATGAACGGCGTGTTCTGCTCGATGGACGCGTTGCTGTTCTATTTCTTCTTCGAGGCGACGCTGATCCCGATGTTCGTCGTGATCGGCATCTGGGGCGGCCCGAACCGGGTCTACGCGTCGGTCAAGTTCTTCCTGTACACGCTGATGGGCTCGCTGCTGATGCTGGTGGCACTGATCTACCTGTACCTGCTGTCCGATGGCAGCTTTGCCCTCTCCGAGTGGTATCGGCTGCCGATCCCGTTCGAGGCGCAGGTGCTGATCTTCATCGCCTTCTTCCTCGCCTTCGCGGTGAAGATCCCGATGTGGCCGGTGCACACCTGGTTGCCC
>CAIQON010000398.1 GCA_903873475.1 uncultured bacterium
CGTGATGAAAGCGGCGAGGATCAGCAGCGGCTGGCTGTCGAGCGATTGCGTGAACAGCCGCGCGGTGCCCTGGAACCCGCCGTACACGCTGCTCGGCGCACCGATGGTGGCGAAGGTGCGGTCGATCGCGGCCTGCGCGGTCGACAGCGACACGCCCACTGGCAGGTTGAACGAGGTGGTGGCTGCGGCGAAGCCACCCTGGTGGAAGATCGACAGCGGGGTGTTGGACGGCGCGAAGCTCGCGATCCGGGTCAGCGGTACCGTGCGGCCGTCGGCGGTGACGAAGTTGAAGTCGCGCAGGATCTCCGGGCTCTGCCAGTAGCGCGGCTCGACTTCCATCACCACCCGGTACTGGTTGAGCGGGTTGTAGATGGTCGACACCTGCCGCTGCCCGAACGCATTGTTCAGCGATGCGCTGATCCGGCGCATGTCCAGGCCCAGGCGCGCGGCCGCGTCGCGGTCGAAGGTGATCGTCGTCTGTTCGCCGCGGTCCTGGATGTCGGTGTTGACGTCGGCCAGTTCCGGCAGCTGCGCGAGCGCATTGCGCAGCCTGGGCTCCCAGGTCCTGAGCACCGACAGTTCCTCGGCCAGGATGGTGTACTGGAACTGTGCGTTCGATTCGCGTGCCCCGGCGCGCAGCTCCTGCACCGCGGACAGGAACAGCTGCGCCCCGGGTACCTGGGTGAGCTGCGGCCGCAGCCGGGCGATCACCTGGTCGGTGGACAGCTGTCGCTCGGACAGTGGCTTGAGCGTGATGAACAAGAACCCCGAGTTGCGAGCCCCGCCGCCGGTGAAGCCGACGACGGTCTCGACCGCCGGGTCCTTGCCGACGATCGCGACGAAGGCCTCGAGCTTGCCCTGCATCGACTGGAACGAACTGCTCTGGTCGGCGCGCAGCCCGCCGGTCACCCGGCCGGTATCCTGCTGGGGAAAGAAGCCCTTGGGCACGATCGTGTACAGGTACACGTTCAGCCCGATGGTCGTGAACAGGATGAGCAGCATCAGCCAGGCGTGGTCGAGCACCCACGACAGGCTCGACGAGTAGCCGTCGACCACGCCGCGCCAGGCGCGGGACGCGCCGCGCACCACGATACCGGGACGGCGCGGCCTGTCTCCGGGTTGCGTGCCCGCGGCACGCGCCTTCAGCAGCCGGGCACACATCATCGGCGTCACGGTCAGCGACACCACCATCGAGACCAGCACCGCCGCCGACAGCGTGATCGCGAATTCCCGGAACAGGCGGCCGATCAGCCCGCCCATGAACAGGATCGGGATGAACACCGCGATCAGCGACAGGGTCATCGACAGCACCGTGAACGCGACTTCGCCCGCGCCGACCAGCGCGGCCCGCAGCGGCGCCATGCCCTGCTCGATGTGCCGGGTGGTGTTCTCCAGCACGATGATCGCATCGTCGACGACGAAGCCGGTGGCGATGGTCAGCGCCATCAGTGACAGGTTGTTCAGCGAGAAGCCGGCGAGGTACATCACGCCCAGCGTCCCCACCAGCGACACCGGCACCGCGACGGCCGGGATCAGCGCGCAACGCCACTGCCCGAGGAAGATGAAGGTGACCCCGATGACCAGCGCGATGGCGATCAGCAGCGTGTGCCATACCTCGCGCAGCGACGCACGGATGCTCGGCGTGCGGTCCTGCACGATGTCGAGCCGGATGGTGTCCGGGATCGATGCGCGCAGCAGCGGCATCAGCGCGTGGATGCGGTCGACCGTGTCGATGATGTTCGCGTTCGGCTGGCGGTTGACGACCAGCAGTACCGCGGGACGGCCGTTGGCAAGCCCGGCATTGCGCAGGTCCTGCACCGAATCCTCGATCCTGGCGATGTCGCCGAGGCGGATCGGATTGCCGTTGCGGTAGCCGACGATCAGCGGAACATAGTCGGCCGCGGTGCGCGCCTGGTCGTTCGCGCCGATCTGCCAGGTGCGATCGCCGTCGTCGACCGAGCCCTTCGGACGGTTCGCATTGGCCGCGGCGATCGCCGCGCGGATCTCCTCGCTACCGAGGCCCTGGCGGGCGAGTGCATCGGGGTTGAGCCCGATGCGCACCGCCGGCAGCGCGCTGCCGCCGACGGTAACCTGCCCGACGCCGTCGACCTGGGACAGCCGCTGCGCCAGGATGGTCGATGCGGCGTCGTACATCTGCCCGCGCGACAGCGTCGGCGAGGTCAGCGCGAGGATGACGATCGGTGCATCGGCCGGGTTCACCTTGCGCCACGTCGGGTTGCTCGGCATGCCGCTGGGCAACAGCGCGCGCGTGGCGTTGATGCCCGCCTGCACGTCGTTGCCGGCATCGTGGATGTTGCGCGACAGGTCGAACTGGATCGCGATCCGGGTCGAGCCCAGCGAACTCGAGGAGGTGATCTCGCTGACCCCGGCAATGCGCCCGAGCGTGCGCTCCAGCGGGGTGGCGACGGTGGCCGCCATCGTCTCGGGACTCGCGCCGGGCAGCGAGGCGTTGACCACGATCGTCGGGAAGTCCACCTGCGGCAGCGGTGACACCGGCAACTGGGTGAAGGCGGCCAGGCCCGACAGCAGGACCGCCAGGGCCAGCAGCGTGGTGGCGATCGGGCGCGCGATGGACGGCGCGCTGAGGTTGAGTCCGACCGGCTTCATGCCGCCTGCCGCGTGCCGCCGCGCCGGCCGGACGACAGCCGGTCGAAGGCCAGGTAGATCACCGGCGTGGTGAACAGCGTGAGCACCTGGCTCACCAGAAGCCCGCCGACCAGCACCAGGCCCAGCGGGTTGCGCAGCTCAGAGCCGGTGCCGCTGCCGAGCATCAGCGGCAGCGCCGCGAACAGCGCCGCGAAGGTGGTCATCATGATCGGGCGAAAACGCAGCAGGCAGGCCTGGTAGATCGCCTCCCGGGGTGCCATGCCATGCCGGCGTTCCGCGTCGAGCGCGAAGTCGATCATCAGGATCGCGTTCTTCTTGACGATGCCGATCAGCAGGATCACGCCGATGATCGCCACGATCGACAGCTCCGACCCGGCGAGGATCAGGGCGGCCAGCGCGCCGATCGCCGCCGAGGGCAGCGTCGACAGGATGGTCACCGGATGGATGAAGCTCTCGTAGAGCACGCCCAGCACGATGTACATCGTGACGATCGCCGCCAGCACCAGCAGCAGCGTGTTCGCCAGCGAGGCCTCGAACGCGCGCGCCGCACCCTGGAACGCGCTGGTCATGCTCGCCGGCAGGCCGAGCTCGGCCTGCGTCGCGCGGATCGCCTCGACCGCCTCGCCGAGGGAGTGGCCGGACGCGACCGCGAACGAGATCGTCGACGACGGGAACTGCGACAGGCGCGAGATCACCAGCGGTGCCTGCCGTTCGTACACCCGCGCGATCGCCGACAGCGGCAGCGCACCGCCGCCGGGCTGCACCAGGTGGATCGCGTCGATCCCGCGCATGCCGCGCGCCAGCGCCGGGTCTACCTCCAGCACGACGCGGTACTGGTTGGACTGGGTGAATATGGTCGATACCAGCCGCTGGCCGAATGCGTTGTACAACGCATTGCCCACCTGCTGGACCGACAGGCCGAGCCGCCCCGCGGTGTCGCGATCGATGTCGACATAGGCCTGCAGGCCGCCGTCCTGCAGGTCGTTGCCGACCGTCGCGAGCTGCGGCAGCGCGCGCAGCCGCTCGGTGAGCTTCGGCACCCATTCGGCGACCTTGGCCGTGTCGGTGTCCTGCAGCGTGAACTGGTACGGGGCCTTGCTGATCCGGTCTTCGATGGACAGGTCCTGCACCGGCTGCAGCGACAGTTCGATGCCATCGACTTCGCGCGCGCGCTCGAGCAGGCGGGCCATCACGGCTGGCGCCCGTTCCCCGCGCTGCTCCAGCGGCTTGAGGTTGATCAGCAGGCGTCCGGCGTTCAGGGTGGCGTTGGTGCCGTCGACGCCGATGAAGCTGGTCAGGCTGGCCACCGCCGGGTCCGTTTCGATCACCGCCGCCAGACGCTGCGAGCGGTCGGACATCGCCTGGAAAGAGACCGACGCCGGCGCCTGGGTGATCCCCTGCAGCAGGCCGGTGTCCTGCGCGGGGAAGAAGCCCTTCGGCACCGCGATCCAGAGCAGCACGGTGAGCACCAGCGTGATCGCCGCGACCAGCAGCGTGAGCGCCTGGTGCTCCAGTACCCGGGTCAGCGCCCGGCCGTAGGTGGCTGCCACCGCGTCGAGGAAGCGTTCGCTCGCGCGGAACAG
>CAIQON010000399.1 GCA_903873475.1 uncultured bacterium
GACATGGCCACCGGTGAATGCACCGAAGGCCGGGAGCACGCCGACCGCGTCGCCGAAGGTGAAACACGGCGTGCGCACCCGGTCGCGCCCGCTGCCATGCAGCGTCACCACCGGGTGCACATGCCCGGCCAGCACGTAGCGGCCAGGCAGCGCCTCGGGATGGTGGCGCAGCGCGAACGGCCCGATGTCGTGCGGATCCTCGTGGACCCGGATGCCGAGCGCCGCTGGCAGCTCGCCCGCGTGCCGGTCATGGTTGCCCGGAACCAGCTCGATCGACAGCGCCGGATGTCGTTCGCGCCAGCCGATCAGCGCATGGAAGGTCGCCGACCCGGGCAGCAGGCGGCCGTGCATCAGGTCGCCGAGGAAGACGATGCGCTCGACCGCGTGCCGGGCGATCAGGCCGTCGAGGACCTGCAGGTTGGCGGCCGTGGTGCCCGAAGGCACAGGCACGCCGAGCGTGCGAAAGCGTGCAGCCTTTCCGAAATGCGCATCCGCCACCATCAGCAGCGCGCGCGCCGGCCACAGCAGCGCGCGCTGCGGCAACAGCTGCAGCGTTTCGCCGACGATCGTGACCCGCGCTGTCATCCCGCCTCCGCCGCGCGTTCCAGCTCCGCGACCATGCGCGCGATGCGGTCGCCGACCTTCTCGGTGGACACCTTCTCGCGGATGCGCGCCGCCATCAGCGGGAAGGCAAAGGGGGTCGGATGCTCGACCTCGACCAGCCGCAGCGCCATCGAACGCATCCGGGCCAGCGTGTCGGTGAGCCGGGCGAGGTCGAGTTCGTCGCGCATCACTTCGGCACGCGCCTGCGCGAGCAGCAGGTTGTCCGGATCGTGCTGCTCGAATACATCGTGCAACAGCCCGGCACTGGCCTGCAGTTCGCGCGCGCGCTTGGGCTGCCCGGGGAAGCCGGTGAACACCAGTCCGGAGACGCGCGCGATCTCGCGGAACTGGCGGCGCGCGAGTTCGCCCGCGTTCAGGCTCTCGAGCAGGTGCGACTGCAGGTCGGCGCCGTCGAGCAGGCAGCTGGCGAAGGCCGCCTTCCAGTCGACCGGCACCGGCGACAGCAGTTCGAAGCCGTAGTCGCTGACCGCGACGCTGAAGGTATTGGGCGCGCTGCGCGCCGCACGCCAGCCGAACAGCGACGCGAGCCCGGTATGCACCAGCCGGCCCGCGAACGGGAAGCAGAACAGATGGTGGCCCTCGCGCGTGCGTACGGTCTCGACCAGCAGTTCGTCGGCCCGCGGCACCACCGACCAGCGCTGCTGCAGCTCGACCAGCCGCGATACCGCGCGCAGTTCCGGCAGGCTGCGATCGCCCTGCCCCGCGCGGTCGATCATCTCGACCACCGCATGGGCAAGTTCGGTCGACAGCGGGCTGCGTCCACCCATCCAGCGCGGCACCGCGGCCGTGCCCGGCTTCGCCCGCTGCACATAGGCCGTCATCTCGCGGATGCGCACCAGTGCCAGCAGCCGCCCCCCGAGCAGGAAGGCCTGTCCGGGCTTCAGGCGGCTCACGAACGATTCCTCGACGGTACCGATGCGGCCACCACCGAGGAAGCGCACGTCCATCGCACTGTCGGCGGTGATGGTGCCGATCGACATCCGGTGCCGGCGCGCGATCGCGCGGTCGGTGACCCGGTAGCAGCCGTCCTCGGCGCGCTCGACCCGGCGGTACTCGGGGTATGCATGCAGCGATCCGCCGCGGGTGACGAAGTCGATCACCCAGTCGAACTCGGCTCGCGCGAGATGACGGTAGGCCCAGGTCGTGCGCACCTCGTCGTACAGCGCATCGGCCTCGAAGCCGCCGCCCAGCGCGACCGTGACCAGGTGCTGCACCAGCACGTCGATCGGCGCCTCCGGCGGCACGCGCGCCTCCACCCGCCGGTCGCCTGCGGCGACGCGCGCGGCCGCAGCCTCGATCAGTTCGAAGCTGTGCGTCGGCACGCACGAGATGCGCGACACCCGTCCGGGCGCATGCCCGGATCGCCCGGCACGCTGCAGCAGGCGGGCCATGCCCTTGGGGCTGCCCACCTGGATCACCCGCTCGACCGGCAGGAAGTCCACGCCGAGGTCGAGCGACGACGTGCACACCACCGCTTTCAGCCGGCCTTCCTTGAGCCCGAGTTCGACCCAGTCGCGCAGGCGCCGGTCGAGCGATCCGTGGTGGAGCGCGATCAGGCCCGCCCATTGCGGCCGTGCCTCGAGCAGCGCCTGGTACCACTGCTCCGCATGCGATCGGACGTTGGTGAACACCAGCGTGGTGGCCGCGGCCTCGATCTCGCGCGCGACCGGCTCGACCATGCGCATGCCGAGGTGGCCGGCCCACGGGAATCGATCCGGGGCGTCGGGGATCACGGTGTCGACCACCACGCGCTTGGGCACCTTGCCCTGTACCAGCACGCCCGGCAGGTCCATCGAGCCGAGCAGCGCCTCGCGCGCCTGCGCGAGGTTTCCGATCGTCGCCGACAGCGCCCAGATACGCACCCCGGGGCTGAAGCGCGCGATCCGCGCCAGCGCAAGCTGCGCCTGCACGCCGCGCTTGCTGCCGAGCAGTTCGTGCCATTCGTCGACCACCACCAGCCTGACGTTGCCCAGCATCGATGCGGCATCGGCCTGGGCGAGCATCACCGAAAGGCTCTCTGGTGTCGTCACCAGCGCGGTCGGTGGCCGGCGCTGCTGGCGTGCGCGCTCGGCGCTGCCGGTATCGCCGGTGCGCTGGCCGACGGTCCAGTCCAGTCCGAGTTCGGCCAGCGGCTCGGCGAGCGCACGCGCGGTGTCGGCGGCGAGCGCGCGCATCGGCGTGATCCAGAGCACCGTGTACGGTCGCGGCTTCGGACGCCGGGTACCGCCACGCAGGGCCTCGATCAGCGCCGCAAACCAGACCGAATAGGTCTTGCCGGAGCCGGTGGTCGCATGCAGCAGGCCGCTTTCGCCCCGGGCATACGCCTGCCAGACCTCGCGCTGGAAAGGGAACGGACGCCAGCCGCGGCCCTCGAACCAGCGCGCCAGCTCGGCGGGAAGGCGCAGCGCGCGCCCGGCGCCGCCTGCAGCGCCGTCTTCGCCCGCAGCCATCACGCGGCGTCCGGGGACGGCGCTGGCACCCCGACGATCCATCCCTCGATCGGATCGACGGTGGCCGGCACGCCGTAGCGCCGCTGCTGCAGCGCCCAGCCCGCCTGCAGCGCGCAGACGATGGCATCGAGCGTGTCGCCACTGCCATCGGCGAGGGCATGCTCGAGCAGCAGCGCTTCGGCCGACAGGCGGATGCCCAGCGGATGGTCGCCAGCGCACAGTGCATCGAGGATCGCGCCGCGCGCCGCGTGCCGTTCGGGGGTCTGCTTCGCGCGCGTGTCGCTCTGTACGACGCGCGCGTGATCGCGCGCACGAGGTATCCCGGATAGGCCTCGACCGCGACCCGCGCCGGGTCGCCCTCGACGTGTCCGGCCACCGTGATGCCGGCGCGCGCGAGCCGCGCTGCGCCCTCCAGGAACATCAGCGCGACCGGCGGATTCACCAGCTTCAGGGGGCTGTGCGAGGCCGCCGGCCGGTCGACTGCACGATGGGCGTAACGATCGCCGACGGCCCGCGCCTGTCGATGCGCATCGAGGCAGGCACGGAATGCCGGCCTCGGCATCGCCGCGCAGGCGAGTGCCAGGCTGCGCCACTGCGTCGGCCAGCCAAGGTCGGCCACCGCGCTGCGCGGCAGGCCGAAGGGAAAATCGAAGCCCCCGATCCACGGGCCCGGTTCGGCAAGCAGGGCTTCGAAGGCGTCGAACGTGACGAGCGCATCCAGCGCATCGACATGCACGACGGTGCCGTCGCCAGACAGCCGGCCGCGGGCGGCCGTGATCGGCTTGGCACGGCGCGGTGCGCTGGTGAAATCGACGCCGAGCAGCCGGTACGCGGTCAGCATCCCGTCCTCACGACAGCGCACCGGCGAGCGTGCGCAGTTGCTCCAGCGTATCGGCGTCTTCGATACGCTTGTCGTCGCGCAGCCGCAGGATGCGGGGAAAGCGCACCGCGATGCCCGACTTGTGCCGCGGGCTCTGCGCGATCCCTTCGAAGCCGATCTCGCACACGAGCTTCGGCGTCACGCTGCGCACCGGACCGAACTTCTCGACCGTGTTCTGGCGGATGCAGGCGTCGACCTTCGCGATCTCCGCGTCGGTCAGGCCGGAGTAGGCCTTGGCGAACGGCACCAGCGCGCCCTCGTGCCAGAGCGCGAAGGTGTAGTCAGTGTAGAGGCTGGCACGGCGGCCATGGCCGCGCTGCGCGTAGACCAGCACCGCATCGATGGACAGCGGGTCGACCTTCCACTTCCACCAATCGCCGGCCGGCGCGGTACGGGCACGTCCGATGCCATAGGCGGAATCGACCCGCTTGAGCATCAGGCCCTCGACGCCGCGCGCGCGCGCTTCCAGCCGCAGCGCCGCTAGGTCCTGCCACGAAACGGCATCGACCAGCGGCGACACCGAGACCACCGGATCGCCGAGTGCGGCGACCACGCGCTCGAGCCGGGCGCGGCGGCCGGCGAACGGCTCGCTGCGCAGGTCCGTCCCGTCGTGTTCCAGGAGGTCATATGCGATGAAGGCGACCGGCGCGCGCCCGAGCACCGCTGCGGTCAGCTTCGTACGCCCGATCCGCTGCTGCAGCAGCGCGAATGGCGCGACCCGCCCGTCGCGCCACGCCACCAGTTCGCCATCGAGCACGCAGCCGTCCGGCAGGCGCGCGGCAGCGGCCGCCACTTCAGGGAAACGCGGCGTCACCAGTTCCTCGCCGCGCGACCAGACATAGGTGTCGCCCGCGCGGCGCACGACCTGCGCGCGGATGCCGTCCCACTTCCACTCGGCCGCCCAGCGGCCGCGCTCGCCCAGGGCCTCGACCGGGCCGGCCAGCGGATGGGCGAGGAAGAACGGGTAGGGCCGGCCGGGCGGCACGGAGTCTTCGACAGGATCGATGAGCCGCTGCCAGGCGGCCGCGTCAGGCTTCCAGTCACCGGTGAGCCGCTCGGCGAGCACCTGCGTCGGCAGGCCGGTCGCCTCGGCGAGCCCCTGCACCACCAGCTGGCGCGAGACGCCGACCCGGAAGCCGCCGGTGATCAGCTTGTTCCACACGAAGCGCTCGTGTGCATCGAGTTCATCCCACCAGCCGTTGAGCAGCGGCGCGACAGCCTCGGCCGGAGTACCGCGCAGCCGGAGCAGACGCTGCTCGACCCATTCGTGCAGGGGCACCGTGCCGCCCGAGGCGGACGCCGGCGGCAGCAGCAGGGCGATGGTCTCGGCCAGGTCGCCGACCGCCTGGTAACTCTCCTCGAACAGCCAGTCGGGCACCTGTGCGCGTTCGGCGGCGATCGCACGCAGCAGCTTGACCGGTACCGCCTGCCTCGGCTTGCCGCCGCACAGAAAATACACCGCCCAGGCCGCATCGGCCGGCTGCGCCTGGCGGAAGTAGCCGGCCAGGGCGCCGCGCCGGGCGCGGGTCGAAGTGGTCGAATCGAGGGCGCGGTAGAGGGCGGCGAACTCACGCATCGGGCGGCCCTTCGGCAGAGCCCGCGCCCGCGTCAGCGCCTGCGGCAGCGGCAGCACCCTGCTCCGGCACGGCGATCGCCTCGTCCGCGGCGCCACCGTCGCCAGGCAGTGCGGGCTCTTCCTGCTCGCCCGAATACTGCGCGTCGAACGCGCGCGTCTCGAAGGTACGTGCGTCCAGGCCGCGGTCGGACAGGTAGCGTGACAGCGAGGCCGCATAGCCATGCGTCGCATAGACCCGCGTCGCGCCGCTTGCCTCGATCGCGCGCAGCAAGCCTGGCCAGTCCGCATGGTCCGACATCACGAAGCCGCGGTCGACCGAACGCCGGCGCCGCGCCCCGCGCAGCTGCATCCAGCCCGATGCGAACGCATCGCTCGCGTCGGGGAAACGGCGCAGCCACGGCGTGGACTGCGCGGACGGCGGCGCCAGCACCAGGGCGCCCGCGCAGGTCGCGCGGTCGGCTGCGCGGGCGGGTCCGGTCGCGGCCAGCGTCTGCGGCAGCGCGACACCCGCCTCGCGATAGCAGCGGTTCAGCAGCTCGACCGCGCCATGGCAGACGATCGGCCCGATCGAGGCGTCGACGCCGGCCAGGATACGCTGCGCCTTGCCGAAGGCATACGCGTAGACCACGCTGGGCCGCCCCTGCGCCGCGTTGCCGCGCCACCACGCGTCGATCTCGGCGAACAGCCGCTCGGGCGGCGACCAGCGGTAGATCGGCAGGCCGAACGTCGATTCGGTGATCAGCACGTCGGCGCGTACCGGCTCGAACGCGACACAGGTCGGGTCAGGATCGAGCTTGTAGTCGCCGGTGACGACCCAGGTCTCGCCTCCGACCTCTACCCGGACCTGCGAGGAGCCGAGCACATGGCCAGCCGGATGCAGCGATACCCGGGCGCCGCCGATCGTCCGGGTATCGCCATAGCCGACCGCATCGATCGACACCGGACCGAGCCGCGCCTGCAGCACGCCCAGCGCGTCGCGCTGCGCGAGGTAGCGCGCATGGCCACGCCGCGCATGGTCTGCATGTGCATGGGTCAGCACCGCACGATCGACCGGGCGCCAGGGATCGATGTAGAAATCGCCGGCCGGGCAGTAGAGGCCCGCCGGCCTCAGTTCGAGGACCGCCATCCTGCCATCCCGCCTTCCAGTGCTGTCGTACGCCGCGCCGGTTCGCCCCGTGCCAGCGGGCCTAGGGTTGCTGCGCGGCCGGTGGCACGGCGGGTGGCACGGCGGGTGGCACGGCGGGGTTGCCGACCGGAGACGCGGCTGGTTGCACGGCGGCGTCGCCGGTGGACGACGCCGCCGGTTGCACCGCCGGCACGCGTTGCGCGAAGCTGGCACAGGCCAGCGCCGTGTCGAGCAGGTCGCGCGCGAGCGGCTCGGTGACCGTGCGGGGTGCCGGGATCATCGCCACCCGCAACGCACTGGCCATCGCCAGCGCCTGCAGCACGTCGCCGTTGCTGACGCCTTCCCGGGCAGCGACCCGCGCATCGATCGCTTCGAGCAGTGCAGTGAGCAGCGCGCCGACATCGGCTTCGCTCCGGGTTTCGGCGTGCAGGTCGAAGGTGACATCGATCGTTTCACCGTTCGCGGTGGTGGCGCGATAGGGCAGGTGGCTGGTCATGATCGTGCGCAGTGTCCGGAGGGCGATGCCTCGATGGTAGCCGACACGCCGGCCTGCCGACGGCCACCGGGCAGTGCCCATGGCCTGGCCGGGCGCCGATGGCGGGACGTTATACTCGGCCCGACCCGAATTCCCGCACGCTGCGCGCGCGGCGTCTCCCACCCGGCGGCGGTGCCACCACCGCACGCATACCTCGGACCCACAGCACCCATGTCCACGCTCATCTGCGGCTCGATCGCCTTCGACACCATCATGGTGTTCCATGACCGGTTCAAGAACCACATCCTGCCCGAGAAGATCCAGATCCTGAACGTGGCCTTCCTCGTGCCCGACATGCGGCGCGAGTTCGGCGGGTGCGCCGGCAACATCGCGTACACGCTGAAGATGCTGGGCACCGAGCCGACCATCATGGCCACCGTCGGCGACGACGCCGCACCCTACCTGGCCCGCCTCGATTCGCTCGGGCTGTCGCGCACGCACGTACGCCAGGTCGCCGACAGCTTCACCGCCCAGGCCTTCATCACCACCGACCTCGACGACAACCAGATCACCGCCTTCCATCCCGGCGCGATGAACCACTCGCACCTCAACAAGGTCACCGACGCGGCAGGTACGAAGCTCGGCATCATTTCGCCTGACGGGCGCGACGGCATGATCCAGCACGCGCAGCAGTTTGCCGAGGCCGGCATCCCGTTCGTCTTCGATCCCGGCCAGGGGCTGCCGATGTTCGACGGCGCCGACCTGATGCGATTCATCGACGCGGCGACCTACGTGACGGTCAACGACTACGAAGCGCAGCTGCTGCAGGACCGCACCGGACAGACGCTGGAGGCGCTCGCGCGCAAGGTCAAGGCGCTGATCGTCACGCTCGGCGGCAACGGCTCGCACATCTACACCGATGGCCAACGCATCGAGATTGCCAGCGTCAAGGCCGAGGTGGTCGACCCGACGGGGTGTGGCGATGCTTATCGCGCCGGCCTGCTCCATGGCATCCTGTCGGGAATGGACTGGCCGACCACCGGCCGCCTGGCCTCGCTCATCGGCGCGATCAAGATCGCCCAGCGGGGTGGACAGAACCACCGATTCACCCGCGACGAAATCGCGGTGCGGTACCGTGAAGCGTTCGGCTCCAGCCTCGACTGAAGCTGCACCCGGCAGCACCCCGGAGCGGATGATCCGCGCGGGCGAAATCACGGAGGGCGAACCCTCCGAAGGAGCATCCGACATGAAGAAGATCCAGGGATCAGCCATTGCACTCGCCTCGTTGCTGGTGCTCTCCGCATGCGCCCCGGGGCAGGGCGCGAACAGCTATTCGCGCAGCCAGGCCCGCACCGAACAGAGCGTGCGCATGGGCACCGTCGAGGGCGTGCGCGTCGTGCGCCTCGAAGGAACCCGCTCACCGGTCGGCACGCTCGCGGGCGGTGTCGTCGGCGGGGTTGCAGGCAGCACGGTCGGCGGTGGCAGGGGCAGCACGATTGCCGCGGTGATCGGAGCGGTCGCCGGCGGTCTTGCCGGCTCGGCGATTGAAGAGGGCGTGACGCGCAAGGAAGGTGTCGAGGTCACCGTCCGCCTCGACAATGGCAACATGATCGCGATCACCCAGGAAGCCGACGAGCAGTTCAAGCCGGGCGAGCGCGTGCGCGTGCTCTCGGGCGGCGGCGTCTCGCGCGTCACGCGCTGACCGCGTCAGTCCGGTTCCATCTCCGACTGAACCGCACAGTCGATCGAGAAGCGCCTGCCGTCCTCCAGACGATACGCCGTGAGCTGGCGCCCCCAGACGCATCCAGTGTCGAGCCCGAGTACACCCGGCCTCTCGACGAGGCCCAGCGCCGACCAGTGCCCGAACAGGATGCTCGAATCGATCCGGGCGCGCAGCGGCGAGTCGAACCAAGGCACGAACCCGGCGGGCGCGCGGTCGAGCGCGCCCTTGTGCGAAAAGTTCAGGTTGCCAGCACGATCGACCAGGCGCATCCGGGTGAATACGTTCACCACGAAGCGCGCCCGCGCATGCCCGGCCAACGCTGGATCCCAGGCCACTGGGTCGTTGCCGTACAACTCGGCGAAGAACTCGAGATAGCCTGGCCCGGCCAGCCGCGCCTCGGTCTCGCGTGAGAGTGCGACGGCCTGCGGCAGCGTCCACTGCGGCAGCACGCCCGCGTGCACCATCACATGGCCATCCTCGGCATGCAGCAGGGGCTGGCGCCGCAGCCAGCCCAGCAGTTCGTCACGGTCGGGCGCGTCGAGCACATCGTCGAAGGTGTCGCCGCCGCGCTTGCGCGTCATGCCGGAGGCGACCATCAGCAGGTGGATGTCGTGGTTGCCGAGTACCGTCACCGCTCGCGGTCCGAGCCCGGACACGAAGCGCAGCACGGCCAGCGACTGGGTGCCGCGGTTGACCAGGTCACCGACCAGCCAGAGCCGGTCGTTCGCGGCGTCGAAGCCGATCGAGCCGAGCAGCTCCATCAGCGAGTCGTAGCAGCCCTGGATGTCGCCGATCGCGTAGGTAGCCATGGTGCGGAGAATCTAGCACGCGCTGCAGCGGGCCGGCATGACAAGCCGTCGGATCGCGGGTAGACTCGTTCGCAATAACGGAACGCCCTACACCAGAGGATCCACTGCCATGACCATGAAGCTTCGCCACATCGCCCTGTCCGTCCCCGATGTCGCCGCCGCGCAGAAATTCTTCGAAGAGGCGTTCGGCATGACCCACGCAGGCGACGCCCAGAACGGCGTCTACGTCTCGGACGGCACCATCAACGTCGCCCTGCTCAACAAGCAGGGCAAGGCCGAGGGCATCGACTCCAACGGCCCGTTCTACGGCGTGATGCACTTCGGCATGTGGGTCGACAACCTCGAGGAAGCCGAGAAGCAGGTCGAAAAGGCCGGTGGCACCTACCTGTACGGCCGGCCGACCGCCGCCAAGAAGAGCTTCTACGAGGTGAAGTACAAGGATCCGAACGGCATCGTGTTCGACGTCACCGCCAGCGGCTGGAAAGGCGCGGTGAAGGAAGTCAAGCCGGTCGAGTAGCCCGGCCGCACCGCTTCATACGCCATCCACCGGGCCCGGCGCCAGCGCGCACGGGCCCGCCCCGTGCATTGCCAGGACACCCCCATGCTCTCGAAGAACGTCCCCGTGATCGTCGTCGGCGCCGGCCCGGCCGGCTGCTCGCTCGCCCTCTACCTCGCGCAGCACGACGTGAACACGCTGCTGATCGAGACCTTCACCGAGGCCAACTTCCTCGACCAGGCGCCGCGCACCGGCAGCATCCATCCGTCCACGCTCGAGATGTTCGCCGACCTCGGGTTGTACGAGCGCATCGAGCCGCGCGGCCTGATCGCGCCGACCTTCCAGTTCTGGGACCGCCTGAGCGACAGCATGATCGCCGAGTTCGACCATGCCGTGCTGAAGGACGACACGCGCTTTCCGTTCGTCCTGCAGTGCGAGCGCATCAAGGTCGCCGAAGAGGCGATGAAGATGCTGCGCACGTATCCGAACGTGAAGATCCGGATGGGTACGACGCTGGAAGACATGGAACAGGACGCCGATGGCGTCACCGCGATCGTCACCAATGAAGGCGGCGAGACCGAGCGCATCCGCGGCTCGTTCATCATCAGCGGCGAAGGCGCGCGCAGCGTGGTGCGCAAGGCGTCGAACATCGCGTTCGAGGGCTATACCTATCCCGACCAGGTGCTGACGGTGTCGGTGGTGCACGACTTCGACAAGCTGCACGGATACTCGTACCGCAACTACCTGTCCGATCCCGACCAGTGGGCGAACCTGTTCAAGTGGGGCCAGCCCGAGCGCTGGCGCGTGCACTTCCCGACCAGCCTCGACGACGACCCCGAGATGCTGCTGTCCGACGAGTACTGCCAGAAGCAGTTGCAGAAGTTCCTGCCCAATTCGAAGCCGTACGACATCGTCTACCGCAAGCTGTACTCGAGCCACCAGCTGGTCGCAGACACGTTCAACGTCGGCCGTGCGCTGCTCGCCGGCGACTCCGCCCATGTGAACAGCCCGATCGGCGGCGTCGGCATGAACAGCGGCGTGCACGATTCGATCAACCTCGGCGAGAAGCTGGTCGGCATCCTCGACGGCAGCATGGACATGTCGGTGCTCGACCGCTACACGCGCCAGCGCAAGCACGTGGCGGTCAACCACGTGAAGACCATCACCGAGCGAAACAAGAAGCTGATCAACGAACGCGACCCGGAAGTGCGCAAGCGCAACCACGACATGCTGCACGACACCGCCGCCGATCCGAAGCTTGCGCGCGAGTACATCCTGCGCACTTCGCTGATGAAGAGCCTGGACGAAGTCGCCGCGATTCAGTGACCACTGGCTGGCGCCAGCGCCGCGGATGCAGCAGACGCGGCGCGTGCGCCGCGCGTGCCTCGGGAAGCCGGGGTACGCGGCACGGCGGCCGGTTGCGCGGGCACGTGCGCCGAGATCAGGTCGGCCATGTCGACGGCCGCCTGCGCAAACACGGCGATCTGCGGACGCGTGAAGCCGAGCTTGCGGCGGGAGCCGACGAGCACCGCGGTCAGGGCCCCGGCCGGATCGACGATCGGCGCCGCCACGCTGAACGAACCGGGGACGGTCTCGCCCTCGCTGATCGCGTATCCCCGCTCGCGGGTCGCGCGCACCGCCTTCAGGAACTCCGCCTCGGTGGTGATCGACTTCAGCGTGTAGCGCGGCAGGCCGTGCAGCGCGACCAGCTCGCGGATCTGGTCGTCGGACAGGAAGGCGGCCCGTACCTGCCCGCCCGCACCATAGTTGAGCGGGATGCGCGCGCCGGTCGGCACGTGCAGCTCCGGGTCATCGTCCGTCTCGACGGTGTCGACGATCAGCAGGTCGGTGTCGTCGACCAGCCGCAGCGAAACACTGGCGTTGAAGCGGGCGGCGAGTTCGCGCAACTGCGCGCGCGCCCAGCTCATCGTGTTCGAGTGCCGCCCGGCGAGCGCCCCGATCTCGAACGCCTTGTAGCCCAGGCAGTACCGGCGGGTGCGTGGGTCGCGGCGCAGGTAGCACATGTCCTCCAGGGTCTTGATCGCCCGGTGCACGCGGCTCTTGTGCACGCCGAGTTCGCGCGCGACCTCGCTCACCCCGAGTTCAGGGCGCAGCTCGGAAAACAGGCTGAGAATCTCCAGCCCGCGGCGCAACCCGGCGGAACGCGCGGCGCTGCCGCCGCCGGCAGGGACGGTCTTGGTCTTGGTGGCAGGCGCCTTCGTGCGCCGAACTTCATTGCGTGGCATTGTTCGATTGTCCATCAGGCACAGTACGTGCACCAGTGCGCACTCGTGCCTGGCGGCTTCGCGGTTCGAACCCCTGGCGCGGAACCGTCTACAGGAGATTGCAGATGATCCACCCGCTTCCCGTGTTCGCCCGGCGTGCAGCGTGCGCAGGCCGCTCCCGCGTCCGTCCGTCCACGCGGCTATCCGCCTGTGGCGTGCTCGGCGCCGTCCTGCTCGGCGCGGGCGCCGCCCATGCCCAGGCATTCCCGGTCAAGCCGGTGCGCCTGATCTCGCCGTTCGAAGCCGGCGGCAGCAACGACGGCGTCGCCCGTCTCGTTGCACCGAAACTGGGCGAACTGCTCGGCCAGGCGGTGCTGGTCGAGAACCGGCCAGGGGCTGGCGGGGTGATCGGCACCGAGGTCGGTGCGCGCGCGAACCCGGATGGCTACACGCTGACGGTCGCCACCACGTCGACCTTCTCGATCAACCCGGCGATGCGCAAGCTCTCGTACGACCCGAACACCGACTTCACCCCGGTCGGGCTGATCGGCATATCGCCCTATGTGATGGTCACCCACCCATCGACGCCGATCCACTCGGTGAAGGAACTGATCGCCGCCGCGAGAAAGCGTCCCGGCCTGGTCGAGTATGGATCGGGCGGCATCGGCACACCCGGGCACCTGGCTGGCGCCGCCTTCGCGCGCCAGACCGGCGTCGAGTTCACGCACATCCCCTATCGCTCGGGCGCCTCTTCTATCGCCGACGTCGCCGCGGGACGAATCACGCTGGTGTTCACCACGATGCTGGTCGCCGATTCCCTGATCGAGGCGGGGCGCCTGCGTCCGCTCGCGGTGACCACGCGTACCCGCCTGCCGCGCTTCCCGAAGATCCCGACCATCGAGGAATCGGGGCTGCCCGGCTACGAGTTCAATCTGTGGCTCGGTATCGTCGCGCCCGGCAAGACGCCCGACGCAGTGGTGCAGCGCCTGACCGATGCACTCGGGCAGGCCCTGCGCGACAAGGCAACGAACGCGTCGCTCGCCCAGCAATCGGTCGAGGTGCTGTACGAGGCCCCGAGGGAGTTCTCAGACCGCATCCGACGCGACCTGCAGACCTACACCAGGGTGCTGAAGGAGTCGGGTGCGAAGGCGGACTGAGGTCCTGAGGTACTGAGGTCCGCCCGTCCGCCTCAGCGAGGCTGCAACCCCAGCATCGCCAGCATCGCGCGGCCAGCCGCGCCGAACGGATTGGCTGCGGTCTCGGCGATCTCGAAATGGTTGTAGCCCTCGACCACTTCGAAGGTCACCGTCTTGCCGGCATCCTTCAGCGCCTGCGCGAAGTCGCGCGACTGGCGCTGGAACTCGGGTGACTCGAAGGTACCGACCAGCAGCGACACCGGCACCGTGATGCGGTCGAGGTGGCGCATCGGCGACAGCAGGTGCTCCATCTCGTCGGTGAACTTCACGTAGGCGCCACGCTTGGACAACCGGGGGCCGCGCAGGTCGTACATGCCGCTCTGGAGCACGTAGCCCTTGACGATGTCGGCCGGCACGCCGAAGGCGCCGGCCCAGTCGGTGATCATCGCGCAGCCGGACAGGTGCGCGCCCGACGACCGGCCGCACACGTAGATGCGATCGGGATTGCCGCCGAAGTCCTTCGCATGCTCCCACGTCCACTTGATCGCGCGCCGCACCTGGTCGACCATCGGGAACAGGCTGCCGTCGACGTCCTGTACCGGCGCGAAGTCGGGCACCACCATGTGCGCGCCGGCGCGCACCAGCATCTCGCCCGGGTAGGC
>CAIQON010000400.1 GCA_903873475.1 uncultured bacterium
CGCGCATCGCTCGAGTGGTGCCGACCACTGACCGTTCGATCAGCCACATCGTGCCCGAGACGAACGCCAGGTCGATCTCGGCAGTCGGGGCAGTAGACGCAGATGGCGCTCCCGGACCGTCGCACCTGCCGCTGCGTGATCCGAGCAATTGCGCGATCTGGTCACCGCCGACCTTAAGAACTGGTCACGGCTGATCCGCGACGCGGGCATCAAGGGCGACTGAGGGTCAGGCCACCGTTGGCTTTGAACAACAATATTCCCGAGCGGGGCATTTCCGATACGCGCGCCCCCTCGAGGTAGGGTTTTCCCGATCGGGAAAGTCTTTTGGGCATCCTTCGAAACTTCATGATGTTTTACCGATCGGTAAACATCATGATCAGACGCGACCTCACCCCCGCCGACATCGGCGACATCGTTCGAACCACCCGCAAGGCCGCCGGCCTGCGGCAGGACGAACTCGCGGGTGCGGCAGCCGTCGGCCTGCGCTTCATCGTCGATCTCGAAGCAGGCAAACCGACCGCGCAGCTCGGCAAGGCGCTTCAGGTCCTGGCCGCGCTCGGATGCTCGCTCGATATCACCCCGCCCCCGGGAGCTGAATCGGCTCGTAAGGCATGATGCGCACCCTGGACATATGGTGGGACGGGCGCCTCGTAGGCCAACTGACACAGGACCGACACGGCGAACTGGGCTTTGCCTATGCGCCGGAGTGGCTCGACGATGCGCTGGCGCTGCCCTTGTCGGCCTCGCTGCCGAAGCGAGCGGAGCCGTTCAGTCGCCGCGAGTGCCGCCCGTTCTTCGGCGGACTCCTGCCCGAAGAAGGCCAACGCGACGCCGCCGCACAGGCCCTCGGTGTTTCGCGCAGCAATGATTTTGCCCTTCTCGATCGCCTTGGGGACGATGTTGCGGGTGCGCTCCAGCTTCTGCCGCCCGGCGAAACACCGACCGCTCCTGCCCTCGATCATCGGCCCACTCCGCTTGACGATGCAGGCCTGATCCGGGTGCTCGACACGCTGCCCGTCCGTCCGTTGCTCGCAGGCGAAGCGGGATTGCGCCTCTCGCTCGCTGGCGCGCAATCGAAGGTGCCGGTGGTCCTGGTGGACGGGGCGGTCGCGCTGCCTGCACCGGGTCAGCCGACCACGCACATTCTCAAACCGCCGATATCCCGCTTCAAGGCCACCACCGAGAACGAGGCCTTCGTGATGCGTCTTGCCGCCGCGTCGCTGCGAGGCCCGCTGTCGACGTGCTGAAGCTTCTCGATGCCGTGATATTCAATGCGATTGCCGGGAACGCCGACGCGCACGGAAAGAACTTCTCGATCCTCCATGGCGACAAAGGCCCAAGCCTCGCCCCACTTTATGATTTGCTGGCAACCGTCGCCTGGCCCGACCTCTCGCCAAGGTTCGCCATGAAGATCGGAAAACGCGCGACCCTTGCGGAACTTGACGCAAAGGGCTGGATCGCATTTGCCGCCGACGCGGGACTCGGCCTGCCGCTGATCCGAAGGCGGGTCGTGGAGATCAGCGAAGCGGCGATCGCGCGAGCGCCAGAGGTTGCTCAAGTGCTGGCGGGGCACGGTCTTGATGACGAAGCACTGTCGAATCTTGCCAGGGTCATCGCCGAACGCGCGGAACGATCCGCGATGATCTTCCGCAAAGCGCCGGAGTAGCGGTTTCAATCGACTGAATCCCATGAAGGCAGAACGCATCGAAGCCCGGGTCTCGAGGACGGGTCCTGCGCCTGACTGTTGCGCCCGGCAGATGGCGTTCACCCGCCGCATGATCCTGTGTACAGTGACGCCATAGCTGCGTCGCCTGAAAGCAAGACGCACCCGTTCCGTTCAGACCAAAGATCAACCAGGAGGATCGACCATGGACCAGACCCCCGCTCGCCCCGGCGCCACCCTCGAGCGCCTGCACGCCACTCGTCGCGAGTTCCTCACCCGCATCGCGCAGGCGGGCGCGGCGATTGGCGGCAGCGCGATCGCCGGCTCGGCCGTGGCGCAGGCGCCCGCCGATGCCGGGGCCGGCATCCAGAACGCCACGATCATGGCTGGCAAGGATTCCGTGCTGGCGATCCATTCCGAGCGTCCGCTGACCGCCAGCGTGCCAGCCGAGCACCACAACTTTCTGGTGACGCCGACGCGGCGCATGTTCGTGCGCAACAATCTCAATACGCCCGATGTCGATGCCTCGAAGCATGTGCTGACCGTGCGTGGCCTGGTCGATCGCGAACTGACCCTGACGCTGGACGATCTGCGCAAGATGAACTTCTGGGAACAACAGGCGATGCTCGAGTGCGCGGGCTCCGGGCGCACCGCGTTCCGTCCCACGCCACGCGGAACCCCATGGTCGGAGACCGGCGGCATGGGCTGTCCGAAGTGGACGGGTGTCAGCCTCGCCGAAATCCTGCGCATGGCTGGCGTGCGAAACGGAGCGGTGCATGTGGCGTTCTTCGGCGTGGACCGGGGCCCGTTACCCACCATCCCGCCGGTCGTGCGGTCGATTCCGATGGCCAAGGCCATGGAACGCCACACCATGATCGCCACGGGAATGAATGGCGAGACGCTCACGCCGGTGCACGGAGCACCGATGCGCAGCCTGGTTCCCGGCTGGGTCGGCTCCGCGTCGATCAAGTGGGTGACGGCGATCGAGGTGCTGCCCGCGCCGTTCAAGGGCACCTACATGGATGACAGCTACCGCGTTCCGGGCACCCCGGTCTCGCCTGGTGAGAAGATGCCGGCCGATGCGATCAGCACCGAAGACTGGCCGGTCAAGTCGATGATCACCTTCCCCGGTCCGAACGCCCGGTACCGCCGGGGGCAGGTCGTGCCGATCGAGGGTCGGGCCTGGGTGGGCGATTCGTCGATCCGCCGCGTCGATGTCTCTTTCGACGAAGGCGTGACCTGGCAGCGCGCATCCCTCGACCGGCGAGGCGATCGCTTCGCCTGGCGTCGGTTCAGCCTCGATTACCTGCCCGAGAAGAGCGGGTACCAGACGGTACTGGCACGCGCCACCGATGATCGGGGCAACGTCCAGCCGTTCCTGCCAGCATGGAATCCGCTGGGTTACTACTGGAACGGCGTGCATCGCGTCGGCTTCACGGTGGAGGCCTGAGCGATGCGGCGATGCTCTGCTCCCCGACGGGCACGCGTCCCCGCCTTCCTGGGCCCGATGCTCGCGGCAGTCCTGCTTGCCAGCGCGCCGATCGGCGCGCAGGCCCCGGCCACGCCCGAGCCCACGCTGGCGCCTGGTCCGGGCATGGAACTCACCATGCAGCGCTGCGTGATCTGCCATGAAGCCCAGCACATTACCCGGTCGCGCCTGACGCGTGCCGAATGGCTGGAAAACACCGAGCTGATGATCAAGCGCGGCGCGCCGGTGGCAGCCGGCGAGATCGCGCCGATCGTTGACTACCTGTTTGCCTTCTACGGACGCAACGACGACGGCAGTGCGCGCCCGCGGCCGGCGGGCGCGGCCGCAGCAGCTTCCGCCGCTGCGCCTTCGGCAGGCGGATCACGCGATGTCCAGACGCTGCTCGGCACCTACGGCTGCACTGGATGTCACGCCGTCGATCGCAAGCTGGTGGGTCCCAGCTTCCGGGAGGTGGCCAACCGATTCGGCAGCGAGGCGGGTGGGAATGAGCGGGTTGCGCGACGCATTCGCGAAGGCGGTGCCGGAGACTGGGGAGCGATCCCGATGCCGCCCCATCCGGCGATCAACGACGCCGAGCTGCGCTCGCTGGTGACCTGGGTGTTCGCCCAGCGATGATGGAACCGATCGATACCCGCTCGGGATGTCTGGTGCGGCCTGCATCGGTTCCAACGGACTGGCGGGCGCCAGCCGGAATCAGGTCATCCTGGGTGAGCCGCGCAGCTTCGAGCTGTCTTTTCAGGCGGCGTTCTGATGGCCTCACCAGGTATCCGACACGCGCGAGATGCGAGTCAGCGTGGCCGAACGCCGGGCATGCGCCTTGGAGAGACCTCCGCTGAAGATGCAGGGCCAGCTGGTTCCTGACCGATCCGGCTCAATCTCGTCTTCAGCTCGCTCTCGATCACGCTCCTGGCGTAGGGCTTCATCGCCTTCCAGTCGTGGCACTCCTCGCGGGTGCGCCCACATCCCAGGCACCAACCCTTCGGGCCCGAGAAATCACAGACATCCACGCATGGACTCTTCTTTTTCTGCTTCATGAACAGCACTCTCGGCGTAATGCCCTCGGGGTTCAGGGCTTCCCTTCCAGCTGGCTCAAGGTTTGGTCGACTGCACATTCAAGCTCCCTGAGCTGTTGGCGTTGTACCAGTTGAACTCGTACAGCTGCCTGTACGAACCGCGGTTGAATATCTCCCAGCCATCCTCGAACCAGGCGGCTTGCCTCAGCATTTTTTCCAGGTTTCGGAAGACTGCCTTGACGTCTTTCATGATCAAGCCGCCTCAGGGTTGGGATGCACAGCCCGGGCGGCATCACCTGTTGCGTGATGCTCTGAACAATGCTGACTCGCGCAGCAACAGACAACGGCATCGCTCCGGAATCAGCGCCCCCTTCTCAAAGACCAGGGCCTCCGCAAGATCCCGGGGCGATCCAGTTCGCCCGCCTCACCGCCGTCGCCGTCGCCGGTATCTGTGCACTAATGACGCGCAGCACCCGTGTTTTTAGGTTAAGACTGGTGTGATGACAAATGATGTTTACTCAATTGGCCCCCGGAGAGCGCCATGAGCATCACCTTGGCCGTTTACGAACAGGTTGCAGGGCGGGCTCGCAACGTGGCCTCTGCCATGGGCAAGAGCCTTGACCTGCCCGTGCGTGACTATCTGCGGCAATTGGCGGGCGCCGAGCAATGGTTGGCCAAACTGAAGGCCTTCGAAGCCTCGGCTGTGGCGTCGCCAGGCTGTCTGAAGAGCTGCCGCTTCGATCGCGGCGAGGCCGATGCCCGTGCGTAGCCTGCCGGACACCAACGCCCTTTTTTGCGCGGATTCGCCCCACGCACCAGCCAGGCAGCGTCTGGCCTTTTACCGACGCTTCGACCTCGTGCACGCAGCGTCCGTCAGCGGCTTCCCCAGGCCGCGTCGGATGCTGCGAGGCCTGCTCGCGCTTGCGCCGCGTACAGCGCTCAGCCGGATCACTGTCGCGGTTCTCGGCGCGCTGCTGGAGCTCGGCGCCGCACACGCCCAGACAGCGCTGCCCGCAGGCGGGCGCGTAGCCGCTGGCCAGGCGAGCATCGGCGCACCGAGTGCCAATGGGCTTACGGTCACCCAGAGCTCGGATCGCGCCGTGATCAACTGGACCCGATTCGACGTGGGCGCCGGCCAGTCGGTGATCTTCCGCCAGCCCGGTGCGGGGAGCGCCACGCTGAACCGCGTCGGGGGGAGCGCGACCTCCACCATCGCCGGGCGCATCGAGGCCAACGGCCAGGTGTTTCTGGTCAACCCCAACGGCATCTCGATCACCTCGACGGGCAGCGTGCGGGCGGCCGGCTTCGTCGCCTCCACGCTGGACATCGGCGACGCCGACTTCCTGGCGGGGCGGCTGGACTTCAGGGGCACGGGCAACTCTGCGCGGGTGAGCAACGCCGGGCGCATCGAGGCGCTCACCGGGGGGTTCGCCGCGCTGCTGGGCGGAAGCGTCGCGCAACACGGCACGATGTCGGTGCCGCTAGGGCGCATCGGTCTGGCCTCGGGCGAGCGGGTGACGCTCGACCTGCAGGGTAACGGCTTCATGCAGGTCGCGGTACCCAGCGCCGGCGCCAGCGGCGAGGCGCTGGTCGAGCAGGCGGGCGCGCTGCAGGCAGACGGCGGGCGGGTGCAGATCTCGGTCGCGGCGGCGCGCGAGGCGGTACGCCACGCGGTGAACTTGACGGGCGTCGCACAGGCGCGTACCGTGGGCGGGCGCAGCGGCACGGTCGTACTCGACGGCGGCGAGGGCCGCGTGCAGGTGTCGGGGCGCATCGACACGAGCGCGCCCGACGGCGGGCGTGGGGGCAACGTGCAGATCGTAGGCACCGGGGCAATGGCGCTCGAAGGCGCCCGCATCGACGCCTCGGGGCGCGACGGCGGGGGCGCGGTGCGCATCGGCGGCGACTTCCAGGGTGGAGGCACGCTTGCGCATGCGCGCGCGGTGTCGGTCGATGCAGCCACCACCATCGCCGCCGACGCGGGCGCCTCGGGCGACGCCGGAAGCGTGGTCGTATGGTCGGACGGACGCACCGACTTCGCGGGCCGCATCAGCGCTCAGGCGCTGGGCGGCCCCGGGCGCGGGGGCGACGCCGAGGTGTCGGGGCGCGAGTGGCTCGCCTACGAGGGCAGCGCCGACCTGCGGGCGCGCGCCGGCCAGACCGGCACCCTGCTGCTGGACCCGTACAACGTGACGATCTCGAGCGCCGCCAACGCCGGAGCCGGCGGCTTCGCGGCGGGCGCCGACAACACGGTCATCAACACCACCACGCTGCAGAACGCGCTGGGCACCGCCAACGTGACCGTGTCGACCGGCTCGAGCGGCACGCAGGCCGGCACGATCACCGTGTCGAACGCGGTGAGCTGGGCGAGCGGCAACACGCTGACGCTCGACGCGGCCAGCAACATCAAAGTCAACGCGGCGCTGTCGGCGACCGGTGGCGGGGGAATCTCGCTGACGTCGGGTGGCGACGTGAGCTTCGCCTCGGCACTAAGCGTGGGGGCGGGCGCGGGCGCGGGCGTGTCGATGTCGGCGGCCGGCTCGGTGATCGGCACGAGCGGTAGCTCGGTCACGACGCAGGGCCAGGCTATCCTGCTGCGCTCGGACAGCGCGGGTATCGGCTCGGGCGGCATTTCGCTGACATCGAACACGCTGACCAGCAACGGCGGGGCGATCACGCTGGGTGGCGGGGCAGGCGCCATCTCGGCCGGCTCGGGCTACGCGAGCGGCACGACGAGCGCCGTCTCCGTCTCGGGCGTAATCACATTTTCGACCACGATCTCCGCCAGCGGTGGCGACGTGGTGATCAACGGGCGCGGAACGCAGAACATGGCCGCGGCGGCCGGCAACGGCAACTTCGGCGTGTCGATCACCTCCGGAGGCGTGTCCACGACCGGCAGCGGCTCGATCCGGATCAACGGGATCAGCAGCGGATCGGGAAACTCGACGTTTTCCAGGGGCACTTATATGTATGGCGCGGTCGTCTCGACGGTCGACGGGACCGCTTCGCTCACCGGTGTCGGCGGCGGCTCGGGCACCGGTGGATACAACGACGGTGTGCGCATCACCAGTTCAAGCAGGCTGGTTGCAACCGGGGCCGGCGCAGTCAGCATCACCGGCTCGGGCGGCAACACGGCTGGTACGGGCATTAGCAACTACGGCGTTCTAGTCGATACCGCAGCGACCGTTTCAGCGGCGAACGGCGGGATCACGATCACCGGCACTGGCGGAGGCGCAGGTTCGTCGACCAATAACACTGGCGTGGTCATCAGCGGATTGTCGACCTCGCTGAGCACGACCGGCACTGGCGCACTGAGCATCACCGGCACGGGCGGCAACGAGGGGGGTACGGGCGGTACCAACAACGGCGTCACGTTCCAAGCAGCGGCGAGCGCCTCAGCGGGCAACGGCGGAATCACGGTCACCGGCATCGGCGGCGGTGCGGGCACTGCAGCAAGCAACCACGGCGTGTACATCATCGGATCGACGACCTCACTGAGCACGACCGGCACCGGCGCACTGAGCATCACCGGCAAGGGCGGCAACACGGGTGGAACGGGCAGTGCCAACATCGGCATCCAGTTCTCATCAGCGGCAAGCGCTTCAGCGGGGAACGGTGCGATCACCCTCACCGCCGACACCATGAGCCTGGGCGGCAGCGTCTCGGGCAGCGGTGAGCTGTTCCTGCGCCCGCTGACCACGTCGGCCGGCATCGGGCTGGGCGCCAGCGCCGCGGGAACGCTGTCACTGAGCGCCGCCTCGCTGGCCACGCTGCAGCCCGGCTTCTCGCGGATCACGATTGGCCAGGCCACGGGCACCGGCGCGATCGACGTCCGCAGCACCGCCTTCACGTCCGACCTGCGCCTGCTCGGCGCCAGCGCGCCGATCTCGATCGCCGGCACGCTGAACACCGGCACGAACCGCCTGACGCTGAACACCGGCGGCACGGTCACGCAGACCGCCGCGATCCAGGCTGGCGCGCTCGAGCTGCTCGGCGCAGGCGGCGTCCACCTGTTGAATCACGCCTCCAACGCCATCTCCACGGTGGCCGGTGACACCGGCCGCGTGCAGCTCGCAAGCGCCACGTCGCTGAGCGTGGGCACGGTCAACGCCAGCGTCGGGCTGCGCACCTCGGGGACGACCGAGCTGCGGGCGGTCGGCGCCACCTCCGACCTGACGCTGTCGCAGGCCGTGGTGTCGGGCGCGGGCGGCGACGCGGTGGTGCTGGCTGCCGGGCGCAACTTCTTCAACACCGTCGGCGCCGGGGCGATCACGACCGGGTCTGCAGGCCGCTTCCTCGTGTACTCCACGGACTGGGACGCCGACACCGCAGGCGGTCTGATGGCCGGGCGTCTCTACAACCGGACCTACGCGTCTGATCCGCCGGCGAGCATCGTGCAGCCTGGCTCGCAGACCCTCTACGCGCGCCAGCCGTTCCTGACGGTGACGGCCCAGGACGCCTCGCGCACCTACGGCGATGCGGACCCGGCGTTCAGCGCGACGATCGCAGGCCTGCGTGCCGGCGACTCGGCGGGGGGCGCCTATTCGGGGGCCGCAGCGCTCGCCACTGCGGCCAACGCGAGTTCGGGCGTGGGCAACCACGCGATCACCGCGTCGCAGGGCACGCTTGCGAGCGCCCAAGGCTACGGGTTCCAGTATGCACCCGGCACCTTGAGCATCGTGGCGCGCCCGATCACCGTCACTGCGGACAATGCATCGCGCGCCTACGGCGATGCGAACCCGGCACTGACCTACGTAGTTGGCGGGAGCGGCTTGGTCAACGGTGACGCGCTCGCCGGTGCGCTGGCGACC
>CAIQON010000401.1 GCA_903873475.1 uncultured bacterium
CCGAAACGGCTGGTCGGCGCGAAATAGCCGACGCTCTGGTAACCCCAGGACTCGTCCAGCGGGTGCTCGGTCAGCGGCAGGAATTCGATGTGCGTGTAGCCCAGGTCGCACACATAGGGCAGCAGGGTATCGGCCAGTTCGCGATAGCCGTAGAAGCGGCCGTCCGGGTGGCGCCGCCAGGATCCGGCGTGAACCTCGTACACGTTCATCGGACGCTCCAGCCAGCGCGCCTGCGCCCGCTGGTCCATCCAGGCGCCGTCGCGCCAGGCGCGGCTGCCGCGCGCCGGCGTGACGCTCGCGTTGCCCGGGCGGACTTCGTATTCGCGCCCGTACGGGTCGCTGCGCGTGAACACCGCCCCGGTGTCGCGGTTGCGGATCTCGAAGCGATAGAGCGTTCCGGCCGGCAGGTCCGGGATGAACAGTTCCCACACGCCGGACGCACCGCGCGGACGCATCGGATGCACCGTGCCGTCCCACTGGTTCCATTCGCCGACGAGGCTGACCCGCTCGGCGTTGGGTGCCCACACCGAGAACCGGTAGCCGGGCGCCGCGCCGGCCGGCGCAGGCTCGCAGCCGAGCGTGCGCCATGCCTGGGTCAGCCGGCCCTCGTTGAACAGGTAGAGCTCGTCGTCGGAGATCTGCGGCGCTGACGAGTACGGATCGCGCCATTCGCGCTGCGTGCCATTGTCGAAGGTTGCGCGCAGCCGGTACGGCTGCGCGGGCGCGGTGCTGCCGTGCCACTCGAACAGGCCGCGCCGGTCGCGGCACGCGAGCAATTCTCCATCGGCCGCCGCCGTGCCGTGCGTACCCGCGGCCAGCAGCCAGACCTCGCATGCCCTCGGTTCGTAGACGCGGACCACCCATTGCTCGCCGTCCGGATGCAGGCCGAGCCAGATGAACGGGTCGTGCAGCCTGCCCTGGAGCAGGCGTTCGAACGGATTTTCGGGGTCGTGCATCGGGCCGCCGCGCGCCGGAACGGCCGGAGCGGGGCGCGGTTCCGGCGAATCCAACATTTCGTTGACTTGCGTCGGGAGGTCGTGTCTCATGGTTCGGCCTAGCATACAGGACTGTTCCGGGCCCTCCACCATCATGGTCACCCCAGAAAGCAGAGAACGGGCCGCGGCTGCGATTGCGCTGGCTGAAGGCCCGTCGAACCCCCGATTCGTGAGCCAGCTCACGAAGAACGCATTCGCGCTGATCCTGGCCGGGGGGCGGGGTGCGCGGCTGAAGCAGCTCACCGACTGGCGAGCGAAGCCCGGCCTTGCATTCGGCGGCAAGTTCAAGATCATCGATTTCGCGCTTTCGAACTGCGTGAACTCCGGCGTACGCCGCATCGGCATCGCCACGCAGTACAAGTCGCACAGCCTGATCCAGCACATCCAGCGCGGCTGGAGCTTCCTCGACGGCCGCTTCGATGAGTTCGTGCAGTTGCTGCCGGCACAGCAGCGGGTGGAGGAGGCGTGGTACCGCGGTACCGCCGATGCGATCTTCCAGAACCTCGACATCCTGCGCGAGCATGCGCCCGAGCATGTCGTCGTGCTGGCCGGCGACCACATCTACAAGATGGATTACGGCAAGCTGCTGGCGTGGCATGTGAGCCGGCAGGCCGACCTTACCGTTGCCTGCGTCGAGGTGCCGAGGCTCGAAGCGCGTGCGTTCGGCGTGATGCATGTCGACGAGAACGACCGCGTCACCGGATTCCTCGAGAAGCCCGATGATCCGCCGTCGGTACCCGGCGACCCCGAGCACGCGCTCGCCAGCATGGGCGTCTACGTGTTCAACGCGGCCTTCCTCTACGAGCAGGTGATCCGCGACGCAGACGAGCCGAAGTCGACCCACGATTTCGGCAACGACATCCTGCCGCACCTGGTACCACGCTACCGGGTGTTCGCGCACCGTTTCGCCGACAGCTGCGTGCGCGAGCCGGGTGAGATGCCGTACTGGCGGGATGTCGGCACCATCGATGCATTCTGGGAAGCAAACCTCGAGCTGACGCGCGTGACCCCTTCGCTGAACCTGTATGACAGCCAGTGGCCGATCTGGACCAACCAGGAGCAGTTGCCACCGGCCAAGTTCGTGTTCGACGAAGACGACCGGCGCGGCATGGCGGTCGATTCGCTGATCTCGGGCGGCTGCATCATCAGCGGCGCCCTGGTGCGCGGGTCGCTGCTCTACTCCAGCGTGCATGCGCACTCCTATTCTTCGATCGAGCACTCGGTGCTGCTCTCGGGCGTGGATGTCGGACGGCATGCGAAGCTGCGCCGGGTGATCGTCGACGAAGGCGCGCGCATCCCCGAGGGCATGGTGATCGGCTACGACGCCGCGGAAGACTCCCGGCGCTTCTACGTCTCGGAAGGCGGGGTGACCCTTGTCACCGCCGAGATGCTCGGCCAGCAGCAGCGCCGCGGGCGCTGAGCGCCGGATGGTCAAGCGGCTCGACCTCGTGCTGTTCTGGCACATGCACCAGCCGGACTACCGCGATGCGGCCACCGGCGAGTTCCTGCTGCCCTGGGTTTACCTGCATGCGCTGAAGGATTACAGCGACATGGCCGCCCACTTCGAGCGGCACCCGACCATGCGCGCCGTGGTCAATTTCGTGCCGGTGCTGACGCGGCAGGTCGACGACTACCTCGCCCAGTTCGCCAGCGGCGAATTCCGCGACCCGCTGCTGCGCGCGCTGGCGATCGAGGATCCGTCGATGCTCTGCGCGCGCGACCGGGCGCAGGTGCTGGACCTCTGCTTTCGTGCCAACCCGCGCACGATGATCGAACCGTTCGCCGGCTTTTCGCGGCTGGCCGAGTTGCACCGGCGCTGCACGTCCGACGGCGTCGACCTCACCGATTACCTGTCCGGCCACTACCTGACCGACCTCGTCACCTGGTACCACCTGGCATGGACGGGCGAGACGCTGCGCCAGGAGCAGCCGCTGCTGCGGCGGCTGCTCGCGCAGGGGGCCGGCTACGGCCTCCATGAGCGGCGCGCGCTGCTGTCGCTGGTCGGCCGCGAACTCGAGCGCGTGCTGCCGCGCTGGAAGGCGCTTGCCGAGCGTGGACAGGTCGAACTGTCCACCACGCCTGATTGCCATCCGCTGGCGCCGCTGATGTTCGATTTCGGCGTGGCTCGCCAGACGCAGCCATGCGCCGAACTGCCGCGTGCGGCGGCCTATCCCGACGGCGCGGCGCGGTTCGCGGCGCACGTCGATCGCGCATTCATCGAGCACGAGGCGCGGTTCGGCGTGCCCCCCACCGGTACCTGGCCGGCGGAAGGCGCGTTGTCGCCCAGCGTCATCGATGCCCTTGCGGCGCGTGGCAGCCGATGGGCGGCCAGCGGCGAAGCCGTCCTCATGAACAGCCTTCGCCTGGGTGCGGTCGAGGTGCCCGACCGTGCGGCGGCCCTGTACCAGCCCTACCGGATGGAAGGGGTCGCCGGGCTGCAGCTGTTCTTCCGGGACGATCGGTTGTCCGACCTGATCGGGTTCGACTATTCACGCCGCCACAGCGGCGAGGCGGCCGCCCAGTTCGTGTCCGAACTGGAGGCGATTGCCGCCAGCTGGACCGGTGATGTGCCGCCCGTGGTCAGCGTGATGCTCGATGGCGAGAACGCCTGGGAGCACTTTCCCTACAACGGACACTACTTCCTCGACGAACTCTACCGCCGGCTGTCGTCGCATCCCGTGATCCGGCCGACAACGTTCGAAGCGCTGATCGCGCGCGACGTTGCGGCCGAGCCGCTGCCGGCACTGTGCGCCGGCAGCTGGGTCTACGGAGACCTCGCCACCTGGATCGGTGCGCCCGAGAAGAACCGGGCCTGGGATCTCCTGGTGGATGCACGCGCCGCCTACCTGCAGGTGGTCGCCACGCTGCCGGAGGCGCAGCGCAGCGAGGCGACCCGTCGGCTGTCGATCTGCGAAGGATCGGACTGGTTCTGGTGGTTCGGCGACTACAACCCGCAGCAGACGATCGCGAGCTTCGATTCGCTGTTCAGGCTGCATCTCACGCGGCTGTACGAATCGCTCGGGCTGCCGGCACCCGGGTCACTGTCCGAGCGCATCCACGGCGAATCGACGGGTGGCGAGGCCGAAGGAGGGGGGGCGATGCGGCGCAGTTCGGCGGGTTGAACGGCGCTTCACGGGCCAGTGGCGGCCGTCAATTCGGGGGGCTTCTGCCCTCGGTGGCCGGCGCCGGTTCGCGCCGGTAGATCCGGTAGAGCTCGCGTCGGTCGCCCGGCCGCGCGCCTTGCCAGACCTTCACCCAGGGCTCGGCGATCGAGTCGGCATTACCCACCGACCCCTGCCAGAGGAGGGCGTCGCAGTCCCGGGTGGCGGACGGTATGCGCTCGAGGCGCTGAGTCTTCACGCCGGCGAAGTAGTCGAGCAGCGCGCGCTGGCTCTCGCCGAAGTTCTGGCTGGCCACGCAGCCCTTGGCGGGCAGGTGGACCTTCACCTGCTCGATCATCCCGCGGTAGGTCTTGCCGTAGTCGATGTACGCAAGCAGGAACAGGTTGGTCAGCACCCAGAACAGCGTGAGGCCGGCTGCCCAGTTCATGATCGCACGGCGATTCGAACGGCCGACGCGCCAGACCAGCCCGACCCAGAGCAGCGTGGCCGCCACGGCGACCACGAGCGTCAGTGGATCGAACCGCGCCTCGAAGCCGGGATGGAGTTCGGACAGGCGGGCGGCCAGCGGCGCCGGCCATCCGGTCATCAGCGCGATATACGCCGTCCACAGCATGGCGGCCAGCAATCCGAAGGTCATGATGCCGAACCAGTCGAGGAAGTTCGCCGCGCTTCGCTTCAGGGCGTCGATCGACGCGGCGGCCAGCAGCGACAGCGGCAGCAGCATCGGCATCGCATACAGTTCTCGCGCATCGGCCGACAGCGACAGCGTCACGAAGGCCACGACGAATACCAGCATCGGGAGTTGCAGTTGCGGCGTGACGAACGCCTCGCGCCCGCGTTGCCAGAGCACCCATGTGGCCAGCGGCAGAGCCGGCCACGCGTACCAGAGCAGCATAACGAAGTACTCGCCCGGGGCTGATTCCGGTCCGAGGTCGTTCAGCCCGAGGAAGCGGCCGAAATCGTTCGCCCAGAACCATTCGCCGAGCAGGTCGGGCGAGCGTGCGTGCAGCGCGAGCGGCCAGATCGTCAGCCACGGAAGGATCGCGATGCTCGAGGCCAGCAGCACGAGCAGGTGCTGGCGCCGGCGCCAGGTCGCGAATGCGAGGGGCAGCAGCAGTGCGCACAAGCCCAGCAGCCCGGGCGCGAGCAGCCCCTTGGCCATGAAGCCGAGCCCGGCACCCGTGCCCAGCGCAAGGCCTGCCAGTACCGGCCGGCGGGCGCTCAGGCAGAGCCCGTACAGCCCGATCGCGAAACCGGCGAGCAGCGCGGTATCGGTGATCATCTGGTGTGCGCGGATCAGCAGGCCGACGCAACCGATGAGCGCGAGCGGTGCGACCCAGCCATGTTCGCGCCCGTAGAGTTCTCGCCCGGAGAGCGCGATGAAGAACAGCACGATCGACATGTAGAAGCCGCTGGCGAGGCGTGCGGCATCGTGCACTTCGAGCAAGCTGCCGAAGAGGGCTGCGAAGGCTGCGGCGGTGATGAAGAAGACCGGTGGCTTCTGCATGAACGGCTCGCCGGCCAGCGTCGGCACTACCCAGTCGCCTGACTGCAGAATGTGCAGTACCAGCCCGAAGCCGTGGGCCTCGTCCGGCTTCCAGGGGTCGTGCGGGAAAAGACCGGTGAATATCCAGATCGCGCACAGGGCGATCGTGAACAGCGCGTGCAACCGGTCGTGCGGTTCGGCGGATCGGGCGCCCGGATTGGCGTACAGGCGAGAATCAGGACCCATCAAACACCATTCGGTATCCGGGCCACGACCGGGGACCGATCCTGGAGGCCGTATGCCGCGCCGGAGGGGATGCGCTCGACTTGCCCGGCAGATCTAAGCCCCGGGCAGGGCGCAGGTGCAGGTATCTGCTACAGCCGGAACGGACGCGGGACGGGCACCGCTGGATGGCGTGCCGCACATGCCATGGATGGCACATGGAGCCGCTCCGGCCCGCATCTCTTCAGGCCGTCGTCAGGCCGCTTTCCTGGCGTATTTCTGGCGGAACTTCTCGATGCGGCCGGCGGTGTCGAGGATCTTCTGCTTGCCGGTATAGAACGGATGGCAGGCAGCGCACACCTCGACCTGGAGATCCTTGGCGAGCGTGGAGCGCGTCTTGAAGACGTTGCCGCAGCTGCAGGTGACCGTGATCTCGGAATACGTCGGATGGACTTCGGCTTTCATGGGGAGACCCTTCGTTCTCTGTTCTTCGGCACTCTGGCTGCCGCAAAACCGCAAATGATAACAGGGGCATGGCCTTTTGGCCAATACCCCTGGCCGCACGGCGGTGGCCGCTGCGGCAGCTGCGGTTGCCGGCTACAGATGGCTGTCGATGAACGCGGTGAGTTGCGACTTCGACATCGCACCCACTTTCGTTGCCTCGACCGCGCCGCCCTTGAACAGCATCAGCGTCGGGATGCCACGCACGTTGTACTTTGTCGGGACGCCGGAATTCTGGTCGATGTTGATCTTCGCGACCTTGAGACGGCCGGCGTATTCGCCTGCGACGTCGTCGAGCACCGGGGCGATCAGCTTGCACGGACCGCACCATTCCGCCCAGTAATCGACCAGGACGGGGGTTTCGGACTTGAGCACGTCATGCTCGAACGTGGCGTCGCTGACGTGGAGGATGTGATCGCTGCTCATGGCAACCTCGCTGCGTTATCGTGTGAAGTAAGGGCCGTGGACAGGTGCGGCCCGGATACGGTGTTTCACTGGCCTGAAGCGTAGCCGAAAATGCGTCCGGAGCGTGCAAGAGCCCGCAATCGGGCCCGGCCGGCCCGGTCGCTGATAACATAGCGACCTGTCGAAGCACGGACCAGAGAGAGGATCGCTGCACCATGGCTTATGTCGTCACCGAAAGCTGCATCAAATGCAAGTACACCGACTGCGTCGACGTGTGCCCGGTGGATTGTTTTCGGGAAGGCCCGAACATGCTGGTGATCGACCCGGACGAATGCATCGACTGCACTCTCTGCGTGGCCGAGTGCCCGGTCGAGGCGATCTTCGCGGAAGATGACGTGCCTGACGCCCAGCAGGACTTCATCAAGCTCAATGCCGAACTGGCGAAGACCTGGAAGCCCCTGATCGAGAAGAAGGACGAACTGCCAGCGGCAGACGAGTTCTCGAAGATCAAGGACAAGCGGCAGTTTCTCGAGCGCTGACCTCGGGCGCTGACCTCGCGGCGCGCCCGCCCGGAGTGCCCGGCCAAGGCGGCATGGACGCAAGCGCCGGCTGCGCGCCGGGGCTCGAACCCGTCCTGCTGCGCGCGCCGTACGCCGGCTTTCTGCAGCATGCCGCGAGGGCAATCGTCGATCGTCACCGCGATTGCTGGCCCGACCTCTCGGGCCTGCTGGTCCTGGTGCCTGACCTGCATGCCGCCGGCGATGTCGCGCGCGCCCTGTCTGCGGCCGGCGGCGGCGCCCTGCTGCTGCCGCGGATCACCACGCTGCGGGCGCTCGCCGCGACCGCCCCGGTCGTGTTGCGCGTGGTGCCGCAGTCGGTGCGCGAGGTGGAACTGTATTCGGCGCTCGCGCGGCGCCAGCCTTTCGCGGGTGCCGACGTGTGGGCACTGGCTGCCGAACTGGTCGCTCTGTTCGACCGCATGACGCTCGCGCGCAGCCCGGTCGCGGCCGACCTGCAGACGTTCACTGCAACCCTGCGCGAGGCCTATCGCGCCGGGCACAGCCGTGCGCTCGAGTACGAAGCCTCGCTCGTGCACGAACTCTGGTGGGCGCAGGTGGGCCCTGCGGGAGACACCGACCGTGCGCGCGTCGCGGGCGCTCCTGGCACGGTCGGACCAGCCGTCGATGCGGCCACCGCGCTGTCCTTGCGGCTGGCGGCGATCGCCGAAGCGATCGATACCCCGGTCCATGCGCTCGCGCTCGAGGACGCGCAGGGCGTCGAGGCGGCGTTCCTCGAAGCCTGCGCGCGGCGGGTGCCGGTGCTGCGCATCGAACCGGGCGCCGTCGAGGGCGGTGATCCCCTCGATGCGGCGCTCGACCTCGCATGGCCGCCTGCGGCCGCCTTCGACGAGGGTGCGCCCGGGCTGTCGATGCGCGACCGGGCAGCGCGACTGGCCGCGGCGGTGCCGGCCAGCCCGCTCGCCGGGCGGCTGCGCTTCGCTCCGGCCACATCCCTGGAACAGCAGGCGGCGGTGATCGATGTCGCGGTGCGCCGCGCGCTGCTGGACGGCCACAGCCGGATCGGCGTCGTCGTGCTGGACCGTCTGGTCGCGCGCCGCGCGCGCGCGCTGCTCGAACGGGCTGGCGTGCCGGTTTCCGATGAAGCCGGCTGGCTGCTGTCCACCACGGTCGCCGCCGCCTGCGTCGGCCGCCTGCTCGACGTGGTGGCAGGCCGCGGGTATCACCGGGACCTGGTCGACCTGCTGCGCTCGCCTTTCGTTTTCGCCGACTTCCCCGCCGACCAGCGGCAGGCCGCCGTGGCCTGCATCGAACGCACGCTGGCGCGCCACGACCTCGCGCAAGGCGTGGTGGCGATGATTCCGTTGCTGGCCGCGGTCGATGATCCCGCGGGGCCGCTGGCGCACGACCTGCTGGTACGCGTGTCCGCCGCGATCGAGCTGCTCGGCGGAACCGCCAGGCGCCCGCTGGCAGCCTGGCTGGATGCGCTGGCCGGTGCGTTGTCTGCGCTCGGTGCACGAGAGGCGCTTGCCGCGGATGCCGCCGGCAGCGACCTGCTCGAACTGTTCGCGGTGCGCCATGCCGAACTGCAGTCGAACACGTGGCGGGTCAGCTTCGGGCAGTGGCGCTCGTGGATCGCGCGCACCCTGGAGGGCGCGAACTTCCGGCCAGACGAGGGGCGCGGGCCGGTGGTATTCACCTGGCTTGCGGCGAGCCGCCTGCGCACCTTCGACTGCCTGGTGTTCGCCGGTGCCGATGCCCGGCACCTGCCGGCGGACGACCCGCCCGGCAGCTTCTTCAACCAGCAGGTGCGCGCGCGGCTCGGCTTGCCGACACGCGCGCGGCTGCATGCCGAACTCGAGCGCAGCCTGCGCCTGGCCATCGCCGCCTCGGCCGAGGTACTGGTGACCTGGCAGGCGCTGGTGTCGGGCGAGCCCGCACGGCTCTCGCCGTGGTTCGCGCGGCTGCAGGCATTGCACCATCGTGCGTGGCCGCGAACGTCGCTGGTGTTCGATGCGGCGATCCTGCGCGCCGCGGTGGCAGCCCCGGCCGGTGAGGTTCCGGTACAGGCGCCCGTGCGCGCCGGTGCGCCGGCTGCGATCGTCCCGCCCGCGCTCGCGCCGCGCCGCCTGTCGGTCAGCGCATACGAGGTGCTGATCGCCTGCCCCTACCGGTTCCATGCACAGAACCTGCTCGGGCTTCGCACCACCGACGAGGTCACCGAAGCGCTCGAGAAGTCCGACTTCGGCGAAATGATCCACGGCATCCTGGCTGCGTTCCACGATGAGACCGGGAGCGTGACCGAGCTCGGCGAGGCGCCGGCGATCGAACGCCTGCAGGCGCTGTCCCGCGAGCGCTTCGCGCAGGCGATGGAGCGCAATTTCCTCGATCGTGCATGGCTCGTGCGCTGGATGGCGAGCATCCCGGCGTATGTCGAGTGGCAACTCGGCCGTGAGGCCGCCGGCTGGTCGGTGCACGAGTCAGAGGCCGATCGCGTGCGCCCCGTCGAGACGCCGTCGGGGCGCACGATCCAGTTGCGCGGGCGGCTCGACCGTATCGACGGTCGACCGGACGGCGCCGGTGGCTGGTCGCTGTCGGTGGTGGACTACAAGGCCCAGTCGACCGAGGTCCTCAGGAAGCGCGCCGAGGATCCTGCCGAGCATGTGCAGTTGCCGTCCTACGTGCTGCTGGCCGGCGGCGCCGCGGTCGAGACGCTGTTCCTGTCGATCCATGGCGATTCGGTGACGGCGCTGACGAGCCCGGTCGATCCGCAGTCGGCCGCACGGTCGAACCTCGAGCGGCTGGGACGGCTGGCCGACCGCATCCACGACGGCACTCCGATGCCCGCCAACGGCATCGAGGCGGCATGCAGTCACTGCGACATGCGTGGCCTGTGCAGGCGCGACCACTGGTCGGTGCCGCACGAAGGGGAGGGGCGATGAGCGACCAGCACGAACTGGTCCGTGCCGCGCTGGATCCGCAGCACTCGGCGGTCGTCTCCGCCTGTGCCGGCAGCGGCAAGACCTGGCTGCTCGTCTCGCGCATGTTCCGGCTGCTGCTCGACGGCGCGCCGCCTTCGTCGATCCTCGCGATCACCTTCACCCGCAAGGCGGCGCAGGAAATGACGGCACGGCTCGACCGGCTGCTGCAGGAAGCGGCGATGGCCGATGACGAAGTCCTCGACCGGCTGCTGCAGGAGCGCGATGTCGGACTGCCCGCCGATGCCGTCGCGCGCGAGGCGCTGCGCGAGCGCGCACGCTGCCTGTTCGAACGCGTGCTGACGGCGGAGCCGCCGCTCACCGTCTCGACCTTCCATGGCTGGTTCCTGCAGCTCGTGCAGCGCGCGCCGCTCGAGGCCGGGACGCTGTCCGGGCATTCGCTGACCGAGGAGGGGGCGGCGCTGGTCGCCGAGGCGATGCAGCGGTTCGGCGCGAAGGCGGCACGCTCGGCACCGCTGGCGGCCGCGCTCGACCAGCTGTTCGCGCAGTGCGGGCTCGAGCCGACGCAATCGATGCTGCGCTCATTCATCGCCAATCGCGCCTCCTGGTGGGCGATGACGCGGGACGAGGCCGAGCCGCTGCAGGCCATCATCGGCGTGCTCGCCAAGGCGCTGCCCCCGCCGCTTTGCGATGACCCTTCGATCGACCTGCTGCTGTCGAAACACGGCGACGAAGGGCTGCTGCGCGACCTGAAAGCCTATCGCGAACTGCTCGCGCGCAACAACACCGGCAAGAACGACAACCAGCGGGCGGCGCTGCTGGACGAGGCCGCGGCATGTGCAGACCCGCTGCGCTGGAATGGGCTGGTCCGCGCCGCCCTGTACACCAAGGGAGGCGACGGTCCCCCGTTCAAGTACGAGGCGAACGACACGCGGCGCAAGCGCCTCGGGTTCGAAGGGGAGGCGCGGTTCCTCGAACTGTTCGCATCGATCACCGAGCGGCTCGATGCGCTGGCGGCGCTGCTGCGCGAGCAGCAGTCCTACCGGCTCAACGAGGCGACCTTTACCTGTGCGGTCGCGCTGCTGGCCGAGTTCGACGCGGTCAAGCAGCAGCGGCAGGCCATCGATTTCGCCGACCTCGAGCAGCAGGCCTGCCGCCTGCTGACCGACGACGACCATGCCGCCTGCGTGCATGCCCGGCTCGACGCACGCTACCGGCACCTGCTGCTCGACGAATTCCAGGACACCAACCCGCTTCAGTGGATGGCGCTGCGCGCATGGCTCGATGCAGCGCAGGCGGCAGGCGAGAAGCCCACGGTGTTCCTGGTCGGCGACCCGAAGCAGTCGATCTACCGTTTCCGCGGCGCCGAGGCGTTGCTGTTCGATGCGGCGCGCGACTTCCTGGTGGCGCACTTCGACGCGCCCGTGCTCGACCAGGACCGCTCGCGCCGCTGCAGTGGTCCCGTGATCGACCTGGTCAACAGGCTCTTCGAAGGCGATGGCGTGTTCGCCGGCTTCCGGACGCACGAGGCGTTCGACCGGCGCAAGCCCGGATGCATCGAAGTGCTGCCGATGATCGGCAAGTCCGATCCGAAGGTGCGCGCGTCGGCCGGTACGGACGATGCGCTGCGCGATCCGCTCGACGGACCGCGCGCCGAGGAGGAAGACCTGCGGGTCGTGCAGGAAGCGGCGCAGCTGGTCGAGGGCCTGCGCCGCTGGCGGGGCCATGCGGTGATCGGCGAGGATGGCAACCCGCGCCCGGCACGCTGGCGCGACATGCTGGTGCTGGTGCGCACGCGCGGCCGGCTCGACGTCTACGAACGCGCATTGCGCGATGCCGGTATCCCGTGCAGCAGCTCGCGCCAGGGCGGGCTGCTCGACACGCTCGAGGTGCGCGACATGCTCGCTCTGCTGCGCTTCCTGGTAGCGCCGCACGACGGGCTCGAGCTCGCGCACGTGCTGCGCTCGCCGGTGTTCTCGCTGGCCGATGCCGACCTGGTCGAGATCGTGTCATGCGGTGCGGTACCGGCAGCCGACGGCAGCGTGCAGCCATGCGCACCGCGCGACCTGTACCGCAAGCTGTGCGAGCACGCGGCGGCACCGCGCGCGTCTGCCTGCGTCCGGCGGGCGGCCTCGCTGCTGGGGCGCTGGTTCGGGCTGGCGGGCACCCGGCCGGTGCACGACCTGCTCGACGCAGTCTTCTTCGAGGCCGACGTGCTGGCGCGCTACCGTGCAGCCGTGCCGGCCAGCGCCGCTGCATCGGTCGAGGCCAACCTGAATGCGCTGATCGAGCATGCGCTGTCCGCGGACGCCGGCCGTTTCCCGACGCTGGCGCGCTTCGTCGATGAACTGGGCGACCTCGCGAAACTGCCCGCGCAGGAAGCGCTCGACGAACCGGCGGCTGAGGACGCTGGCGAGGCGGTTCGCTTCATGACCATCCATGGCGCCAAGGGCCTGGAGGCCCCCATCGTCTGGCTGCTCGATACCGCGTCCAGGAGCCCGTCGCATCGGGGCTACCAGTCACTGGTCGAATGGCCGGCCGATGAACCGTCACCGGTCCACTTCTCTTTCTGGACGCGCGAAGCATCGTTGAGCGCCTTGCAGCGCGAGGTATTCGAACGGACCAGGGCACGCGCCGCGCGCGAGGAACTGAACCTGCTGTACGTTGCGGTGACACGGGCCAGGCAGGTCCTGGTGGTCAGCGGCCACCATCGCGCTGGCGCGGACAATGCCTGGTATTCGCGGCTGCGCGAGGCGGTGCTCGGGCTGCGCGGCGAGGCGCAGGACCCGGGTGGCGTGCTCGGGTTCGGCCCGGGCTTGCCGCTGGCCGAGCCTCATGCGTGCGCCATGCCGGCGTCTTTCAGCGCAACGGATGAGGCGCCGTCGTTGCAGGCCGGTGCGTGGCCCGCGCTCGATCCGGCCGGTGCCCCTGCGCCGGATCCGCGGATGAACCGGCCGCTGGAGGCCTGCGCCCCGGCCGCGGCGTCCTCCGCAGTGCTCAACCGCGCAGGTGCCCGCTACGGAGAGCGGTTCCATGCATTGATGGAACACATCACGGATTCGACCCCGATGCGCGAGCCGATGCCCGCCGGATCGATGGCTGCGCGCATCGCGCGCCTGGACGCTTCGATGCGCGAGCGGCTGCGCGAAGCGCTGGGCGCGGGCGCGTCCGAGTTCGAACCGCTGTGGCAGCAGGCGCTGCGCTTGCTGGGCAGCCCCGCACTGGCACGCTTCTTCGACCCGGCACTCTACCGGCGGGCGCGCAACGAGGTACCCTATCTCGATGCCTCGGGTGCATTGCGCAGGGTGGACCGACTGGTCGAGTTCGATGACGAGGTCTGGGTGATCGACTACAAGACCGGCGACCCGTCGACGATGGCGCCATGGCTCGATGCCTACCTGGCGCAGGTCGGGGCGTATGCGGCCGCGATGGCGACGCTGCACCCGGGCAAGGCGGTGTCCGCCGCACTGGTGCTCGGGGATGGCTCGCTGGTGCGCTGGATGCCTCCCGCATGATCCAGCGCCACTGATGGACCCGACCATGCCCGGAAATGAACCCGCTGCAGCCCTCACCAGGCTGCCCCTGCTCAACGTGCTGGGCTGTGGCAAGGCGGGGCGCACGATCGCACGCCTGCTCCACGAACGGGGCCTCTGCGTGCTCGGCGACGTCGCCAATCGCAGCCTCGCCAGTGCCGCGTCCGCCGTGCGATTCCTGGGGGCCGGCACGCCCAGGGACGGGATTGGCGGCATGGCCTGCGCAAGCCTGTGGCTGGTCGCGACCAGCGACGATGCGATCGCGCCGGCGGCGCAGGCGCTCGCCGCCAGCGGTCGCCTGTGCCAGGGAGATGTCGTGTTTCACCTGAGCGGTGCGACCGCATCGGCCGCGCTCGCGCCCTGCGCCGAGGCCGGTGCCGCGGTCGCCAGTGTCCACCCCGTGAAGAACTTCAGCGACCCGCAGGCCAGCGTGCGCACCTTCGAAGGTACCTGGTGCGGTTGCGAGGGCGACCCGGCCGCGCTGGCATGGCTGCAGCCGGCGTTCGAACGCCTCGGCGCCCGGCTGTTCGCGATCGATGCGCGCTACAAGGCGCTCTACCATGGCGGCGGGGCGTTCGCCTGCAACTTCATCCCGGTGCTGATGGAACTGGCGATGCGCTGCGAAGAGCGCGCCGGCATCCCGCGTGCGGTCGCGCTCGACATGTTCGAGCCGATCGCGCGCGAGACCCTCGATGCCGTCTTCCGGCAGGGTATCGCGCCGGCGCTCGCCGGGCCGGTGTCGCGTGGCGATGCCGGCACGGTCAGGCGCCATCTCGCCGCGATGGGTGAGTGGGATCCACAGGTGGCGCGGGTGTATGCGCAACTGGGCGACGTGGCGGTCGACATCGTACGCTCGCTCGGCCGCGTGGATGACGATCGCCTCGAAGCCACGCGCGCGGCCATGCGCTCGGTCGCCGCACTCCCCCTGTCCAAGGACATATCCTCATGAGCGAAATCCCTGCCGGCGCAGCCGGCTTGCAGGCGCCTGGCGAGGCCATCCGCGCCCGCGTGCTGCAGGCGATCGCCGACAACCGCACGCCTGGGCTGCATTTCGTCGGACACTTCATGGGCACTGCCTGGGACGATGTCACGCCCGCCCATGCCCGGCTGTCGATCGAGAGTGCGCCGCACAGCACCGACGCCAGCGGCGAGGCCAACCTGGTGATGGTCACCACGCTGGTGGACATGGCCCTCGCCAACGCGATCCGTGCCTGCCTGTCGATGGAGGCCGGCATGCGGCTGGGCACCGTCAGCCTGCACATCGCATTCACCGGCATACCCCTGGCCGGCCGGCTGGAAGCGGTCGCGCACTGCGAAGGCTGGGTCGAGGGCGCGCTCACGCGGCAGGGCATCGCGCACTGCCGGCTGACCGCCAGCGGGCGCGTTGCCTGCATCGCTTCGGGGACCTTCATGGAACTGCCGCCTCCGGCCGGCGTCACGCTGGCACCGCTGCCCTGGCAGCCAGGGGGAATGCCCCCGGGCGGCACGATCACCCGGCGTGATCTCGACGCCCGCGAGCGCGCGATCTGGAACCGGGTGGACGAGGCGCTCGCACGCGCCGATGACCGTACCTCTTTCGTCGAGCACCTGTTCGCGCAGTTCCCGGTGCGCGACGGCATGGGCCGCGCGCACTGCCGGATGCCGATGGGGCTGCATGCCGGCAACCGCGTCGGGCATGCGCAGGGCGGCGTCACCTTTGCGCTTGCTGCGCGCACGGCCTGCGCTGCCGCCCCGGCCGGTCACCGCCTGGTCGAGGCATCTGCCTGGTACCTGAGCCCGGGTGAAGGACGATCGCTGAAGGCGGCTGCGAAGGTGAGCCGTGCCGGGCGACGGCTGTCGGTCGTGGACACCCTCGTCAGCGGGAAGGGCAACAGCCGCACCCTCGAGATGGTCTCGACACACTGCGCGTACGACGCCCCGCTGGCCACGGTCGCCAGCGCGCCCGGCTGAACGAACGGGGCACTGGCCGCGCGGCTGCGTCCATGGCACGATTGCGAATGGATTCCCTGCGCGCCTACCTCGACCGCTTCATCGCCGACACGCTCGACCGTTGCACCCGCTGCGGCAAGTGCTACGAAGCCTGTCCGATGACGTCCTATGCGCCCGCACTGACGGGGGCATCGCCCGCGGCGGTGGTCGAGGGACTGCTGCCGCTGCTGCAAGGCGGGCAGGGCACGAACGAGGCGGTCGCCTGGGTCAAGGTGTGCACGCAATCGTCGCGTTGCACGGAAGCCTGTCCCGAGGGCATCAACGCGATGCTGATGGTGCGGGCTGCACGCATGGGTGCGCTCGGTTCGCTCGGTGGCGAGGCGCAGATGAAGCCCACTGAAGATCCGCTCTTCTTCCGCAAGATCGAAGCCTTCGCCGCGACCCAACTGGCGCCCGAGGAGATCGAGCAGTGGCACCGCGTCAGCCCGAAGGAGCGTACGGCATCATGAGCGAGAAGGTCGTTTTCTGGTATGGCTGCAACGTGGTGCGCCATGGCGACATCATCCACGGGTCGATCGAGATCCTGCGCGCGATCGGCCTGGAAGTGGCGCCGGTCGGCGGGCCGGGCTACTGCTGCGGCACGTCCAAGGACGCCAACCTGCGCGCGGCCGACGGCATGGCGAAGCGCACCGTCGGCAAGTTCAACGACCTGACGATCAGCCTCGTCGAGGGCGCTGCCGCCGCAACTGGGCCTGCGGCAGTGCCTGCGCCCGCGGCCGCCCCGGCGACGGTCGTCACCTGGTGCCCGTCCTGCCATCGCCACATGAACCAGTTCATGGAGGGCTATGCCGATCCGCAGTTCCCGATGTCGCACTTCACGCAGATCGTGCACGCGGCACGCGAGCGGCTGCGCGAACGGCTGGTGCATCCGGTGAACCGGCGTGTCGTGCTGCACCGGCACTTCGGCTTCCGCGAGGTCGACGTGAATCCGCTGGTCGAAGACCTGCTGCGCCTGATCCCGGGTCTGGAAGTCGTCGAGACGCAGGTCGCGGTACCCGGCCACATGTGTTCGGCGCTCGTCTCGGTGCCGGCCGCGCTGAAGGATGCGACGCGCGGCGTCTGCGACCTCGCGCGTGAGGCCCGTGCCGATGACGTGGTGACGGTATTCCATTCCTGCCAGCGGCTGCTCTGCGCGCTCGAGGGCAGCGAGCCGTTCCGTGTCGTGAACTATGTGTCGCTGCTGTGCGAGGCGATGGGCCTGCCGCTGGTCGACGAGTACAAGGCATGGAAACTCGCCGGCAGCGAAGAGGCGGTACTCGACAGCATCGGTGCCGGGCGGATCGAGAAACTGGGCGAGGCTTTCGTGCGCGAACAACTGGTGCCCGAACTGCTGCGCGCGCCCGCGAAGTAGGCCTTCGGGCGCGGGTGCCTCCCCGCTGACGCGGTCACGAGCGCTCGAGATGCATCGACACCGGGGCGACCCGGTGGGGCGACCTGTCGTTCAGCGAACCTTCAGTCTCCACAGCGATACCGCTTCGGCTGAGCGTGCTGCATGCAGGGGGTCGCGCGGATCACCTGCCTTCGCATGCGTGGGCCGCGTATCGATCCGTTCTACCGTCGCCAGCCCGCCTGCCTCGATCATCGACTCGAGTTCCGCCCGGCTGCGCAGGCCGAGGTGCTCGGCCAGGTCGGACAGGACGAGCCAGCCCTCGCCGTCAGGCGCGAGGTGGGCCGAAAGCCCCGCGAGGAAACTGCGCAGCATCCGGCTGTCCGGGTCGTAGATCGCATGTTCCAGCGCGGAACTCGGCCGCGCCGGCACCCATGGCGGATTGCAGACGATGAGCGGTGCCCGTCCGGGGGGGAACAGGTCGACGTCCAGGACCTGCACCCTGCGGTCGAGACCCAGCCGCGCCAGGTTCTCGCGTGCACAGGCGATGGCGCGCGGATCCTTGTCGGTCGCGACGATCCGTTCGACGCCGCGCCGTGCGAGCACGGCTGCGAGCACGCCAGTGCCGGTGCCGATATCGAAGGCGAGCGGTACGCCGCCCTTCGGCAACGGTGCCATGGAGACGAGCTCGACATATTCGCTCCGGATGGGCGCGAACACACCGTAATGCGGGTGGATACGCTCGCCCATCGAGGGGATCTCCACCCCGTTGCGGCGCCATTCATGCGCCCCGATCAGCCCGAGCAGTTCGCGCAGGGAGGCGACATAGGGCTCATCGGCCGGGCCGTAGGCTTCCTCGCAGGCGGCGGCCACGTCGGGTGCCCGGCGCAACGGGATGACATGGCCCGGTTCGAAGGGAATCAGCAGCATGCCCAGCGTGTGCGCGCGCTGCGCCTGTGCCATACGGTGCCGGTGGAACGCCTCGGCTGGCGTGGGCTGCGCTGCCAGCGCCTCGGCGGCATCGGCCGCCGCCTTCGCACGGCCGCGCGCCTTCGCGCGCGCCCGCGCCTTCGCCTTCGTCGGCTTGCGGTCGACACGGCGCGCAAGCGCGATCAACAGGTGGCGTGCATTCTGGAAGTCGCCTTGCCAGACCAGCGCCGTACCTTCGCTGGCCAGCCGATAGGCGGTATCGGCCGGAGTGGTGTCGTCGACAGCCACCACCCGTCTCGGTGGCGCGGTGCCGCTTTCCGATCGCCAGCGGACGGATTGCGGCCCGTCGGGTCCGTTCCAGGCGAGGACGGGATGGCCGGGGGCGGGGCGTGCGGGAGAGGTCATCATCCCCCTAGTATGCGCGATGTGCACGAGGCCCGGATGCTGGACAAACGGCAGGCGCATGCCCATGATTGCCGACACAAGAAAACAGACTCCATGGAGGACGCTGATGCCATCCGGAAGACCCCTCGCCGCAGCCGCGCGGCCCGTCCTGCTGTCTCTGCTCATGGCGGTCGGCGCGACCTTGCCCGCCGCGCACGCGCAGACGCAGTTCCCGGTCAAGCCTGTCCGGCTGATTGTCGGCAGCGCGGCCGGCTCGGGTCCCGACATCATCGGGCGTGCGATGGCCGATCGGCTCGGCGAGACCTGGGGCCAGCGGATGATCGTCGACCCGCGTCCCGGGGCGGCAGGCTCGATCAGTGCCGACCTCACGATGGCTGCCGTGCCGGACGGCTACACGATGATGATGCTCACGTCGCAGCTGTTCGTCGCATCGCAGGTGCTGACTGGCCTGAAGTTCGACCTCGGCCGCGATTTCCAGTCGATCGCGCTGATCGGTACCGTGCCCTTCGTCCTGCTGGCGAATACGCAGGTGCCGGCGAAGACACTGAAGGAACTGGTCGATATCGCGCGCAAGGCACCGGGCACGCTGCGCTACGGTTCTGCCGGCACGGGCGCATCCGAGCACCTGTCGGGCGTCCTGCTCACGCAGCTGACCAGGACCGACATGCTGCACGTACCCTACAAGGGCGTGCCGCAGGCGATCACCGACACGATGGCCAACGAGGTCCAGGTCACGTATGCGGTGGTGCCGGCAGCGATGCCGCATGTGCAATCGGGCCGGTTGCGCGCGCTTGGCGTGACCACGCCGACGCGCGCGCCCCTGCTGCCCGACGTGCCGTCCATCTCGGAGGTGGTACCGGGCTACGCGATGTACGGCTGGTACAGCATCGTCGCGCCCACTGGCACGCCCGCGGCGGTACTCAACCAGGCCAGCACTGAAATGGTCCGGGTCATGAAGGAGCCCGCGTTCGGCGAACGCCTGAGGGCGCTCGGCATCGACCTGGTGGCCGGCGACCGGCAGGTACTCGACAAGTGGCGCGCCGAGGAACTCCAGCGCATCCGTGCCGTGGTCAAGATGGCAGGCGCTCGGCAGTAGGTCGACCCCGGGGCCCGCACCCGGGTCGCGCCCTGCGGTCAGTCGGTACGCCGGGCGATCGCGTCCGCCCGTCGCACTTCACCGTCCCCGAGTCCGCCCGAGCCAGATCGTCGCCGCGAGCGACGCGAACATCACGCTGAGGATCACCCGCATCATCGGCCATGGCGCGTCCGGAGCCGTTTCGTCCGGCCATCCCGCGTAAGCCATGATCGCCCAGTACAGGGAAAACGCGAGGCTGGTGGCTGCGGCGATCTGCGGACGGGTCATCGGTTCGCTGGACGGTGGAAGTACGGCTGGATGGCAGGAGGGTGACCGAGCCGCGCGCGCTTCGCAAGCCCCTTGCCGCACAGACGCTCGCCGCGCGGCGGCCGATGGCCGGTGGAAGGGACCCGTTGCCGCAGCCGAGCCAGGGCGCCACGATGGGTGTGATCGAGCCCGGTCTGGCCACCTCGCCAGGCCATGCCAGACCCGTCAGGTCGAGGCGCCGGCATCGAAGGCCGGGTCGAGGGGTACCTGCAGGCCCGTGGCAAGATGGTTGGTCTTGCCGGCGAGCGAGACGATGGCCAGCAGTTCCGCATGCTGCGCATCCGTCATGCCCCGCGCGCGCGCTGCGGCGGTGTGCGAGTGCACGCAATAGCCGCAACCGTTCGCGATCGATACCGCGACGTAGACCATCTCCTTGACCAGCGGGTCGAGCTGCGTCGGCATGGCCATCAGGCCCTTCACCTCCGACCAGGTGGCCTCGAGCAGTGCCGGGTCGAACGCCAGCGTGCGCCAGAGGTTGTTCACGAAGTCCGTCTTCCGGGTGGCCCGTATGTCGTCGAACACGGCCTTGACGCGCGGGTCGGCTTCCGGGTCGAGTGGCTGGCGTACGGTCGTCATTCGGTGCGGCTCCTGCGAAGGGGCGGTTTCGGGCGGATGGCCGCTGCC
>CAIQON010000402.1 GCA_903873475.1 uncultured bacterium
AGGTGCGCCGTGACACGGTGAAGTGCTGCGCAAGGGTATTCCCGACGAGCCGCTGACCTTTGCCTGTCGCCTCCGATTCCTTCAGCTTGGCGGCGGCTTCGGCGCGCCTTGTCGCATCGGCGGCGAGGGCAAGGCGGCCGCGTTCGGGCACTTCGCGCACCTGCTCGGCGGGCACGGCGAAGGCGAGGTTGCCGGTCAAGCTTGTGAGCGTGGTGATCCCGATCAGCCGGCCCTGTTCGTCGAACAGGCCGCCCCCGCTCGATCCCGGGGAAATCGGGGCCGAGGTCTGTATCCAGGGTTCGACGCGGTCCTTGCTGACGAGTGTGCGTAGCGACGAGATCAGCCCGTCGCTGAGGGTGAGTTCCAGGCCCACTGGTGCGCCGATCGCATAGACCCGCTGGCCGATCCGCAGGCCGGCGCTCGAACCCAGCACGACCGCCGGCGCCGCCAGCCCGGGCACCCGCATCTGGCAGAGATCGCGCTCGACGTCGGGGAACTCGAGGGTGGCCTGCAGCACTACCGGGCCGTTGACCACCTCGACGCGCTGGCTCTTGCGCAGCACGTGGCAGTTGGTGATGACGGTTTCTGGCCCGATCACGACTGCGCTGCCGGTCGCGAGCGGCCGGGCCTTGGGCTCGGTGCCCGCATAGGTGATCACCATGAACACGCTGGGCGACAGCTTCTCGAAGAGGGCTATGGGTGCAAGCACCTGGGCGTGGGCGAGGGCGGGCAGCCATGCCGCGAGGGTCATCGCGGCAGCGGTGGCCAGGCCTCGGTGCGGGCGGGGGCGGCGAGTCGTGCCGCCTGTCGATTCAACGGGGTGCAAGCAACCCACCCAGGTCTTCCAGAGTCAGCGGGCGTGCGGGTGCTGCGCGCTGTCCACCTCGCGCAAGGCGCATTTCAAGGCCCTCCTGCGCAAGCCTGGCCGTGAAGCGCGGCGACCGGACCATTGCGCGCACGAACTCCCGGTCGCGCACGAACACGACGCTGCCGGATTCGCCGAGCAGCTGGCCGACAGCTCCGTCGAACAGGCCCTCGCGTCCGATCTCGGACCCGCGTACGTTCCGCCCCGCGGGCAGGGGTGCCTTCGGATCGAGGAGATCGAGCATCACCATCCTCGCCAGGCTCGCGGCGCCCATCGCGACCGCGCCCCGGAAGAGTGCGGCGCTCTCGGCCGACCATGCATCCATGGACTCTCGGATGCTTCCGGTGCCCAGCGTCGGCGACTCGAAGATGAAGTTGCGTGCATAGACGTCGGCGCCGGCGCCGGGACGCGCCAGCCGGGCCGTGGCCTGGATCGTGAAGACATCCAGTGTCTCGGTGAACACCATCGTCGACTCGATCAGGAGCGTTGCGCGGTCGGCCGGAGCCTTGGCGTCGACCAGTGCAGCGTCCTTGGCGACCTTTCCGTGCAGGTGTTCGAAGCCGACCACCTCGAAGCGAGTGTCGCCGGCGAATGCAGCCTCGAGCTCCTCGCTCAGGGCGGCGACCGGATCGAAGCTGCCCATCGCATCGACCAGCCTCGGGTGCTCCAGTGCGAACGTTTCCATGCTGCGCTGCAAGCGCGCGCGCAGTATCGCTTCGCCGATCGCGGCACCGATGGCTACCCCGAGGATCCCGGCAGCGCCAACGCCAGGCGGTACATAGGTCGTGGCCAGCGCCCGGTTGACCTGCGCCCGGGTCGAATCGAGCAGGCTCAGGACGGGCACGGCGCTGATCACATGCACTGAGCCAATCGCCGCAGCATCCTGCGCAGACAGAGCCCGGGTCGACACGGGCTGGGACCTCGCGGCCGGCGCAGCCAGCACGAGCAGTAGCGCCAGTGCGAGCAGCAGTGCTCCCCAGGTGCCCGTGGATGGCCGGGCGTGCCGGTATGCACTCAAGCTGGCGCCCTGCGGCTGTAACGCATGGTCATCTTCCGACAAGGCCCTGGAGATCGTCGATCGTCGTGTCAAGACGGCCCGGCTTCGTTCCGGAGGCGCGCCCCAGATCCAGCGGTGCGACCCGAACGCGGTCGGCGAGGGCCGATCCGAACTGTTTTCGGAGAATAGCAAAATCCCTGTCGCGGTGGTCGACCACGCCCACCGACGTGGCCACCCGGCCGGATGATGCGTCGACGGACAGCGTGGCGTGGACGTTGCCGAGGTAAAGCACATCCCCGGGTGCCGTCCGGAACTCGCCCTCGAGTGGCGGCGTGCCGAAGCCCGCGGTAGCCCCCTGCGCGCCGACAGCCCTGCGCAGCACATGCACCCCGACCGGCAATTCGACGACGGCCAGGCGGCCACTGAATGCTTTGCCGTCTCTCGCCGTGCCAGACCAGTCCAGTGTGATCCCGGTCCCCGTCACAGGAACCGATAGCAGCCGCCTGTCTCTGCCCGTCCCGCTTTCGATCTGGTACCAGAAGGCGCTGACGTATCCGTCGGTGACCGTGCCCGAAAACACAACGACGGAAGACCCGGTGCGGGCCGGGTCGAAACCCCTCTCTACGTTGGCGGTGCCCGGGCTCGTGCAGCCAAGGACTGCGGCCAGCGGCGCGAGCAGGCCAGCGAGTGCAAGCCGGCGGTTCAATGCTGCAGGATCTTCGCCAGGAAATGCTGCGCCCGCTCCGAGCGCGGGCTGCCGAAGAACGCCTCCTTCGTCGCGTCCTCGACGATCTCGCCGCGGTCCATGAAGATCACCCGGTCGGCGACCTTGCGCGCGAAGCCCATCTCGTGGGTTACGACCATCATCGTCATGCCTTCGTGCGCCAGCTCGACCTTCACGTCCAGCACCTCGTTGACCATCTCGGGGTCGAGCGCCGAGGTCGGTTCGTCGAACAGCATCGCGATGGGGTCCATCGACAGCGCGCGGGCGATCGCCACCCGCTGCTGCTGGCCGCCGGACAACTGGCCGGGGAACTTGTCCTTCTGTTCGATCAGGCCGACCCGGTCGAGCAGCTTCAGGCCGCGGGTCTTCGCCTCGTCGGCCGGGCGGCCGAGCACCTTCACCTGGCCCAGGGTCAGGTTCTCGGTGATCGAGAGATGCGGGAACAGCTCGAAGTTCTGGAACACCATGCCGACGCGGGCGCGCAGCTTGGGCAGGTCGGTCTTCGGGTCGGCGCAGGAGATGCCGTCGACGATCACGTCGCCCTTCTGGAAGGGCTCGAGCGCGTTCACGCACTTGATCAGGGTCGACTTGCCGGAACCGGACGGGCCGCAGACCACGACAACCTCGCCTTTCTCGACGCTGGTCGTGCAGTCGGTCAGCACCTGGAAGCTGCCATACCACTTCGAGATGCCCTGGATGTCGATCATCGGCATGCTGTGGTTCTCCGTGGGCCGTACGCGCAGTGCATCAGCGGATGACGGCGATCTTGCGCTGCAGTTGCCGGACAGCCAGCGACAGCGAGAAACAGATGATGAAATAGACGATGGCGACAAACACGTACATCTCGATCAGCCGGCCGTCGCGCTGCGCGATCTTGGCCGCGGCGCCGACGAAGTCGGTGGCCGAGATCACGTAGACCAGCGAGGTGTCCTGGAACAGGATGATCGTCTGGGTGAGCAGCACCGGGATCATGTTGCGGAACGCCTGCGGCAGCACCACCAGGCGCATCGTCTGGCTGTAATTGAGGCCGAGCGCCTGTGCGGCATGCACCTGCCCGCGCGGGATCGACTGGATGCCGGCGCGCATGATCTCGCAGAAATACGCCGCCTCGAACATGATGAAGGTGATGATCGCGGTGCGTTCCGCGCCCACCTGCGGCGGCCGCTCATAGCCCATCGCCACCTGCAGGATCACCGGTACCAGGAAGAAGAACCAGAAGATCACCAGCACCAGCGGGATCGAACGCATCAGGTTCACGTAGCCGGCGGCGAACATCGACAGCGGCTTGACCGGCGACAGCCGCGCCAGCGCCAGCAGGGTGCCGAAGAACAGGCCGCCGAGTGCCGCGATCGCGGTGAGATGCAGCGTGTACTGCATGCCCTTCCACAGGTAGGGGAGGGAGCTGCCGATCACCGACCAGTCGAAGTCCATCGTCTCGTTCTACTTCGCGCCGGCGATGTAGCCGGGAACGGCGGTGCGCCGCTCGACCACGGCCATCACCCGGTTCGCGGTCATCGCGATCGCGATGTAGACCAGCGTGGCGGCGGTGAATGCCTCGAAGAAGCGGAACGTGTATTCGCCCATCTCACGCGTGCGGAACGTCAGTTCGGCAAGCCCGATGGTCAGTGCGATGGACGTGTTCTTGATCAGGTTCATCGTCTCGCTCGTCAGCGGCGGGATGATGATCCGGAAAGCCATCGGCAGCAGCACGAAACGGTACATCTGGGTGGTGTTCAGGCCGATGGCCTGCGCCGCGAGGCGCTGGCCGCGCGGCAGCGACTGGATGCCCGCGCGCACCTGTTCGGCGATCCGGGCCGAGGTGAACAGACCCAGGCAGAGCGTGGCCGAAAGGAATTGCGCATGCGAAGGCTCCGCGGCGACCACCCAGGCCTTCAGCGGCGGCACGAGCTCGGGCACGACGAAGTACCACAGGAACATCTGCACCAGCAGCGGGATGTTGCGGAACAGTTCGACCCAGGCATTGCCGAGGAACACCAGCACGCGGCTCTCGGTGGTGCGCAGCGTGCCGATCACCGACCCGAACAGCATCGCGATGATCCTCGAGCAGGCGGCGACGCCGAGCGTCCACCAGAGCCCGGAAAGCAGCATCTCCCAGTAGAAGACGCCGCCTTCCGGCAGTTCCTGCAGGAACACCGACCAGTCGAGGCTGATTCCCATTGCGCGCCGCTTGCGGGAGCCCTCGACTGCCCGTTACTGCACGCCCTGGTCGTTCGGGTTCTTGAACGCCTCGCGCAGCGCCTGCGTGACCGGGAAGTTCAGGTTCACCTTGCGCGGCGGGATGGGGCTCAGGAACCACTTCGCGTACAGCTTCTCGATCTCGCCGGATTTCATCAGGCCGCCGACCGTGCGGTCGACCAGTGCCTTGAACGGTGCGTCTTCGCGGCGCAGCATCACGCTGTAGGGTTCGGTGCGAAGCGACTCCGGGATGATCCGGAACTCGGCCGGGTTGCGGGCATTGGCGATCTGGCCGGCAAGCAGCACGTCATCCATCACGAACGCGGAGACCCGGTCGTCGACCAGCAGCAGGAACGACTCGGAGTGATCCTTGCCGTAGATCTCTTTCACGTCGATGCCGCTGGTGCGCTCGTACCGCTTCAGCAGCGGTACCGAGGTGGTGCCCGCGGTGGTCGAGATCGTGCGCCCGTTCAGGTCGGCAAGCGTCTTGATCGGGGAGTTGGCCTTGACCGCCGCAGTCACGTTGATCACGAAGTAGGTCGGCCCGAATGCGACCTGCTTCTGGCGTTCGACCGAATTGGTGGTCGAACCGCACTCGAGGTCGATCGAACCGTTCTGCAGCAGGGGGATGCGGTTGGCCGAGGTGACCGGCTGCAGCACGACCTTCAGGTTCGGCAGCTTGAGTTCGGCCTTGATCGCATCGACCACTCGCGCGCAGATGTCCATCGCATAGCCGACGGCCTGCTGCTTGTCGTCGAGATACGAGAACGGGATGGACGCTTCGCGATGGCCGATGGTGATCGTGCCGGTGTCGCGGATCTTCGCGAGGGTGCCGGTCAGGGTCTGGGCAGTGGCGGATGCCGACACAAGGGCGATCGCAGCGGCGATCGCAGTCGATGCAAGTCGTTTCAAGGGCGTCTCCGGTTGAACGGGGGGGCGGAAAGGAAGTGCTGTTTGATGACAGTTGCATGAAGCCACAGGCGGCGATTCTTGTCCACACCACCCGCCGGTGCTTCTCCGGCCTGTCATGCGAGTGACAAGACCCGGCGCCGCCGATGCCTTCGAGGCGGAGTGGGAGTACGATTTGCATATAACCAGAACAGACCGGTCTGCCGGGCCCCGCGGGGTATCGACAGCACCGTTCGACGGATCCCGGGCGATCGCCGCAGGCCGGCGACGACCAGGGACCTTGCGCCGCGCGCCGGCTGCCGGCAGGTGTGCGGGCCCGAAACGTTGGAGGAGAGCCGCTTGAAGCCGACGGATGTCCGTGATCCGGAGTATTTCCACAAGGTCGTCGATTGCCAGCACGCGTGCCCCGCGCACACGCCCGTGCCCGAATACATCCGGCTGATCGCGGCCGGGCGCTACACCGAGGCCTACAAGGTCAACTGGGATTCCAACGTGTTCCCGGGCATCCTGGGGCGCACCTGCGATCGACCGTGCGAGCCGGCCTGCCGGCGTGGACGGGTCGAGGAGGCCAACCAGGACAAGCCCGAGCCGGTCGCGATCTGCAGGCTCAAGCGCGTCGCCGCCGACCACAAGGACGGCGCGGCGATCCGTGCGCTGCTGCCGGCGCCGGCCGCTAACAGCAACGGCCGCCGCATCGCCTGCGTCGGTGCCGGTCCCTCCTCGCTCACCGTCGCACGCGACCTGGCCCCGCTGGGGTACTCGGTCACGGTTTTCGACCGCGATCCCAAGGCCGGTGGCTTCATCCGCTCGCAGATCCCGCGCTTCCGCCTGCCCGAGTCGGTGATCGACGAAGAGGTCGGCTACGTGATCGACCTGGGCGTCGAGTTCCGTGGCGGCACCGAGATCCGCTCGATGCGCGACCTGCTCGCGCAGGACTTCGACGCGGTGTTCGTCGGCTCCGGGGCACCGCGCGGGCGCGACCTCGACCTGCCTGGCCGCCGGGAAGCCGCGGCCAACATCCACCTGGGCATCGACTGGCTGTCCTCGGTGTCGTTCGGCCACACCACGAAGATCGGCCGCCGGGTCATCGTGCTAGGGGGCGGCAATACCGCGATGGACTGCTGTCGCACCTCGCGCCGCCTGGGCGGCGAGGACGTGAAGGTCATCGTACGCTCCGGGTTCGACGAGATGAAGGCGAGCCCGTGGGAGAAGGAAGACGCCCAGCATGAGGGCATCCCGATCCTCAACTACCTGGTGCCGAAGACCTTCGAGCATCGCGACGGCCGTCTGGTCGGCATGACCTTCGAATCGGTGCGCGCCGAGTACGATGCCCGCGGACGACGGCGCCTGGTGCCCACGGGCGAGCCGGACCGCCTGGTCGAATGCGACGATGTACTGGTCGCGGTCGGCCAGGAGAATGCCTTCCCTTGGATCGAGCGCGACTGCGGCATCGACTTCGACGAGCACGGCATGCCGGTGGTCGACCCGGTCACCTTCCGCTCGACGCACCCGAAGGTGTTCTTCGGTGGCGACGCGGCGTTCGGGCCGAAGAACATCATCTGGGCGGTCGCGCACGGCCATGATGCCGCGGTGTCGATCGACCGCCTGCTGGAGGGCGAGGCGCTCGAAGACCGGCCGCCGCCGGGCGTGTCGATGATGTCGCAGAAGATGGGCATCCACGAGTGGAGCTACGACAATGCGATCGCGCCCGAGGCGCGCTTCAAGGTGCCCTGGGCCGATGCGCAGAAGGCGCTGGCCAGCATCCGCATCGAGGTGGAACTGGGCTTCGACGCGGCGACGGCCTTCAAGGAGGCGCAGCGCTGCCTGAACTGCGATGTCCAGACGGTGTTCGCCCCGAAGGCCTGCATCGAATGCGATGCCTGCGTCGACATCTGCCCGATGGACTGCATCACCTTCACGGCCAACGGCGAGGAGGCCGACCTGCGCGGGCGGCTGACCGCGCCGGCGCTCAACCTCGACCAGGCGCTGTACGTGCAGGACGGGCTGAAGACCGGCCGGGCGATGGTGAAGGACGAGGACGTCTGCCTGCACTGCGGGCTGTGCGCCGAGCGTTGCCCGACCGGTGCCTGGGACATGCAGAAGTTCCTGTACACGAAGACCCACGCAGGCCCCGCCTGCCGGGGGCGTGATGAAGCACAGCGGGTTTCCGAGCGGAGGGCCGCCTGATGGACACGATCCTGCCGAACCTGCAGCAAGCGAAGCAGAAGCCGCGCATCGAGGCGGTCAACGACCTGGTGGTCAAGTTCGCCAACGTGAACGGCTCCGGGTCCGCCTCGGCCAACGAACTGTTCGCGCGCTCGATCCTGCGCATGGGCGTGCCGGTCTCGCCGCGCAACATCTTCCCGTCGAACATCCAGGGCCTGCCGACCTGGTACGAGGTACGCGTCACCGAGGCTGGCTGGCTCGGCCGGCGCGGTGGCGTCGACATGATGGTCGCGATGAACCCGCAGACCTGGGACCAGGACCTGAAGGAGATCGAGCCCGGCGGCTATCTGTTCTACGACTCGACCAAGCCGCTGCCGCCGGAGAAGTTCCGCGACGACGTGCATGTCATCGGCGTGCCGCTGACCGCGCTGGCCAATGCGCGCTGGAGCGTGCCGCGCGAGCGCCAGCTGCTGAAGAACATGGTCTGCCTGGGCGCGCTGGCCGCGCTGCTCGACATCGACCTGGCCGAATGCGAGAAACTGGTCGGCGAGCAGTACAAGGGCAAGGAGAAGCTGCTCGCGCCGAACATCGAGGCGCTGCGGCTGGGGCGCGACTGGGCGCGCGAGAACCTGGCCTGCCCGCTGGGCATCCGGGTCGAACGGGCCGACAACGTCGGCGACCGCATCTTCATCGACGGCAACTCGGCTGCGGCACTGGGTGCCGTGTACGGCGGCGCATCGGTCTGCGCGTGGTATCCGATCACGCCGTCTTCGTCGCTGGCCGAGGCCTTCCTCGCCTACTGCGGAAAGTACCGGGTCGATCCGCAGACCGGCCGCCACCGCTACGCCGTGGTGCAGGCCGAGGACGAACTGGCCTCGATCGGCATGGTGGTCGGGGCCGGCTGGAACGGTGCGCGTGCGTTCACCGCCACCTCCGGGCCGGGCATCTCGCTGATGACCGAGTTCATCGGGCTGGCTTACTTCGCGGAGATCCCGGCCACCATCGTCAACGTGCAGCGCGGCGGCCCGTCGACCGGCATGCCCACCCGCACCCAGCAGGCCGACGTGCTGGCCTGCGCGTACGCATCGCACGGCGACACCAAGCATCCGCTGCTGTTC
>CAIQON010000403.1 GCA_903873475.1 uncultured bacterium
GCTGTCGGGCACGAAGATGAGCCATGTGCCGTTCAAGGGCTCGCCGCAGGCGGTCGGTGCGGTCGTGTCGGGCGAGGTGGCGCTGATGTTCCCGAACATCCCGAACGCGATGGGGCTGGCCAAGGCCGGCAAGCTGCGCATCCTCGGCGTGACCACGCCGAAGCGCCTGTCGTTCTGGCCCGAACTGCCGACGATCGCCGAGTCCGGGCTGCCCGGGTACGAGGTGATCGCGTGGTTCGGCCTGTTCGCGCCGGCCGGTACGCCGTCGGCCGTGATCGATCGCGTCAACGCAGAGGCCAACAAGGCCCTGGCGAGCGCGTCGGTACGCGAAAACCTGATGGCACAGGGCTTCGAACTGATGGGCGGCACGGTGGCCGAGTTCGCCGCGTTCGTGCGCAGCGAGATCGACAAGTGGGCGAAGGTGGTGAAGGCCACCGGCGCCAAGGCCGACTGACTGCCTTCCCTGTCGCGCGGCCCCACCGACGGGTGCACGGTGCTGCCCGGCGGGTGTGGCGGGTATGGCAGGTATGGTCGATATGGTGGATATCGCGGCAGGTATACAATCAGTTCACTTTTACCCCCCTCACGAGGAGCCCACGATGGATCAGACCCAAGGTGCCGGCGCAGAGATGGCCGTCCCCGGCGGCGACGCGAAGATCGCCAACCGCAACGCATACGATCCGTCGCGCAGCGTGAAAGAGCAGGTCAGCGAGGCCGAGTGGAAGGCGCGGGTCGACCTCGCCGCCTGCTACCGCCTGATGGCCCTCTACGACATGACCGAGATGATCGCCAACCACATCTCGTCGCGCGTGCCCGGCACCGAGGGCGAGTTCCTGATCAACCCCTACGGCATGCTCTACGAAGAGATGACCGCCTCGGACATGATCAAGATCGACATCGATGGCAACGTGCTGTTCAACGCCACGAAGTTCGGCGTGAACAAGGCGGGTTACGTGATTCACAGTGCCGTGCACAAGGTGCGGCACGATGTCGACTGCGTGATCCACACGCACACCATCGCCGGCATGGCGGTGTCGGCCATGAAGTGCGGGGTGCTGCCGATCGCCCAGACCTCGATGCGCTTCGGCGACATCGCCTACCATGACTACGAAGGCGTCGCGCTCAACATGGAAGAGCAGGAGCGCCTGTGCGCCGACCTCGGCGAGCGCGAGGCGATGGTGCTGCGCAACCACGGCCTGCTGACCGTCGGGCCGACCGTCGCCGAGTGCTTCAACAACATGTGGCGGCTCGAGCGCGCGTGCCAGATCCAGATCGCCGCGCTGTCGTGCAATACCGAGCTGTCGCTGCCGCCGAAGGAAGTGGTCGACCAGACCACCCACCTGTACCAGCGCGGCACCCGTCGACCGTTCGGCCTGCTCGAGTGGCCGACGATGCTGCGCAAGCTCGATCGCGAGAACCCCGGCTACGACGCCTGATTTCCCGACTGGCGTGCGCCATCCCCGGGGGGAACCCGGCGATGGCGCAGCGCAGGCGGGCGTGTTCCGAAGGCGGATGACGGCGCTTGCGGCGCGGGCCTGGCTCAGGCAGCCTGGCCGGAGCTCGCGTCGCCGAATGCCGTTGCAGGGACGAATACCTCGCCCGCGAACAGCAGCCGCGCCGTGCGCAGGAAGCTGCCACCCTTGATCGTCTTGGCATCGCCTTCGCCGGTCGTTTCGATGGCCACGCCCATCGAACCGGTGGGGTGCTCGATGATGATGTCGGCGAACGGGCCTGCCGGAGCCTCGCATACCTGCCGGGCGACCGTGCCGGGCAGCATGATCGCGGAACCGAGGCACAGCGCACCGGTGACCGCATGCGCCGCATGGCAGTTCCAGGGCACGAAGTAGCGCGAAGTGATCGTGCCGCCGGGCGCGCGCGGCGGCGACAGCAGTCCGACCTTGGGCACCACCGAAGCCGATACGTCGCCCATGCCCATCAATACGCCGGCCTGCAGCCGGATCTTCTCGAAGCGGGCGATCAGTTCCGTGTTTGCATCGAGCTCCGGCTTCGACTCGTAGCCGCTGATGCCGAAGTCGGACGCCTTCATCAGCACCATCGGCATGGCTACGTCGATGCAGGTCGCCTCGATGCCGTCGATCACGTCCATCGGCCTGCCGGTCGGGAACAGCTTTCCGGTCTTGCCACCGACGATGCAAGAGAACTCGAGGTAGACCGGCGCCGAGGTGCCGGGCACGCCATGGATGGAGGCCTCGCCCTCGTAGTTCACGATGCCGTCGGGCGTCTGGATCGTCGCGGTGATCACTGCGCCGGTGTTCACGTTGTGGATGCGCACCCGCGTGGTCGGGCTCTGTGCGGTGACCAGGCCGGTCTCGATCGCATACGGGCCGACGGCGGCCAGCATGTTGCCGCAGTTCGGGCTGAAGTCGACCACTGCCTTGTCGACCGAGCACTGGGCGAACAGATAGTCGATCTCGGCGTCCGGGCGCTTGGACTTCGAGATGATCGCGATCTTGCTGGTCAGCGTGTCGGCGCCGCCGATGCCGTTGATCTGGCGCGTGTCGGGCGAACCCATGGCGGCCAGCAGCACGCGCTCGAGCACCGCTCGCTCGGACGGCAGGTCATCGGCGAAGAAGAAGGGGCCTTTCGAGGTGCCGCCGCGCATCAGCACGCAGGGGATAGCGATCTGGCCGGTGCGGTTGGTCAGGAGCTTGCGCATCGTGGTTTCCGTCTGGGCGAGGCACGGATGCCGTGCCGGGCCGGCGATGTTACCGCCGCGCTTGGCGACCGTTCATTCCGCCTTGGCGCCAGAGGACCTCACGATGGCGCCCCACTTGGTCACTTCGTCCCGGAACCACTGGGCGAACTGCTCCGGGCTGCCCTCGAGCGCGTCGGCACCGAGTGAAGCGAGGCGCTCGCGGAACGCCGTGGAACGGGTGATCTTCTGGATGGATGCGTTCAGGCGACCGACGATCTCGCGCGGGGTCGCCGCCTGCGCGAAGATGCCGACCCAGGTGCTGGCGTCCATGCCGGCGAAGCCCTGTTCGGCGAGGGTCTGCACCTCGGGGAGCAGGCTGGAGCGCTTCGCGCTCGTCACGCCGAGGATGCGGACCTTGCCGGCGCGGATGAACGGCAGCGATGAGGTGAGCTGGTCGAACATGCTGTCGACCTGGCCGCCGACGAGGTCGCCGAGGGCAGTACCACTGCCCTTGTACGGCACATGGATGATGTCGATGCCGGCGACCGAGCGGAACAGTTCACCGGTCAGGTGGTTCGAGGTGCCGATGCCTGCCGACGCGTAGGTGATGCGTCCCTTGCCCTGCTTCGCCAGGGCGACATAGGCGCGAGCGTCCTTCGCCGGCACGCGCGGGTTCACGGTCAGCACCAGCGGCACGTTCGAGACGGGTGCGACCGCGACGAGATCCTTCTGCGCATCGAACGGGAGGTTCGAGTAGAGCGTGATGTTCACCGCGAGCGAGCTGGCACCCAGCAGCATCGTGTAGCCGTCCGGCACCGAGCGGGCGACGACTTCCGCGCCGACGTTGCCGCCGGCGCCGGCGCGGTTCTCGACCAGTACCGGCTGCCCGAGCGATTCGGACAGCGCCGGCGCCAGCGTGCGCGCGGTGATGTCCACGTTGCCGCCGGGCGCGAAGCCGACCACGAGGCGCAGGGGCTTCGCAGGCCATGGCGCGGCCTGCGCGATGGCCTGCGGCACCGCCGCGACCGTGCACAGGCCGAGTGCGATCGCATGGGGAAGCCACTGCGGCTGCGTGGGGCGGGTGCATTCGTTCACGGACTCGACGGTCATGTTCGCTCCTGTCATTCGCTGCGGATGCCGGCATCCCGGATGAGGCGCGCGAAACGCGCCGACTCGGTGCGCACCAGCGCAGCGAGGCTGTCGGGCGTGCCGGTCATCGGCTCGGCACCCTGCGCAGCGAGCCGCTCGCGGAACGCGGGCAGGGTGGTTGCCTTCGCGACGGCCTGCGCGGCACGCTCGACCACCGGCTGCGCGGTGCCTGCAGGCGCAAAGATCGCGAACCAGTTGCCGGCCTCGTAGCCGGGCAAGCCGGATTCGGCGACCGTCGGAAGATCCGGGAACGTCGCCGCACGGCGCGGCGAGGTGACCGCGAGCGGGCGGGTGCGTCCGCTCTTTACATGCGGCAGCGCGGTGATGAACGTGTCGAACATCAGGTCGACCTCGCCGCCCATCAGCGCAGTCAGTGCGGGTGCTCCGCCCTTGTAGGGGATGTGCACCAGCTTGATGCCCGCCTGCGCGCTGAACAGTTCGACGGCGAGATGGGGCGCGGAGCCGTTGCCCGAGGATGCGAAGTTGAAGCGCCCGGGCGACTTCTTCGCCAGCGCGATCAGTTCCTTCACCGTCTTCACCGGCACCGACGGATGCGCGAGGATCACGTAGTTCAGCGTCGCGAACGTGGCGATCGGGGCGAAGTCCTTGATCGCGTCGTAGTTCGGCTTCGACAGGTGCGGGATGATCGCGAACGCAGACGAGGTTCCGAGCAGCAGCGTGTAGCCGTCGGCCGGGGCCTTCGCGACGAATTCGGTGCCGACCGCGCCACCGGCGCCGGCCCGGTTCTCGACCACCATCTGCTGGCCGAGCTGCTCGGTCAGTTGCTGGGCGATGGCGCGCCCCAGGATGTCGTTTGCGCCGCCGGGGGCGAAGCTGACCACCAGGCGCACCGGCTTCGCCGGCCATGACTGGGCGTGGACGCCAGCGGTGCCCCCCGTCAGCAGCAGTGCGGCGAGTGCGCGGGCAGGCAGCGCGTGGTACGTCTCACGCGCACGGGTCGCGCGGGCGCGTGGATTACGATCGGTCATGCATCCTCCGGGTTGTTGCGGACCCGCCGGCTGTCTCCGGTTCCGGGCCGGTGCTAACATGCCACATTGTGCCGCTGACTGGAGGAGGCTGCGATGCTGCTTGAGAAACTGGCCGATTATGCCGTCCATGAACAGGCATCGCGGCTGCCGGACGAGGTCTGGCATCACGCGAAGCGCTGCGTGATCGACTGGAGTGCGTCGCTGCTGCCGGGCATGCTCTGCGCGCCGGCAACGGTGCTGATCGAGGCACTGGAAGACGAGATCGGACACGGCCGCTGCCGCCTGCCGGTGTACGGCAACCCAGCTTCGACGCGCGCCGCCGCGATGATCATGGGTGCCGGGTCGCATACCGTCGAGTTCGACGACATCTACCGGGCCGGTGGTTACCACCCCGGTTCGCCGACGATCAGCGCCGCGCTCGCCGCCGCGCAGTCGGTCGATGCCAGCGGTGAAGACTTCCTGCGCGGGGTCATCGTCGGCTACGAGATCTCCACCCGCATCTGCGAAGCAGTGATGCCGTCGCACTACGTGTACTGGCACACCACCGCCACCATCGGCTGCATCGGTGCTGCCGCGGCGGCCGCCACCGTGCTCAAGTGCAATCGCGAGCAGTTCATGAACGCGATCGCCAACGTCACCACGCACATGGCCGGGCTGCAGCAGGCGTTCCGCTCCGAGTCGATGACCAAGCCGATGCATGCCGCCCATGCGGCCGATGTCGGCATGATGTCCGCGCTCGCCGCGAAGAAGGGCCTGACCGGCACGCTCGACATGCTCGAGGGCGAACTCGGCTTCGGTGCCGCGATGAGCAAGAACCCCGACTGGGGCAAGGCCACTGCCGGCCTCGGCGAGAAGTACAACATCACCGAGATCACCTTCAAGAACCACGGTTCGTGCGGCCATACCTTCGCATCGATCGACGGCGCGCTGGTGCTGAAGGAACAGCACCAGCTCAACGCCGGACAGATCGCGTCGATCCGCATCGAGACCTATGGCCAGGCGACCGACATCTGCGGGCGCGACACGGTGACCTCCGCGTTCGAGGGCCGCTTCTCGCTCAGGTTCACCGTGGCCAGCGCGCTGATCCACGGCAGCGTCCGGCTCGACGCGTACACGCCCGAGCGGTTGAACGACGCCAGGGTGAAGGACCTGATGACCCGCATCGAACTGGTCGAGGATCCGGTGCTGACCGCCGGCTACCCGACGCAGCGCGCATCGCGGGTGAAGATGACGCTGACCGACGGCCGCAAGCTCGAGTTCTTGCAGCCCTACCGCAAGGGAGACCCCGAGCAACTGCTGACCGATGCCGAGGTCGATGCCAAGTTCATGGAACTCGCCGAGCCGGTGATCGGCGCCGAGAAATCGAAGGCCCTGCTCGCCGCCCTGTGGAAGACCGAGGCAGGCAAGGCCTCGGCGCTGCCCTTCACCCGCTGACCCGAAACCCGGCCCCTGCAAAAACCGGGTCAGACACGGTTTTCATAACCCGGGTCAGACACGGATTTCGAAACGCGGCCCAGAACCCGTGGCCCAAAACCCGGGTCAGACACGGTTTTCCCAGAA
>CAIQON010000404.1 GCA_903873475.1 uncultured bacterium
CCGCTTCCTGCAGGCGTGCCCGGATCTTCTGCATCGCCTTCTGCTCGATCTGGCGGATCCGTTCGGCCGACACGCCGAACTCGTCGGCCAGGTCATGCAGCGTCGCGCCGTTCTCTTCCTGCAGCCAGCGCGCCTCGATGATCCGCCGGCTGCGATCGTCCAGGCTTGCCAGCGCGTCGGCCAGCCCGGTCTGCCGCAGTTTCGCCGTCTGTGCCTGCTCGAGTTGCAACGCCGGACTTGCGCCTGGATCCGCGAGGTAGGAGATAGGCCCGAACGACGACTCGTCGTCGTCACCGCCCACCGGCTCGAGCGACAGGTCATGGCCACCCATGCGGGTCTCCATCTCGACCACGTCCTCGCTGCGTACGCCCAGGGTCTTCGCCATGCTGGCGACTTCCGCCGGGCCGAGCGTGCCGTGCGCCTTCTTCATGCTGCGCAGGTTGAAGAACAGCTTGCGCTGGGCCTTGGTGGTCGCGACTTTCACGATCCGCCAGTTCTTCAGGATGTACTCGTGCATCTCGGCGCGGATCCAGTGGACCGCGAACGAGACCAGCCGCACGCCGCGCTCCGGGTCGAAGCGCTTGACCGCCTTCATCAGGCCGATGTTGCCTTCCTGGATCAGGTCGGCCTGGGGCAGCCCATAGCCCATGTAACCGCGCGCGACCGACACCACCACGCGCAGGTGCGACATCACGAGTTCGCGCGCGGCGGACAGATCGTCGTCGTCGCGCAGCTTGCGCGCGAGTTCCGTCTCGCGCTCGGGCGTGAGCATCGGCAGCCGGTTGATCGTCTGGATGTAGGTTTCGAGGCTGCCCGCAGCCAGCGACGGCAGCGCGGTGGCAAACAGCGGATTCGCGGCAGCGGGAAGGGCGGCGGCGGAGAAAGCGACAGCGGTGGTCATGGATGCGCCTCCTTGGACGAGGGGCCCGCAGCACGGGCCGGGTGCATGACATGGAACGGCTCTGGATGAACCAACTTTAGCACTTAACGTGTGAGAGTGCTAATGGTGCACGGCAAACCCGACTGAATCCATCGGGAACAGGTTGTCGACCTGTATTGTCAACCTTCGTGGCCGATCGATATTGCGCTGGATCAACGCGCCGTGCGGTCGGCGCAGCAGATGCAGCAGGCGGATCAGGCGGGTCCGCCGCGCCAGAGGTGCCGGGAGACGGCCATCCAGGCACCGAGCCAGCCCACCAGCGCCGCGAAGCCGGTCACGGCCAGGACATCAGGCAGGCCCAGTGGCAGCACGACGAATTCAGTGCCGTAGAGCGCTGCAAGCCCGGGCATCTGACGGTTCACCCAGGCCACGCAGAGCGCAGCCAGCGCACAGCCGATCAGCCCGCCAGCGGCACCCTGCAACGTGCCGGCGTACAGGAACGGCCGCCGGATGAAGCCGTGAGTGGCACCGATCAACCGGCAGACTTCGATTTCCTCGCGCCGGTTCACCACCTGCAGGCCGATCGTGTTCAGGGCGATGGCGAGCAGCGCGCACGCGAGCAGCGCAGCCAGCCCGGCGGTCAGCGTGCGCGCAAGGCGCAGCCCGGCGTCGAGCCGGGCCGCCCACGCCGAGTCGACCTGCGCGAGCGCGACCATCGGCCATTGCGCGGCCTCGCGGCGCAGCGCATCGATCGCGCCGGGATCGGTCGATTTCGCGCGCACGATGAACGCGTCGGGTAGCGGGTTCTTCGGCAGGGCATCGACGAGATCGGCGATGTCGTGGATCCGGCGCAGGTCCTTGAGCGCCTCTTCGCGCGACACGAACCGGTGGCCGGCCACCTGCGGATGCGCCTTCAGCCTTGCCGCGATGAGGTCGGCGTCCCTGCCGGTCGCCTCTGGCGCCAGATAGAGCGCGATGCGCGCATCGGCCTGGGTTGCGCCGCCCAGGCGCTGCAGGTTCTGCACGGCCAGGTGCAGCAGCAGCGGCAGCAGGATTGCCACGCCGATCACCAGCACCTGGAACAGTCGGGCGAACGGTGCCCGCGCAGCCTGGCCGATAGTCACCGCGAGCGCGCGGCGGTGCTGGTTGAGCCAGGCCTTCATTGCCGCATGCTCATGGCGGGCTCTCGCTGGCCAGCATGCCGTGCGACAGCGCGATCACGCGCGGCCGGGCCATGCGCAGCGACACCAGGTCGTGGGTCGACACGATCACGGTGACCCCCACCTGGTGGAACGAACGCAGGATATCGACGATGTCCTGCGCATATTCCATGTCGAGGTTGGCGGTCGGTTCGTCTGCCAGCAGCAGCGACGGCCGGTGCACGATCGCGCGTGCGATGCACAGCCGCTGCTGTTCCCCGCCGGAGAGCGTGACCGGGCGCTCGTGCTCCCGCGACAGCAGGCCTACCTTGTCGAGCGCGGCGCGTACCCGCTTTGCCGCTTCCCGCGGCGGAAAGCCGATGATGTCCAGCGGCAACTGTACGTTGTCGAAGACGCTGCGGTCGTACAGCAGCTTGTGGTCCTGGAAGATCAGGCCGATCCGGCGCCGGATGAAGGGCAGGGCGCGGCGCACCCCGGCAAGGTCCTGCCCGTCGATGCGCACCGTTCCGGCCGTCGGCAACTCGATGCCGGCGATCAGCTTGAGCAGCGTGCTTTTCCCGGCGCCCGAATGGCCGGTGACCACCGCGAACTCGCCATCGCCGATCGACAGCGTGACCGACTTCAGCGCGTCATGGCCACCGCCACCGCGGCTCGCCGGATAGTGCTTTCCGACCTGGTCGAGTTCGATCATGCGTGCAGGACTTCAGTCGAACAGCGCGGACACGAACTCGCGCGGTTCGAAAGGCTGCAGGTCATCGATGGCCTCGCCGATGCCGATGTAGCGGATCGGCACCGGGTGTTCGCGCGCGATCGCGGCGAGCACGCCGCCCTTTGCGCTGCCGTCGAGCTTGGTGACGACCAGCCCGGTCACGCCGAGCGCAGCGTCGAACGCCTTCACCTGGGCCAATGCGTTCTGGCCGGTGTTGCCGTCGAGCACCAGCAGCACTTCGTGCGGGGCGCCTTCCAGCGCCTTGCCGATCACGCGCCTGACCTTGCGGATCTCGTCCATCAGGTGCAACTGGGTGGTCAGCCGGCCCGCGGTGTCGGCCAGCACGACATCGATGCCGCGGGCCTGGGCCGCACGGATCGCGTCGAAGATCACCGCCGCCGGGTCGCCCGACTGCTGCGAGATCACCGTGACGCCGTTGCGCTCGCCCCAGGCCTCGAGCTGCTCTCGCGCGGCGGCGCGGAACGTGTCGCCAGCGGCCAGCAGCACGCTGCGTCCCTCCGCGCGGTAGCGCGCCGCCAGCTTGCCGATGGTGGTCGTCTTGCCGGCGCCGTTGACCCCGGCGAGCATGATGACGAAGGGCTTGTGCGTGCCCACATCGAGGGGTCTGGCGAGCGGCGCAAGCAGCCCGGTCATTGCGTCTGCCAGCGCGGACTGCAGCTGCGCGGCGTCTGTCAGTGCGTCTTTCCGGGCACGCTGGCGCAGGTCCTCGATCAGCGCCTGCGTGGCACCGACACCCACATCGGCGGCCAGGAGTGCGGTCTCGAGTTCTTCGAACAATGCCTCGTCGATCTTTCGGCCGAGCCCGAACAGACCGGCGATCTGGCCACCGACCTCGCCGATCGGTGCCCCGAGTGCGCTGCCGACGCTGCGGTTGAGCTGCTCGCGTGTCGCACGCAGGCCGGCCTTGAGCCGCTCAGCCCACCCCGGGCGTGCTGCCGGCGCCGCGCTCGCCGCGGCGGGCGGCACCGGCATGCCCGTGTCGGTCGGCGGTTCGCCGTTGGACGCAGGTGCTTCCTTGCCCGGCTTCAGGAAACCAAACATACTTCCCCTTGTGGAATCAAACCGAAGGCGGCTCGGGTGACGAACCGGTAGGCGATGTTACGAGTTTCCTTTCCCCTGCGGTCACGCGCATGCCTGACCGCCCGGCTGTCGATGGCAATGCTGCTGCTCGGCACGGCCCTTCTGGCCTCCGGATCGACCCCTCGCAGCACGGTCGAGCGCATGCTCGACAACGGCATGAAGATCGTCGTGCGCGAAGACCGGCGCGCGCCGGTCGTGGCCTCGATGGTCTGGTACCGCGTAGGCAGCATCGACGAGGTGAACGGGCTTACCGGGCTTGCCCATGTCACCGAACACATGATGTTCCGCGGCACCCGGCGCCTGGCCGACGGCGAGTTCTCGCGGCGGGTCGCCCAGCTCGGCGGCCGCGACAACGCGTTCACCGGCCGCGACTACACCGCCTACCACCAGCAGCTGTCGGCAAAGGATCTCGGGACCGTCCTCGAACTCGAGGCCGAGCGGATGTCGGGCGTGGCGATGCAGCCCGAGGTATTCGCCCGCGAGATGCAGGTGGTGATGGAGGAGCGGCGCTGGCGCACCGACGACCGGCCGCGCGCCGCGCTGTTCGAGCAGCTGTATGCGACCGCCTTCAGCGCGCACCCGTATCGCACCCCGGTGATCGGCTGGATGAACGACCTCGAGAACCTGACCGTCGATGATGCGCGCGAGTTCTACCGCCGCTGGTACGCACCCAACAATGCGGTGCTGGTCGTGGTCGGCGACGTCGACGCCGAGCAGGTATTCCGGCTCGCGAACCGGCATTTCGGGCGACTGGCCGCGCGGACGCTGCCACGCCGTTCGCCACAGGTCGAGCCGGAGCAGCGCGGCATGCGTCGCGTGACTTTCCAGGGCGCGGCGCAGAGTCCGTTCCTGATGCTCGGCTTCCATGTGCCGGTGCTGCGCGATGCCGACCGCGACTGGGAACCCTATGCGCTCGAAGTCCTCGAGGCCGTGCTCGACGCAAGTGAAGTCGCGCGCCTGCCGCGCGTGCTGGTGCGCGAATCGCGCGTTGCCAGTTCCGCCGAGGCCAGCTACGAGAAATTCCAGCGCGGGCCGGGGCTGTTCGTGATCAGTGCGGCGCCGGGCGAAGGGCGCAGCGTCGTCGAACTCGAGGCGGCGATCCGTGCCGAGATCAGCCGCGTCGCGCGGGAAGGTATCGCCGCCGACGAACTGTCGCGTGCGCAGACCCAGCTGGTTGCGCAGTACCTGTTCCAGCAGGATTCCATGTTCACCCAGGCGAGCCGCATCGGGCAGGCCGAGATGGTCGGTCATTCGGCACGGGTGTTCGACCGGTTCGTGCCGCGCACGCGCGCGGTGACCGCCGACCAGGTGCGCGAAGTCGCCCGGCGCTACCTGATCGACGATCGCATGACCGTTGCGGTGCTCGAGCCGACGGTGGGCGTGCAGCGCAAGCCGGCGCTGCCGCCGAAGGACGCGCGGCATGTCGACTGACCTCCGCCGGTGCCTGGCAAGGGCGCGCCTGTTCCCGGTGCTGCTCGTGCTGGCGGCCGTGCTGCCGGCGCGGGCTGGCAATGGTCCCGTGGTGCAGGCCTGGACGCTCGACAACGGCGCACGCGTGCTGTTCGTCGAGGCGCGCGACGTGCCCATCCTCGATGTCGCGGTCGAGTTCCGGGCCGGTTCCGGCTTCGATCCGTCCGAGCGCTCCGGGCTGGCCGCGATGACCCAGCATCTGGCGCGGTTCGGCGCAGGCGGGCTGGGCGAAGACGACATCGCACGCCGGCTTGGCGACGTCGGGGCACAGCTGTCCGGACGCATCGACGTCGACCGCGCAGGTTTCAGCCTGCGCACGCTGTCGTCCCGCCTCGAACGGACGCAGGCGCTCGAGGTGTTCGCCCGGGTCGTGCAGAGCCCCGAGTTCCCGCTGGCGGCACTCGAGCGCGAGCGCGCGCGCATCGTCACCACCCTGCGCGAAGAGGCGACACGCCCGGGCATCATCGCCAGCCGGCAGTTCTTTGCCGCCGCCTACGGCAGCCACCCGTATGCATCCCGGCCGCTCGGCGATGCCGACGGCGTACGCGCGCTCACGCGCGACACGATCGTCGACTTCCGGCGCCGCTTCTACAGTGGGGTGTCGGCGGTCGTGGCCATCGTCGGCGACGTGTCGCGGGCCGAGGCCGGCGAGATCGCACGCCAGGTCGCCGGCACGCTGCCGGCCGGCAGCGTACGCCCGACGCTGCCACCGGTGCCTTCACTTGCGGCCGCGCAGTTGCGCCGGGTGCCGCATCCGTCGCTGCAGAGCCATATCCTGATCGGTACGCCGGCCGTGAGCCGCAGCGATCCCGATTATTTCGCACTGCTGGTCGGCAACCATGTACTCGGCGGTGGTGGCTTCGCTTCGCGCCTGACGGTCGAAGTCCGCGAGAAGCGCGGTTTTGCCTACAGCGTGTTCAGTTCGCTGCAGCCCTGGCTCGATCGAGGGCCGTTCCAGATCGCCTTGCAGACGCGCCGCGACCAGACCGACGAGACGCTCGCCGTGGTGCGCAGCGTGCTGTTCGAATTCCTCTCCAAGGGGCCGGGCGAGCAGGAGCTGGCCAACGCACGGCGCAACCTGGTCAGCGGCTTTCCGCTGCGCATCGATACCAACCGCGAGGTGCTCGACCTAGTGTCGGCGATCGGCTTCTACGACCTGCCCGTCGACTGGCTGTCGCAGTGGTCGAAGCTGGTCGAGCGGGTCACCCGCGAAGATGTCGTGCGTGCCTTCCAGCGGCTCGATCCGCAGCGGCTGGTCACCGTGGTGGTCGGCGCCGCCGACGAGCCGCCGCCGCCGGCCGCGCCGCCGCCCCAGCAGCAGCAGCCGAGGCTACGCTGATGGCGCGCCAGCCGACGGCCGACCGCCGG
>CAIQON010000405.1 GCA_903873475.1 uncultured bacterium
AGACGCCCGCCTCGAACTCGAGTTCGAGGCGGTCGACGATCACGAAATCGCGGATCGCCAGGGCTCGCAACGCGGCGACGCGGCCGTTGTGCGCAGGGGACGCCATCGCTACAGGGTTTCGCTCCACTTGAGCTTCTCGCGCAGCATGTGGAAGTAGTCGTAGTCGTCCGGGTGCAGCAGCATCACATCGTGGTCGGAGCGGCGCACCTGCAGGCAGTCGGTGCTGCCGATCGCCGCGTCGGAATGGCTGTCGAACCGTACCACCGCCTCGCTGCCTGCGTGCATCCGCACTTCGATCGTCGACCCGGCGGACACGATGATCGGCCGGTTGGACAGGGTGTGCGGGCAGATCGGCACCAGGCTCATCACGGACAGCGATGGATGCACGATCGGCCCGCCCGAAGACAGCGCATACGCGGTCGACCCGGTCGGCGAGGCGATGATCAGGCCGTCGGCGCGCAGGCTCGTCACGTACTGGCCATCGACCGACACGTCGAACTCGATCATGCCGCCACGCTCGCCCTTGCTGATGACGACGTCGTTGAACGCGAGCACGGTTGCGGGTGCTTCGACGAGCGCGGCATCGTCGACGACCGCATCGGCGCCAGGACCGACCGTCGCTTCGAGCAGCATGCGCGACTCGGCAAGGTAGTGCCCGTCGAGGATCGCGTCGAGCGCAACCGCCATCCGGTCGACGGACAGGTCGGTGAGGAAACCCAGCCGCCCCTGGTTCACGCCGACCAGCGGCACGCCGAACGGCGCCAGCGTGCGCGCGATGTTGAGCATCGTGCCGTCGCCGCCGAGCACGACGGCCAGGCCTGCGCGCTGGCCGATTTCCTCCAGCGAGAGGGCGCCGGCCGCATCGCCGCCGACATGCGCGGCGGTCAATCGGTCAATCAGGACCTCGACGCCGCGCGCGGCCAGATGCCTCGCCAGGTCGGCCAGCGGCTCGGCGATCAGCGGACTCTTGTACTTGCCGATCAGCGCCACGGTGCCGAAGGTGCGCGACGGCGTGCGCGGTGCGGCCCGGCCACCCGGCAGGACACGGGTGGTCGCCCCGCCGCGCGGCGGCGCTCCGGAGGGCCGGTCGGACCCGCCAGGCAGGGATCGATAATCTTGGTCGTTCATGGACGGATTAGAACACACGCATTCGACGCAGAAGCTGGATACCCGGACGAACCGGCGAGACCGGCGGGCGCTGGCGGCAACGGCACGGCAACAGCCGCGGCGGCGCGGCGTCCGGGACGGCGCCGCCAGCCCGGGCAACCGAAGGGTTGCCCCGCCGGGGTGTCCGATAGGTAGAATGAGGCCATGTTGAACGACCGCGCACAATTGCTGCTGAAGACGCTTATCGAGCGATACATCGCCGATGGCGACCCGGTGGGCTCGCGTACGCTGTCGAAATTCTCCGGGCTGGAACTGTCGCCGGCAAGCATCCGGAACGTGATGGCTGACCTGGAAGAGATGGGCTTCATCGCCAGCCCGCACACATCGGCCGGGCGAGTACCGACGGCCCGAGGTTACCGCTTCTTCGTCGATACGCTGCTGCGGGTGAAACCACTCGAACAGGTCGAGATCACCCAGCTCGAAGGCCAGCTGGAGGTCGACAGCCGGCGGCGGGTGGTCACCTCGGCGTCGCACATGCTGTCCGAACTGACCGCATTCGCGGGCGTGGTCATGACCCCGCGCCGCCAGGACCAGGTGTTCCGCCACCTCGAGTTCCTGCGCCTGTCCGAAAAGCGCGTGCTGCTGATCGTGGTCGCGCCTGACGGCGAGGTGCACAACCGCATCCTCACCACGGCGCGCGATTACGCCGCGACCGAACTGATCGAGGCGTCCAATTTCGTCAACCAGCACTATGCCGGCATGGGATTCGACCAGATACGGCTTCGCCTGCAGGGCGAACTGGTGGCACTGAAGCAGGACGTGTCGGCGCTGATGAACGCGGCGATCGAGGTGGGCAGCGCGGCCATGACCAGCCCCGAAGACCTGGTGGTCTCGGGCGAGCGCAACCTGCTGGGCATCCCCGACCTGTCGACCGACAGGGGGCGCCTGCGCGAACTGTGCAACGTGTTCGAGCGCTAGACCGCCCTGCTGCACCTGCTCGACACCAGCCTGCATGCGCACGGCGTACAGATCTTCATCGGCGGCGAATCAGGCATCTCGCCGCTCGACGAGTGCAGCATCGTCACGGCGCCCTATGAAGTCGATGGCGAGGTCGTCGGCACGCTGGGCGTGATCGGGCCGACCCGGATGGCCTACGAGCGGGTGATCCCGATCGTCGACATCACCGCGAAGCTGATCGGCAGTGCGCTCAGCCACCGCTGATCGCCGGCGCGGCGCGCGCCCGATGACCGTTGCCCGGGGCGCGGTGTACCTGCTCGCGCACCGGCCGGCAGCGGAAGCCACTTGAGTACCGTAGCCTACCGCCATGGCACGCAACCGCGTGTCGGCGTGCTGCTCGTCAACCTGGGTACCCCGGCCGCCCCGACGGCGCGCGCGTTCCGGCCGTACGTCAAGCAATTCCTGTCCGATCCCCGGGTGATCGAGATCCCGAAGCTGATCTGGTGGCCGATCCTCAACCTGATCATCCTGAACACCCGGCCGAAGAAGTCCGCCGCGAAGTACGCGATGATCTGGACGCCGGAAGGCTCGCCGCTGCGCGTCTACACCGAACGGCAGGCGAAGCTGCTGGCGGGCTACCTCGGCGAGCAGATCAAGTCGCCGTTATCGGTCGATTACGCGATGCGCTACGGCAAGCCGTCGATAGAGGAGCGCATACACGCGATGACGGCTGAAGGATGCGACCGCATCCTGCTGGTACCGCTGTATCCGCAATACTCCGCCAGCACGACCGCCACCGTGTTCGATGCGACGTTCGACGTGCTGAAGAAGATGCGCAACCCTCCGGCGCTGCGCACCGTCAAGCATTTCCACGATGACCTGGCCTACATCCAGGCGCTCAAGGCCAACGTGCAACGCTACTGGTCGGAAAACGGCCGGCCCGACCTGCTCGTGATCAGCTTCCACGGCATCCCGCGCTTCGCGCTCGACCGCGGCGATCCGTACCACTGCGAATGCCACAAGACCGGTCGTATGCTGGCCGAAGCACTCGGGCTGCCGCCCGAGAAGTACCGGGTCACCTTCCAGTCCCGGTTCGGACAGGCGGAATGGCTGAAGCCTTACACGTCAGAGACGCTGGAAGAACTCGGCCGTGCCGGTACCCGGCGCGTGGATGTCGTATGCCCCGGCTTCGTCGCCGACTGCCTCGAGACGCTCGAGGAGATCGGCATCGAAGGCAAGAGCACTTTCCTGTACGCCGGCGGCCAGGAGTACCACAGCATTCCGTGCCTCAACGACCGGTCCGACTGGATCCATGCGCTGACCGGACTTGTCGCGACCCAGCTCGCGGGCTGGGTAGATACCGGTTTCGACCCGAAGGCTGCTGCCCTGGCCAATGCCGCAACCCGCGAGCGTGCACTCGCGCTGGGCGCCCGCGACTGACATACCGCTATCCACAGGCGCAGCCTGCACCGGCTGCGCGCTCCGGGAGCGCGAGGGGTCAGGGGGTGCGTCTACGGCTGGAGGGATCGATGACCGGCCGTGGCTCGACGTGATGGGACGTCGCCATCGTGCGTGAG
>CAIQON010000406.1 GCA_903873475.1 uncultured bacterium
CAAGGGCGGCGATGCTTTCTACGATCAGATCTCGGCGCTGCACAAATCCGTGCGCGGCTCGGACCCCGATGCCGCGCTGTACTGGCTGGTACGCATGCTCGATGGCGGCGCCGATCCGCGCTACCTCGCGCGGCGGATCGTACGCATGGCGGTCGAGGACATCGGCCTGGCAGACCCGCGCGCCTGGCGCATCACGCTCGATGCCGCCGACACCTACGAGCGGCTGGGTTCGCCGGAAGGCGAACTGGCCCTCGCCAACGCCGTGCTGTATCTCGCCTGCGCCGCCAAGAGCAATGCCGCGTACAGCGCGTTCAACGAAGCGCGTGCGCTGGTCGCCCAGGACGAGAGCCGGCCGGTTCCGATGCATCTGCGCAATGCGCCGACGAAACTGATGAAGTCGCTCGGACATGGCGAAGGCTATCGCTATGCGCACGACGAGGCCGATGGCTATGCGGCGGGCGAGCGATACCTGCCGCCGGGGCTGGAGGAACGCCGTTTCTACCGTCCTGTCGCACGCGGCCTCGAAGCGGGCATCGCCGAGAAGCTCGATCGACTGCGCGCGCGCGACGCGGCGGCGCGCGGCGATGATCTCCCCGATTCGCAGGGCCCTCCGGCCGGGCCAGCCGACTGAACAGCCTGGTACCGTCGTGCCGGCCGCCCAAGGGCAGGGATTGGCGAGTTTCGTGGCGGGAGGGGCGCTTGTCGCGCGCGACTGCAGCCGCGTGCGTCCGTAACGTCGTGCCTGTCGGGTACCGCCAGTGCAGGCAGGCAAAGCGGCTGCAGCGGCCGGGGCAACCTCCTCCAGCCCCGCTGGTGCAGCCTGCTTTCCTGGCGCTGCCGCCCCCGCCAGCGGCGCACTGGCGTGTATCCGGCACCCGCCCATCGGACGCGGTACCCACCCTGCCGCCGTGATGGCGGCCCTATACTCCGCGTCCCGCAAGGTTGAATGGACGGCGCACATGGATCTGGGTCTGAAGGGCAAGGTGGCGATGGTCACCGGTGCAAGTTCCGGCATCGGCCGCGAGTCGGCACGCGTGCTCGCCGCCGAGGGAACGAAGCTGATGCTGGTCGCGCGCTCGAAAGACAAGCTCGACGCGGTGGCCGCCGAGATCGCCGCGGCGTTCAAGGTCGAGACGGCGGTGTTCGCCTGCGACCTCACCGAGCAGGATGCGGCCGACCACGCGGTGGCCGCGACGATTTCCCGCTACGGGCGGCTCGATGTTGCCGTGTGCAGCGCCGGTGCGTCGGCCAACGGCATTTTCTGGGAGATCCCGGACGCCGTCTGGGAAGCGAGCTTCCGGCTGAAGTTCATGGGCACGGTGCGCACATTGCGCGCTGCGCTCGCGCCCATGCGCGAGCAGAAGTCCGGCCGCATCGTGGTGATCGCCGGCAACCTCGGCCGGCAGCCGTCGCCACGCGGGCTTCCCAGTGCATTCGCGAACGCCGCGCTGCTCGCGGTGGTGAAGGGCGCTGCCGATGAAGTCGCCGCGCAAGGCATCTTCATCAACGCGGTGAGCCCTGGCCTGACGCGCACCCCGCGCTTCGAGGAGCGCATCGCCGCGCAGGTGAAGGCAACCGGCAAGACGGCCGAGCAGATCGAGCACGAGATGACCGCACCGGTGCCCAGCGGCCGCGTCAGCGAGGCCGACGAGATCGCGCGCACCGTGGCGTGGCTGGCTTCGCCGGTGGCGGGCCACATCACCGGCACCAACGTCACGGTCGATGGCGGCCACACCAGGGGCGTGACCTGAGCAGCCCGGGGCAGCATGTCGGCCGCCGCCGGGTGCGTGGCCCGGCCGGTACCGCCGAGCGCCGTATCGGCGGTGCCGGCTGGCGCTGACCGTCAGTGCCGCGCGAGGAAGCCGGTGAGCGCCTTCTCGAAGGCCTCCGGCTGTTCGACGTTGGACAGGTGCGACGCCTCCGGGATGATCACCATTTCCGAACCGGGTGCCGCAGCATGCATCGTCTGCGACAGCGCCACCGGCGTGCCGGCGTCCTGCTCGCCGACGATGATCATGATCGGGCACTTGATCGTGTTCAGGCGGGCGGTGGTATCGATCTTTGGCAGGGCCTCGCAGCAGCCGGCGTAGCCGAGCGGCGGGGTCGAACGGATCATCGCGGTGACCGTGTCGATGCGCGGGTCGCCCTTCGCACGGAACGGGTCGGTGAACCAGCGCGAGATCGTGCCGGCGACCAGCGGCTCCATGCCCTGCGCGGTGGCGGTCTTCACCCGCTCGGCCCACATCGGGATGGCTGCCTCGGGGTAGCGGCTGGTGGTGTCGCACAGCGCCAGCGTGCGGCAGGTGCCGGGATACTTGAGTTCGAGTACCTGGCCGATCATGCCGCCCATCGACAGCCCGACGAAGTGCGTGCTGCCGATCTTCAGTGCATCGAGCAGGGCCTTGGCATCGTCGGCCAGTTCATCGAGCGTGTAGGCGGCCGCAGGTGCCTCGGTCAGGCCATGGCCGCGCGTGTCGTAGGCGAGCACGCGGTACTGCTTCGACAGCGTCGCGATCTGTGCGTCCCACATGTGCAGGTTGCAGGCAAGCGAGTGCGAGAGCGTCACCCACGGTGCGCTGCCGGAGAGGTCGCCATGCAGTTCATAGTTCACTTCGATGCCGTTTGCCTTGATCTTCACGCGGTCCTCCGGTAAATGACTGTGCCAATGCCTGCAATCCTGAAGAGTATAAGCGAAGCGTCCCGCCGCCCCACCCGCGGTCCGTCCCCCGCGCGCACGGCCGTCAACATCAGCGAAGAGCGTGGCCTGCGCCTGATGCACCTGGGCGACGACGCGATCCAGAGCCGGATGCGCATCGACCGGCCGGATGAACTCTCGCTGGCCTACACGCGCGCCATGATGGGCGGGTTGATGTTCGCGCCCCGGGCGCGCGATTTCCTGATGATCGGGCTGGGCGGCGGTTCGCTCGCCAAGTTCATCCATCGACGGCTGCCGCGCGCGCGCGTGACCGCGGTCGAGATCAATGCCCAGGTGCTGATTGCCGCGCGCACGATGTTCGGCGTGCCTAGGGACGGCAAGCGCTTCACGGCCCTGCTCGGCGACGGCGCCAAGGTCGTGCGTACGCTCGAGCCTGCGTCGTACGATATCGTGCTGCTCGATGCCTACTGCGGCGGGCGCCAGGTGCCGGCGATCACCCGGCGCGCGTTCTACGAACGGGTACGGGGCGTCCTGCGTCCCGGTGGCGTGCTGGTGGTCAACTGCATCGCCGACCAGCCGGAACTGCGCGGCTACCTCGACAACCTGTGCCGTGCGTTCGGCGGCCGCGTCTGGGCGGTGCCGACCCCGCCGGACGACAACCTGGTCGTGTTCGCGCTGGGACCGGCGGTCGAAGAGCCGACGATCGAATCGCTGCGCCCGCGCGCGGTCGACTGGCAGGCTCGGCTGTCGCTGCCGTTCCGGCGCTGGATGCGCGACCTGCGGGCGGTGCCGCACAGCTCTGAACTGCGGCGCATCCCGCCGGCACGGCGGGTGCCCGCGCCCCGACCCGGCCGCGCGGCCGCCGGCCAGGGCCGGCAGTGACGCGCGTCCACCACCCTGCCACGCACTGGGTGCTGCTTGCCTGCCTGGTGACGATGTGGAGCACCACCTACCTGGCGATCAAGGTCGCGCTGTCCGGCTTCGATACGCTGACCGTGATTGCGGCGCGGCTGGTGCTGGCCTCGCTGGTGCTGCTCGGCATCGCCGCGGCAGCCGGCAGCAAGCTGCCGCGCACCCGGACCGAATGGCGTTGGATGCTCTGGCTGGCGCTGATGGGCAACTGCTTTCCCTTCTTCTTCATCACCTGGGGCACGCAGCATATCGACAGCAGCCTGGCAGGCATCCTGGTCGCCGTGATGCCGCTGGGCGTACTGGTGCTCGCGCACTACGCCTTGCCCGGCGAACGCATCACCCGGCGCAAGGCGGCCGGCTTCGTGCTCGGTTTCACCGGCGTGGTGGTCCTGATCGGTCCGGACGCGCTCGACCTCGGCAATACCTCGCTGCTGCAGGTGCTCGGACAACTCGCCGTGCTGGGCGGTGCGCTGCTCTACGCCGCCAATGCCGTGTCCGCGCGCCGGATGCCGCGCATGGATTCGATCAGCGTGGCGCTGTCGACGCTGCTGATCGCGACCGTGCTGATGGTGGCCTGTGCATTCTGGTTCGAGGATCCGTTCGCCGCGACGCCGCCGCCGGAAGCGGTCTGGTCGGTGCTCTGGATGGGCATCTTCCCGACCGCCGTGGCGACCATCGTCTATTTCCAGCTGATTCGCATGGCCGGGGCGAGCTTCATGGCGCTGACCAACTACCTGACCCCGGGCATCTCGGTGCTGCTGGGCATGGTTCTGCTGGGCGAGCGGCCGGGCTGGAACGCCTTTGCCGGCATGATCCTGATCCTGGCCGGCGTCGCGATCGCGCAATCGGCCTGGAAACGCCGTCAGGCTTGAAAACGGCCTTCGCCAGCCCCAGATTCAATTTCGAAGGGGGAACTGCCGTTAACGCAGTACCGCCCGAAAAAAGTCCCGGATGCTCCTCGCAAAGGTGACGACGATGAACCTGGTCTACAACAGCGAAACATTCTATGTCCTCGAGTACCCGGCCCAGCACGGGTATGAACTCGTGAACAAGCACACCGGTCGCGGTGCGTTCATCCAGGGTGAAATTGCCCTGCATTTCCGCAACTCGATCACCGACGCCGCGAGCCGGGACGATTCGGTCGAGAACATCGACGAGTTCCTGGAGAACTTCCAGCCGCTGATGACGCTGTCGGTGGTGATGCACTGAGGCTGTGCGCCCGGGGCATGCCCCGGGCGAAGGCGTTCAGTGCCAGTCCTGCATCGCCTTCATCACGCGCTGGCGCTTTTCCTCGACATCCTTCGCGAAGCCGGGGTTCTGCTGCTCGACGAAGTGGATGGCGAGGCTCACCTTCAGCACCGCGACGGCGAGGCAGGCCCCGAGATCGTCGAGGTCAGGGCTGGCCTTGGCCAGCGCGAGCGCCTCGGTCGTCTCGTCCATCAACTGGTTGAAGGCGGATTCGTGTTCGCCGGTCAGTACGGTCGGCATGGTCTGCACCTGGGCAATATCGAGCGGCGGATGATACCGCAGGGGCCCGCGCGCTTCGTCAGAGCCGGATGCGTTCGATCCGCAGCCCGGGGGTCTTCAGCAGGCGGGTGAGGATGCGCAGCGGCTGCGGATCCGGCTGCAGGCTGCCGTCGGCAAGCTCGCGCGCGCGAGCGTCGAGCTCGGCCAGTGCGTCGGCATCCTCCACGCTGCCCAGGTAGTGCGGGCCCTCGAACACATGCAGTTCGGAGCGGCCATCGACATCGGTCTCGCGGAAACCGACGCGCCCCTGCGTTGCCGTCGGCGTCGGGCGCGGCAGTCGTGCAAGGGCGGTGAGCGCGCGTCCGAGGTGGGCTGCCTCGGTCTCCAGGCCCGGCGCGTGAGGTTGCCCGGCGCCCAGGCATTCGCGCCGCGCAGCAGCGGCGCAAGGCGTGGCGCAGCCGCTCGCCGGCGCCGCTGGCCGCCCGGTGCCATCGCGCGCCTGCGCGTCTGTGGGGGCCAGCCCCAGGCGCGGCAGGCACAGGCGGTGTTCGCGTGCGAACGCCGCCAGCGCCCTGCGCGCCGTCTGTTCGTCGGGAAAGTCGCCGAAACGGTCTTCGCGCACGCCTGTGGATGGCCCGGCTTCGCGCAGCGCGAAGCGGCGTGCCGGGGCGCCGCTCCAGGCGAGGCTCCAGGACTCGCGCAGTGGTTCCGATGCAACCCGCCGCTGGTGCCTGGGCGCGAACCGTTCGATCAGCCGCGATTGGGCGAGGGCTGCGCCGAGCACGCCAGGATGTGGCTCGGGATCGACGGTCGCTGCCTCCGCCAGCAGCGCGCGGCCGAGCGGGCTGGATTTCTGCAGCAGCCTGAGCGCCTCGCTGCGCATGCTCGCGCCGGCACCGACGTACAGCGCGCTGCCGTCGGCCGCGCGCAGCACGAAGCAGCCGGGCGCGTCGGCCAGCTCGTCGGCGAGTGCGACGGTTTCGCGCGGCGTGCCGGCTGGCGCGGTCAGTGCGCTGGCCACTTCGCGTACCCGCCCGGCACCGAGGTCGGCCACCGCCGCTACCAGGAAGTCGCCGATCACGCGCGCATCGCCCAGCGCCCGGTGCCGCTCGCTGCAGTGCAGGCCGTGGCGTGCGATCAGGGCGTCGAGGTTGTGGCGCGGATGCTGCGGGTACAGCTTGCGCGACAGCTTGGCGCTGCACAGGGCGGGCAGCGCGAACGCGATGCCGGCGCGCTCGAACTCTGCGCGCAGGAAACCGTAGTCGAAACGCACGTTGTGCGCCACCAGCACCTTGCCCTCCAGCCGGCGTGCGAGGTCGGCCGCGAGGTCGGCGAAACGCGGTGCCGTGGCGACCATGTCGTCGTCGATGCCGGTGAGCCCGCTGATGAACGGGGGGATCGGCATGCCTGGCTGCACCAGCGTGCTCCAGGTGACCGGGTCTTCGCCAAGCGCCGGGTCGGGCAGGCCGTGACCGATCTCGACCAGCCCGATCTCGGTGATCCGGTCGCGGGCCGGCGAGGCCCCGGTCGTCTCCAGGTCGAGGAGGACGGCCGGGCGGTCGAACAGGGCTGCGATCAAGGTGCCGGTGCGGGCTTCGGTGCCGCCGCCGGTGCGGCCACCGACGTCGAGCCGCCGGGCTGGGTACGCAGGCTGGCCGGCCGCTTCGCGGCGCCGGCGAAGTCACCGGCCATCACCAGCGTGAGCTTCGACAGGTCCAGCCGCCGGCGCAGCGCATCGAGCACCTGCTGCGGCGTGGTTGCGGCCACCTTCGCATCGAGCGTCTCCTGGAACGCATAGGTGCGGCCGAGGAACTGGTTGGACGCGAGGGCCGCCGCCAGCCGGGCATCGGACGAGCGCGCGACCCGCACCGACTGCAGGTAGCCGCTCTTGGCACTGGCAACCTCCTGGTCGGTGAAGCCGTCCTCCAGCGCGCGCTGCAGTTCCTCGCGTACCGCCGCCTCCAGGCGCGCAGCGTTCTCCGGTGCGAAGATCGCCCCGGCGATGAATGCGCCGCTGTCGTCAAGGCTGCCGGCGGCGATCTGCGCCCAGATCGAGTACGACAGGCCTTCCTGGTGCCGCACGCGCGTGGCGAGGCGCGAACTGAGGAAGCCGCCGCCCAGCATCTGCTCGCCCAGCACCAGCGCCGGGTAGTCCGGGTCGTCGACCCGCAGCGACAGGTTCATGCCCAGGCGGAAGAAGGCGTTCGCCCGGTCGGGTGTCTCGATCACGATGCGCGCGGGCGGCACGTCCGAGTACACGGCGGGAACCCGTTGCCACGGCCGCGGGCTCTTCCAGTCGTTGAACAACCGACCGACCAGCGCTGCCGTCGCGGCATCGTCGAAGTCGCCGACGGCGGCGAATTCACCCTTGCTGGCGCCGTAGAACTCTCGGTGGAAGGCACGCACGCCGTCCAGCGTGACCGCGCGAACCTGCGCCATCTGCTCGTCGAGCGTCTGCACGTGGCGGATGTCGCCCGGCGGATGGATGTTGAAGTGCCGGCTGAACGCCAGCGCTCCGATCGACGCCGGATCCTGGCGCTGGCGATCGATCGAGGCGATCGATTCCGCCCGCATTTCTTCCAGGTCACGTTCCGGGAACGACGGCCGCCGCAGCACCTCGGCGACCAGTTCCAGCACGGCCGGCAGCTGCGACTTCACCGTCTGTCCGCTCACGGTGACCGAGGTCGGGCCACCGCTCACCGACACCTGCGCGCGCAGCGTGTTGAACGCATCCTGGATCTGCTGTCGGTCGCGCAGCGCGGTCCCGCGCATCAGCATCGCCGCGGCGAAGCTCGCCTGCGTGCCACGGCCGAACACCGCTTTCTCGTCGCCGAAGCGGAGCGTCATCTGGAAGTTGACCGTCTCGCCCCGGGTGCGCCGCGGCAGCATCACCAGGTCGAGGCCCACCGGCAGCGTACGCCGCAGCGTGCGCTTCTCGATGTTGGCCGGGGCCGGATCGAAGGTCTCGCCCGCGGCGAGCGCGGTATCGCCCTTGTAGTCGCGCAGCAGTTGCGCGACGTCCGGCGTCGGCGGGATCTCGGCGCGGTCGGGTTTCGGGTCAGGGATGAACAGCCCCAGCGTGCGGTTCGACGGCTTGAAGTAGGCGGCGGCCACCCGGTTCACGTCGGCAGCGGTCGCCTTGCGCAGGCGGTCGCGATGCAGGAAGAACAGGCGCCAGTCGCCGGTGGCGATCGAATCGCTCATCGCCCGGCCCAGCGCGGGCGGATTGGCCATGATCTCGTCGTACTGGCACAGCAACGCGGTGCGCGCGCGCTCCACCTCGGCCTCGGTGACCGGCTCTTTCGCCAGCCCCTCGAGCGTCGCGGTGAGCGTGTCGCGCGCCGCTTCGATCGGCTGGCCGAGCGTGAGCTGCGCGCCGTACATCGCGATGCCGGGCTCGTGCATCGCCTGGTCGAAGCCGAACACCGACACCGCGCGCTTGCTGTCGACCAGCGCACGGAACAGCCGGCCCGCCTGTGGCGTGCGCAGGACCTCGGTCAGCAGGTCGATCGCCGCTGCATCCGGGTGAGGGCCCGCCGGGATGTGGTACGCGGCGATCACCGCCTGCACGTCGCCGGTGCGGCGCAGCACCACCTGCCGCTCGCCGTCCTGTACCGGCTCGACGGTGTAGGTGCGCGGCAGCGTCCGCTTCGGTGCCGGGATCGCGCCGAAGTGCTTCGCGATCAGCTCGAGCGCGAGCGTCTCGTCGAAGCGTCCGGCAAGCAGCAGCGAGGCGTTGTCCGGCTGGTAGTAGGTGCGGTAGAACGCCTCCAGCCGCTCGATCGGCACGTTCTCGATGTCCGAACGCGCGCCGATCGTGCTGTTGCCGTAGTTGTGCCACAGGTAGGCCGACGAGGTGACCCGCTGCATCAGCACCCGTACCGGGTTGTTCTCGCCCTGCTCGAACTCGTTGCGCACCACCGACATCTCGGGGTCGAGTTCCGCGCGCGTGATCTGCGTGTTGACCATCCGGTCGGCTTCCATCGCGATCACCCAGCGCAGGTTGTCCTCGCTCGCGGAGAAGGTGCCGAAGTAGTTGGTGCGGTCGAGCCAGGTCGTGCCATTGGACCAGGCGCCGCGCTCGGCGAGCGCCTTCGATATGTTCGGGATGTTCGCCGTGCGCCGGAACAGCAGGTGTTCCAGCAGGTGGGCCATTCCGCGTTCGCCGTAGTTCTCGTGGCGCGAGCCGACCATGTAGGTGATGTTCGCCATGAAGTTGGCGCTCGACTCGTCGGGAAACAGCAGCACCTGCAGGCCATTGGCCAGTCGGTACTCGGTGATGCCCTCGACGCTCGGACCGCGGGTCACGCCAGGCGGCAACCTGGGTTGCGCGGCCGCCGGCGTGGCGGCCAGCGATGCGGCTGCGGCTGCGGCCGTGGCCAGGGAGACCCCGAGGGTCGTACCGGCGACCGTCCCGGCCAGCGGCGCCGCCAGCAGGGACAGGGCGGCCAGCAGCGTACCCAGCCAGCGGCGGACAGGATGCAGGGCAGGCATGGGGCTTCGAGGACGGGACAGGCGGGGCAGGGGCGGCATGAGGCTTTCGAAGGCGGGTGTGCCCGGAGCGCGGACACTTTCGTGACGGATCATAGAGCAGGCTGAAGGCGGTCGCGTGATACAGTCGTGTCGTCCGGATGCATCCTTCCCGAGCCCGCCGAAGAAGAGGAAAAACCCGATGGCCAGCGTTGCCAACCAGTTCTCCGCAACCCAGGCCGCGCGCGAAATCGCCGCGGGACGCCTGACCAGCGAAACGCTGGTCCGCGCATGCCTGGCACGCATCGCCGAACGCGAGCCGACCGTGCAGGCATGGGCATTCCTCGACCCGGAACTGGCCATCGAGCAGGCGCGCGCCTGCGACCGTGGCCCGCGTCGCGGCGTCCTGCACGGCGTGCCGGTCGGCGTGAAGGACGTGATCGACACGGCCGACATGCCGACGGCCTACAACTCCGCGATCTACGCTGGCCATCGCCCGCACGCCGATGCAGCGTGCATCGCGGCCGCCCGGCGTGCCGGCGCGGTGATCCTCGGCAAGACCGAGACCACCGAATTCGCCAACAACCACCCGGCGCGCACCCGCAACCCGCATAACCTGAGCCATACGCCCGGCGGCTCGTCCAGTGGTTCGGCGGCTGCCGTGGCCGACCAGATGGTGCCGTTCGCGTTCGGCACCCAGACTGGTGGTTCGACCATCCGGCCGGCTGCGTTCTGCGGCATCGTCGGCTACAAGCCGACGTTCAACACGATCAATCGCGCCGGGCTCAAGATCGTCGCCGAGTCGCTCGATACCATCGGCACCCATGCGCGCACCGTCGAGGATGCGGCCCTGCTCGCCTGCGCCACCTCCGGCCGGCCACTGCCCGACTTCGCGCGCAACAAGGCCAGGCCCCGCGTCGGCCTGTATCGCACGCCGTACTGGGACAAGACCGACGAACCCACGCGCAACCTGCTGGCGAACGTCGCCGACAAGCTGCGCGCGGCCGGTTGGACGGTGGTCGATGCCGACCTGCCGCCGCAGGCGGTGGCGATCTACGATGCCAACGCGACCATCATGCAGTTCGAGGAGGCGTTCTCGCTCGGCTACGAGTACGACAACCAGCGCGAGCTGCTGAGCGAAGACCTGCGCTCGCGCATCGAGCGCGGCCGCGGTACCTCGCGCGACCTCTATGAGCGGGCGATCGACGTGGTGCTCGAAGTGGGCGCGATGTTCATCGACGCGTTCCGCTCGGTCGACGTGCTGCTCACCCCGAGTGCGCCGGGCGAGGCGCCGTTCGGCCTGACCAGCACCGGCAACTCGCTGTTCAACAAGAACTGGACGACGCTCGGCCTGCCGTGCGTGACGATCCCCGCCGGCATCGGGCAGAAGGCGCTGCCGCTCGGGGTGCAGTTCGTCGGACCGTACCGCGGCGACAGCACCGTGCTGCTCGCGGCCGATGCGGCCTGGAAGACGATCTCCCGATAAACGGATGGCGTGCCGCAATTGCGATGCATTGCGCGCACGACGATCGCGATCGTCCGTGCGTGTCGAGTCGAGCGGCGTCGCGTCCAGGCGGCGTTCATCGCCCGGGGCCTGCGCTCGCCGATTCAGGTCCTGATTCCTGGGCGCGCGATGAACACCCAGCCAGCAGCAGCAAGGCAGATCAGCCCAAGCACCAGCGAGGCCAGCGCGTCCGGTAACGGAGTCTTCGCGATCAGAGCCGCATTGACAGCCGGATTCCCCTTGAGGAAGCGGACCGCGAGCCTGCCCCCCTGTCACTGACACGAACGGCAGGCAGGGTGAACCGACGAATCCTGGAACAGACCCCACCGACGCTGGCAGGCAGCCGCTCTTGTCGAAAAATTCACAGCGCTGCAGTGCATAACCTCCGCGACGGTTGGGGCGGCCATCACTAATCTCCACTCTTCAGAAAGACGCCGCCCTCACCGGCAATGGCGTCCACACGGCAAACCCGGCGAAAGCCGGCGGCGCAAAGCTACAGGGGCTACGGTCGAAGACCATGCCAGCCAGCTGCCAGATCCTGCACAGGACTGTCCGCGCCGCCGTCATCGCCCGCACATTTCGAGGGCTACCGATGGTGAACGCAACCAAGCTCGACGTACCGCGCAAGGCACTCTTCCTGGCGGTCGCGTCTGCTGTTTTCGGCCTGGCCACGCAGGCCGGCGCACAGCCGGTCGCACCCTGGCTTGCGCAGATGAAGCTCACGCCAGCGATCCTCTCCGCCGGCCAGTGGGGCACCGGACAGGTGCTCGGGGTGGTCGATACCGGCATTGCTGCAGGCAACAGCGTGTTTGCAGCCGGGCAGGTATCCAATGCACTGAGCGGCTGCGCTGCGGTCACGTTCCGCTGTTCGAGCGGCGCGAGAGACGACAACAACCATGGCACCGCGGTGGCCTCGATCGCCGCTGCGAACGCGCGGATGCCGTTCGCGGTCAACTACGGTGGCTATTCGACCGCGGCCGGCAGCGTGATCGGCATGGCACCCAACGCGAACATCGTTGCGCAGAAGGTGCTCAACGCGTCCGGTTCGGGCTACTCGACCGATGTCGCCAACGGCCTGGTACGCGCGGCGAACGCCGGTGCCAGCGTGATCAACCTTTCGCTGACCTTCGGCAACACGCCCGAACTCGTGTCCGCGATCAACTATGCCGCCGGGAAAGGTGCGTTCATCGTCTGGGCCGGCGGCAACAGCGCGCAGAACCTGCTCGGCGGCGCGAACACCCGTGGCCTCACGGCTGCGGCGGTGTCGAGGCTGGTGCTCGTCGGCTCGGTCAAGGCGTCGGGCACCGTGTCCTCCTTCAGCAACCGTCCGGGTTCGGGGTCGCTGGTGGACACCAGCGCGAAGTCGACCTCGTATGCCGCGCGCTGGGTGACGGCGCCGGGCGAGAACATCCTTGCGCCGGCAGCCACGAGCGGCAACGGCGTCTACTCCGCGTGGAGCGGCACCTCGATGTCGGCACCTCTGGTGAGCGGCTCGCTGCTCCTGCTGCAGGGAGCATGGCCGATCCTGCGCACCAACGGCACTGCCGCGAACCTGCTGCTCGCCACCGCCACCGACCTGGGCGCGAGTGGCGTGGACACCACCTACGGCAACGGCCTGGTGAACCTGGCGACGGCTTTCAACCCCCACGGCACGCTCACGGTGACGCAGGCGAACGGCAGGGCAGTGCCGCTGTCGTCGCTCACCGGTTCGATGATCTCCAGCGGGGCGCTCGGCAACCTGTCCGCTGTGCAGTCGAGGCTCGCGCGCTACACCGTGCTCGACGGTTATCAGCGCAACTTCTCGGTCAACCTGTCCGGCCTGATCCGCACACCATCGACCGCGGCGCAACTCAACGCGTTGCCGGTCAACCCGAACGCTGGCGTGCGCAGGATGGCCTTCGACGGTGGCGAACTGTCGATGCTGGCTCCAGCCGCACCTGACCGCCTGTCGTTGCTCGGCGTGTTCGGACAGGACCCGGACGCAGTCCAGCTGTCACGTGCTGCGTACGCGATGCTCGAGGATCGCAGCGGCACGGTGCTGGCGTTCGGTTATGGCACGGCGTTGCCAGTGCAGTATTCCTACACGCGTGCACTGTATGGCTCCGAAGACGCCGCCACTGCAGCCGGAGAGATGGCAACGAACCTTTCCTCGTTCAGCCAGGGCGGCAGCATCCTGGCCGCCGGCA
>CAIQON010000407.1 GCA_903873475.1 uncultured bacterium
GCCCTCGACGGTGTAATTCATCGCGAGTATGACCTCGTTGACCTTGCCATCGAGCGCGCGCGCCGCGAGACGCTCGAGATCGAGTTCGGCGGGACCCATGCCGTCGAGCGGCGACAGCCGGCCCATCAGCACGAAATAGCGCCCCGCAAAGCAGCGCGCCTGCTCGACCATGAGGACGTCGGCCGGCATCTCGACGATGCACAGCTTCGTCTCGTCGCGCCGCGGCGACGCGCACAGCAGGCACAACGGCGTGTCGCTGAAATCGTTGCACAGTTCGCAGTGACGCACGTCGGACAACGCACGATCGAGGGAGGCCTCCAGCCGCTTCGCGCCTTCGCGGTCGTGCTGCAGCAGGTGGTAGGCCATCCGCTGCGCGCTCTTCGGGCCGACGCCAGGCAGGCAGCGCAGCGCTTCCATCAGCGCAGCCAGTGCGCTCGGGGGGTTCGACATGCGGTCGGCTGCGCAGCGGGAATGGGCGTGCGGCTCAGAACGGCAGCTTCAAGCCCGGCGGCAGCCCCATGCCCGCGCTCATCGTGCCCATTCGCTCCTGGACGGTCGCCTCGACCTTGCGCACGGCGTCGTTCACCGCGGCCGCCACGAGGTCTTCCAGCAGTTCACGGTCATCGCCCATCACGCTGGGATCGATGGTGACGCGCTTGACGTCGTGCCGGCAGGTCATCGTGACCTTGACCAGTCCTGCACCGGCCTGCCCTTCGACCTCCTGGGTGGCCAGCTGTTCCTGCATGCGGCGCATGTTTTCCTGCATCTGCTGCGCCTGCTTCATCAAGTTGCCGATGGCACCTTTCATCTCGGGTCTCGTCCAGTGTTGGCAGCGGGAGGCGCTGCGGGGGTGTCGGGTGATTTCGGGGCGATGGCCGCCTCGTCGAGGCGGGCATCGAACTGGTCGATCAGCGTACGCACGAACGGATCGGACTCGATCGCGGCAACCGCCTCGGCCTGACGCTGGTCCCGGGCCTGGCGGTCGATCTCGACCGGAGTGTCATTCTGCGGCGCGCCAAGGCCCACGCGCAGTTGCACCTCATTGCCCAACTCGCGCGACAGGTGCTGCTGGAGCTTATCCTGATACGCCTTCTCGAGCAGATGGCGATGCGCCAGCGGCAGCACCAGTTCGATCCGGTCGACGCCGCCAGCCTGCTCGTGCGAGGCGAGCGCACAGTGCTGCGCGAGCATGCGTGCCATGCCTGAGACGCGCGCCGATGCGATGAACTCAGCCCAGTCGTCCCGGGTCAGCTTTTTTTTTTCGGCAGCGGCCCGGACTGCCGCCAGAGCGGCCGCACCCTGCCCGGCGGGCCGCGCGGGTGCAGCCGCGGCCGGTGCCGCCGGCGTCGCCGCCCTGCCGGGCTGAGGCTGAGGACGCTCTGGCACACGCGCCGCTGCAGCCGACGGCGACAGCTCGGCAGAGCCCTCGCGCTCCGGCGCGAAGGCCAGCATCCGCAGCATCGACATGGAGAAACCGGCGTGCTCGTCGGGCGCCAGGCCGATCTCGTCCACGCCCTGTACCGCGATCTGGTAGCAGAGCTGGACTTCCTGGGCAGTGAACCGTGCCGCGAGATCGCGCCACAGGGCGACATCCGGGTCGTCATCGCGCAGGGCATCGGGCACCAGCTGGATCACCGCCAGCCGATGCAACACGCCAGCAAGCTCGCGCAGCGCGGCCTCGAAGCCGACGCCTCGTTCGGCCAGGCTCTCGATGCCGGCAACGAGGCTGGGGCCATCGGCCTGCGCCACCGCCGAAAGCAGTTCGAACAGATAGCGCTGGTCGATCACGCCGAGCATCTCGCGCGTGGCGCCCTCGTCGACCCGTCCGCTGCCGTGGGCGATCGCCTGGTCGGTCAGCGACAGCGCATCGCGCAGGCTACCCTGTGCGGCGCGCGCGATCAGGTTGAGCGCGCCGGTGTCGAAGCCGACCGATTCCTCGCCGAGCACGAATGCGAGCCGCGACGCGATGAGCTGCGGTGGAATGTTCTTGAGGTTGAACTGGAGGCAGCGCGACAGGACCGTCACCGGGATCTTCTGCGGATCGGTGGTGGCCAGGATGAATTTGACGTGCTCGGGCGGCTCTTCCAGCGTCTTCAGCATCGCGTTGAAGGCCGACTTCGACAGCATGTGCACTTCGTCGATGATGTAGACCTTGTAGCGACCCGCCGTCGGCGCATACATCGCGTTCTCGAGCAGCTCGCGCATGTTGTCGACCTGCGTGTTCGACGCAGCGTCGAGTTCGATCAGGTCGACGAAGCGGCCCGCATCGATCTGCCGGCAGGCGTCGCACATGCCGCACGGCGTGCTGGATACGCCCTGCCCGCAGTTGAGCGCCTTGGCCAGGATGCGCGCGAGGGTGGTCTTGCCGACGCCGCGCGTGCCGGTGAACAGCCATGCATGGTGCAGTCGGCCACGATCCAGGGCGTTGGCCAGCGCGCGCACGACGTGCTCCTGGCCGGTCAACTCGGGGAAGCCCTTCGGGCGCCACTTGCGTGCCAGCGCCTGCGTCATGCCAGTCATCGGGGGCGCACGCTCAGAATTGGTATTGGAGACGGATCGACTGAAGGTTGATGCCGCTGTCCGGTGGCTGTCGCCCGGCATTCGAGGTGCTGCACGCGATCGCCGAACGCGTATTTGCCCTGGCTGCCGGGCAGCACGCCGGCACCACCAGCCGCGGCGCACCGTGCGCCCCGACCCCGAAAAGAGAGGTGGCGAGCCTGACCCCCGGCACTTGCAGTGAGTGGCTGTGGCTGCTTCCTTCCGGACCTGACCCGTTTCACCACGCTGCAATGCGGGGAGGCCCGCCATTGAGCCTCAAGTGTACCGCTTTACAGCCCGGACGAATAATGATTCCATCTTCGCCATAACGATACCGAGAAACATCCAGCCAGCGGCTCGTGCCGCCTGTCCCGGAGGAACCCCATGTCGACGATCGAATCCGTCCTCAACGAAACCCGTCTCTTTCCGCCGCCCGCCACGTTCGCCGGCAGCGCGACCATCTCCGGCATGGAAGCCTACCGGGCGCTGTGCGCCGAGGCCGAGCGCGACTACGAAGGATTCTGGGCCCGACTGGCGCGCGAACACATCGGCTGGAAGAAGCCTTTCACCAGGGTGCTGGACGAATCGAACGCGCCCTTCTTCAAGTGGTTCGAGGACGGCACGCTCAACGCGTCCTGGAACTGCCTTGACCGCCACCTGGACACCCAGCCTGACAAGACGGCGATCGTGTTCGAGGCCGACGACGGACAGGTCAGCCACGTTTCCTACCGGGAACTGCACCAGCGGGTATGCCGCTTCGCCAATGCGCTGAAGTCGCTGGGCGTCGCGCGCGGCGACCGGGTGATCGTGTACATGCCGATGTCGGTGCAGGCCGTGGTCGCGATGCAGGCGTGCGCGCGCATCGGCGCCACCCATTCTGTCGTGTTCGGCGGCTTCTCCGCGAAGAGCCTGCATGAACGTATCCTCGATGCCGGCGCCGTCGCAGTGATCACCGCCGACGGGCAAATGCGCGGCGGCCGCGAGATCCCGCTCAAGCCCACTGTCGACGAAGCGTTCGCGCTGGGCGGCTGCGACAGCGTGCGCAATGTCGTCGTGTACCGGCGTACCGGCACGCCGGTCGCGTTCGATGGCGCCCGAGACCACTGGTGGCACGACGTCGAGCAGGGACAGCCCGACGCCTGCGAGCCCGAATGGGTGGATGCCGAGCATCCGCTGTTCATCCTCTATACCTCCGGGTCGACCGGTACCCCGAAGGGCGTGCAGCACGCCACCGGCGGCTACCTGATGCATGCGGCGCTGACCATGCGCTGGACGTTCGACCACAAGCCCGACGACGTGTTCTGGTGCACCGCCGACGTCGGCTGGGTCACCGGCCACACCTATGTCTGCTACGGCCCGCTTGCCGTCGGTGCGACGCAGGTGATCTTCGAAGGCGTGCCGACCTACCCGGATGCCGGCCGCTTCTGGCGCATGATCCAGGACCACAAGGTCACCATCTTCTACACCGCCCCGACCGCGATCCGCTCGCTGATCAAGGCCGGTGGCGACCTGCCTGGCCTGTACGACCTGTCCAGCCTGCGCCTGCTCGGCACCGTCGGCGAGCCGATCAACCCGGAAGCGTGGATCTGGTACCACCGTACGGTCGGCAAGGAACGCTGCCCGATCGTCGACACCTGGTGGCAGACCGAGACCGGCGGACAGATGATCACGCCGCTGCCCGGCGTGGTCGCGACCAAGCCTGGCTCGTGCACCCTGCCCCTGCCCGGCATCATGGCAGCGATCGTGGACGAGACCGGCCATGACGTCGAGAACGGCAAGGGGCGGCATCCTGGTGATCAAGCGGCCGTGGCCGTCGATGATCCGCACCATCTGGGGCAACCCGGAACGGTTCAGGA